>NZ_BAABRR010000010.1:0-100928 GCF_039545075.1 Demequina sediminis | reverse complement strand
CGTTGGAACTTCGGATGCCCCGGCGACCTGAGCTTCGGCCTGATCGCGCGATCCGCATTCTGCTGACGACGTGCCATCACACACCTCTAGATCGAGGTGTTGCGACGACCAGTTGAATCCGCCTTGGGACCCTCTGTCCGAGTGGCAGGTCAGATCGTTCAGATCAGCACCTGTCAGGGTGCGTCGGGCGACGGCCTGCTCGAGCGCCGCGACCGCCAGCGATGACGTCATCCGGTCGCTCATCGAGTAGCCGACGATGCGGTTCGAGAACACGTCCTTGAACGCGCACAGGTACAACTTGCCTTCGCCCGTGGGGTGCTCAGTGATGTCCGTGAGCCACACCCGGTCGGGGGCGTCGGCGGTGAAGACGCGTCGGACGTGGTCGTCGTGGACGGGCGGGCCGGCTGTCTTCCCCGTTCCCCTCCTGCGGTGCACGGCCGCGATGATGCCCGCTTCCTTGCACAACGCGTGGACCGTGTTGCGGGACACCTCGAGGCCGAGCGCGTGGAGTTCGTCGGCGATGAACCGGTAGCCGAACTCGGGGTCGTCGGCGTGGACGTCGAGGGCGGCGTTGATCAGGTACGCGCGATCACGGTCAGCGTCCGTGATCGGGTTGGCTTTCCACTTGTAGAACGCCTGCTTGGAAAAGCCCAGCACCCGGCAGGTCACCGCGACGGGGAGGCCGTCAGCGGCAAGGTCAAGGACCAGCGGGTACGTCATTTTGGGGAGAGGGACCTCGCGAAGTACGCGGCGGCGCGGCGGAGGATCTCGACTTCTTCCTCGAGCTGACGGTTGCGCTTCTTCAGCTCACGCATCTGGGCCGACTCCTCAGCCACGACACCGGGACGGACACCGTCCTCGACGTCGGCATTCTTCAACCAGTTGCGCAGGCACGACTCGGTGATACCGAAGTCCCTCGCGATCTGCTTGATCGAGCCGCCCCGACGGGCGACCGCAACGACATCACGACGGAACTCAGCGGGATAGGGCTTGGGCACGGGAAACATCCTTCCAGCACGGACCGAGATCCGTGACGGTCAGAGTCAACCGATGCTGGGGCAGACCCGACCGACCTACGCGCCCGGCCGATGTTCCACCACACCCGGGACGCGATCGAGGCACACCTGACGATCGTGTTCACCGCACTGGCCGTCAGCCGCGAGGTCCAAGCCCGAAGCGGGCTCGCGATCCGCAACGTGATCCGTCAGCTACGGCCCCTGCGATCCGCGACCATCGCGATCAACGGCACCGAACAGACCTTCACACCCGAGATCCCAGACGCGGAGCAAGCCATCCTCGACGCACTCGAACGATCCTGAACTCACGCACTAAGCGAATGAGCCAACTCAGGTCGGACTACTGGCGCGCGAACCTCTCTGCAGACTCGGCGATCGACGCCTGGCGCGAGGTCCTCAACACCGTCGCAGCACGCGAGCTAGCTCCCTAGTAGGCGCCGCGACCGGCGATGACGGCCCACAGGGTGCGCAGGATGATCATCGCGTCGCCGCCCAGGCTCCAGTTCTCGGTGTAGTAGAGGTCCAACCGGACGCTCTCGTCCCACGAAAGGTCGCTACGTCCGCTCACCTGCCACAGGCCCGTGATGCCCGGGCGCACCAGCTGCCTGCGCGAGACGCGAGCGTCCCAGTGCTCGGTTTCGCTCGGCAATGGGGGCCGGGGACCCACCAGCGACATGTCTCCCTTGAGCACGTTGAGCAGCTGCGGGAGCTCGTCAAGCGAATACCGCCGCAGGACCCGGCCCACGCGCGTGACGCGCGGGTCTTCGCGCATCTTGAACAGCACGCCGTTGCCGTCACTCGACTCCCTCAGATCCGCCAGACGGGCGTCCGCATCCACGTACATGGACCGGAACTTCAGCATCTCGAAGAGCTGGTGGTCGAGCCCCACGCGCACCTGGCGGTAGAGCACCGGCCCTGGGCTCGAGAGCTTGACCAGCACGGCAATGATCGCGAGCGGCACAGCCAGCACCGCAAGAATCAGCGCGGCACCAATGCGGTCGGTGAGCAGCTTGAGCGCCACGGTGGGGCCCGAGAACTGCGGCGCCTCCACGTGGAGCAACGGCAAGCCCTCGACCGGAGACATCTTCACGCGGGGGCCGGCCACGTCAACCATCGACGGGGCGACAATGAGCCCAATTCCCGAGCCCTCGAGCGACCAGCCCAGCGCACGCGCCTCGCGCAACGACATGGCGTCGTTGCCCGAGAGCAGGATGAACTCCGCACCCGCGGCGGATGCCTGCGCTACTCCGTCGTCAAGCGGACCCAGGACCGGCACACCGTCGATGTCAGCGACCGCAGGGGTCGTGGTGCCCGGCGGCGTGCAGATCCCCACGACGTTGTAACCCGCGCGCCGCGCATGATGAAGGCGTCTCACCATCTGCTCGGAGACCAAGAGCGGACCCACCACCAACACCTGCGCCTGCATCTCGCCGCGGTCCCGCTGAGCGTGGATCCAGGTGCGCCACACCGCGCGATAGATGAGCAACACGACGGTGCCCAGGGGAAGCGCAAAGAGGAGGTAGCCGCGGCTGATCTGCCACTGCGTGAGAAATCCCACAATGGCGACGATCGCGAAGGTCCACCACCCCGCAGCCACCACCCGCTGAAACTCCTGAGGACCGTGTCCGAGGATCCTGGCCTCGCGCGATCCGGTCACTCCGAGCTGAATGATCCACAGGATCCCGATGGCCAAGGTGACGACCGCGTACGTCTGATTCCCGGTTCCAGCGACGGGCGCCCAGAGGTCCCTTCCGAACCTCGCGGCGTGCGCGAAGACCATCACCAGCGCCACCACAAAGGTGTCGGAGAGGAAAAGGCGCGCCTGATACTTGTGCGCCCAGCCGCGCGCGCCGTACATGCGCTGGATGGATGCGTGGGCGCTCGGCGCCGCCTGGTCCGCTGCGATGTCCCCCGGTGTCACGGTGCCCAGAGTAGCGGCGCTCTATGACAATTGTTCAGGACCTCCCTCGAAAGTCACGAAACGCCGACATAGCCATGGAACAATTGCGGGGGCGCCGCCGGACGGCTGCGCGTGAGGAGAACCGTGGAACTGCAGGATTACCTTCGCATCCTTCGTAAGAACTGGATCGCCCTTGTGGTCCTCACGGCGCTGGGCGCCGGCGCCGGGCTCGCGTTCTCCGTCGTGTCGACGCCGAGTTACACAGCCTCCGCCAAGGTGTTTGTCTCGACGGCCAACTCGAGCGACGTGGCGGACCTGGCAACGGGCAACACCTTCACCCAGCAGCGCGTCAAGACCTACTCGGACCTGGTGAAGACCTCCGCGGTGCTCCAGCCCGTGATCGACGACCTAGGCCTGGGACGCGCCGTGTCGGAGGTACGGGGTCAGGTCTCCGCCTCGACGCCCCTCAACACCACCGTGATCGATGTGACGGTGACCGACGCGGACGCCGTGTTCGCTGCTTCGCTCGCGACCGCGACCGCCAACCAGCTGATCGCCACCGTCGAGGACATCGAGACCACCGATGCCGCGGCCGGCTCACCCGTGCGCTTGTCCGTCGTGCAGCAGGCCGAGGTCCCCGGGGCGCCCACGTCACCCAACCGGAACCTCAACGTGGCGCTTGGCCTGCTCCTGGGCCTCGCCCTCGGGGTGGGGTTCGCGATTGTCCGCGCGACGCTTGATACTCGCGTGCGCAACGAGCGCGACCTCGAGCGGGTCACCGACGCCCCCGTGCTGGGCGGGATCGCGTACGACCCCAAGGCCAAGCAGCGGCCGCTCATTGTCCACGAGGACGCGATGAGCCCCCGGGCCGAGTCCTTCCGCACGTTGCGCACCAACCTCCAGTTCCTGGACGCAGAGCGCTCCGAGCGCAGCTTTGTCATCACGTCCTCCATGCCCTCCGAAGGCAAGTCGACCACCGCCGCCAACCTGGCGATCACGCTCGCCGACGCCGGTGCGCGCGTGCTCCTGGTGGGCGCGGACCTGCGCCGCCCCAAGATGGCCGCCTACATGGGTGTCGAGTCGGGCGTGGGCCTCACCGACGTCCTGATCGGCCGCGTCGAGCTCTACGACGCCGTGCAGCGCTGGGGCAGGAGCGATCTGTTCCTGCTGCCGGCAGGATCGATCCCGCCCAACCCCAGCGAGCTCCTGGGCAGCTCCCTCATGGAGACGTTGATCACGCGCCTCAACGCCGAGTTCGACGTCGTGCTCTACGACGCTCCCCCGCTGCTACCCGTCACCGATGCCGCTGTGCTCGCGCGCCTGGTGGGCGGCACCGTGCTGATCGTGGCCGCGGGATCGACGCATGCCCACCAGGTCGACAGCGCCCTGGCGGCACTCGAGACCGTGGGCGCCCCGCTGTCCGGCCTGGTCCTCACCATGCTGCCCACCAAGGGGCCCGACGCGTACGGCTACGGCCGCTACGGCTACACCTACGCGGAGACCGACGGCAAGAAGTAGCCCGGCATCGTCCCGCCGGCAATGACAAAGGCCCCCCGCACCGTGAGGTGCGGGGGGCCTTTGCTCTAAAGCGAGTGAGCCTTACGCGTTGACGTTCGCGCGGCGACGGCCGGCCACGAACACCGTGGTCGCGCCGGCGACGAGCAGGACGCCCGCACCGATCGCCAGGCCGGCGTTCTCGAAGCCGGTGCTCGAGAGCTCCTCGTCCGTGCCACCGGTCGCGGCCGCGACGTTGACCGAGGCGGTGTCGACGGCCTCGCCGTTGATGATGGCGGAGATGCCGATCACGCCGGCGGTGCCGGGCGCCGTCACGGTGAACTCCGCGACGTTGTTGACGATGGTCTTGGGCGCAGAGGTCACGGTGCCAGCGATGGTGGCGTCGTCACCCGAGGTGGTGGTCTGCAGCTGAGCCGAGGCGCCGTTGGGGCCCTCGACCGTGCAGTCGAACGTCTGGCCCTGGTCGACAACGGTCGCCGAGCACGTCAGCGCGTCGTCAGGGGCGGGGTAGGTCTCCGCGAAAGCGGCGGTGGGTGCGAGCACCACGGCGCCTGCCAGCGCCACAGATGCGAAAGTACGAGCGATCATTGTTTGCCTCCCAGCGTGCGGCGCTCTCTGCACCGCCATGGATTCGCGTTCATGTTAACAGCCATCTAGCAGTTAATCGGCAGTCCGGGTGTAAACATTAGGTTTCGAACCCGGGGTCTCCACCACGGCCGGTGCCAGGAGCGACGGCTCCGTGGCGATAAGTCCGAACACGAGCGTGGTGGATTGTCCGGGTTCGAGCACAATGCGCGTGCTCGCGACCGTCCGGCCGTCATGGACTTCCGGGTTGAAGAATCCCGGCCGACCATCCCGAGTGAGATTCGCCACACCCATTCCCACCGCGGGGTAGACAAGCACGTTCGCGTGGAACTCCCCCGCCGGCACGTAGACATCTCCGCCCGAGACGTACTCGGGAAGGCTGGCCACGTCCCCATCGAAAGTATGGGTGTAGGTGACCTCGATGGTCTGCCCGCCCAGCGACCCATCCGAGCAGAAGTGGTCCGTCACCGTGGTCTCGGAATCGACATACCACCCAATCTTCGAACCCGAGCCGTCGTTGACGAACACGCCCACGGCATCGGCCCTCTCCAGGAAGCCACCCGCGATGGGCGTGGACGCCAGGAGGGCCTGCTCCTCGCCCTGCGCGGACCACAGCATGAACCGCCCCGCCTCGATGGCACGCTCCACCCCCGCGAGGGCCGTGGCCTCCCCCGAGACGATCCTCCCGAACAGCTCCGCCGAGGCGCGCGCAAAGAAGGCGTCCTGCTCCGCCGGCTCGGGGAACTCGAGGTAGCTGTCCCGCAGCATGACCTGCGCGAGGTTCTCCCCCGTGATCTCGAACGGGCCCACGGCCGTGGCCGGTGCGCCCTCGAGCATCCAGCCCAGCGCGACGGGGTCGATCGAGATCACGCCGTCGACCTGCTGGTCGTATTCGGCGTCCCAGAAGCGCGTGATGAGCTCCGCCGAGCGCGGGAACTCGGGCGTGAAGTTCACGTCCTGCGGGTAGACCTCCATGCGGCGGGTGAAGATGCGGAGTTCATCCTCCGTGAGGCCGCCCACGCCGTCCTGACTGACGAGCGCCGATGCCGGGGCGTAGGTGCCCATGGTCATCCGGCCGTCGGTGACGGTGAGTTTGATGATGGCGCCAGGGATGCCGCCCGTGGTGCGCGGCTCCGCGTTGTTCTGGACCATCACCAGGTACGTGCGGGGTCCGTCGCCGCCCAGCATCGCGGGGAGCAGCTCCGCCGCCACGTGGCCGCCCTGGACCATCGCCGCCACCGCGTTCACTTGCGTGCGCAGCTCGAGGAACGGCTCCTGGATCTGCGGGAGGGTGGCGGTGAGGTCCTGGGACTCGAGGGTGGACTGCTGCGTCTCGAGGGTGGCGGCCGCCTGGGCGAGCGCGTCCCTGTACGGCTCGAGCGTGAGGGGGTCGATGCGGCCGTCGGTGAAGCCAGGGACCGCGAGCGCATCAAGGCTGCCCATGTCCGCGAGTGGCGCGAGCGCATCCGTGGCGATGGCCTCCACGGCGGCGCCGGCCTGCGCGAGAGGCGTGGCCTGGTCGCGGACCCACGGCGTGCGGGCCGCAAGCCACCAATGCGGGCCGTCGGTGGCGCCGGCGAAGGTGGTGGCGGCCTTCTCGAGCTCCGCGACCTCGTGTGTGAGCGCATTGGGGTCGCGGGCCGCGAGCGCGTCCTGCGCGGCGGCGGCGTGCTGCGTGAGCGCGTCCTTGGACTGCAGGAGCTGGTAGCCATCCCACGCGAAGGCCGCCCCCGTCGCGATCAGTGCCAGGACTGGGATGCCCACGGCCCACGGCCAGACGCGGCGCGGGCGCTGGCCGCTGGCGTGCTGGGCGCCGGCACGGCGGCGCGCGCCGGAGCGCCAACGCGCGCCGGAGGCGTGCGGTCGCGGGGTCATGCGGCTCCTCAGCGGGTATGTGGTGGTGGCGGCGGACGACGTCTCACCAGTGCCGCCAGGCTACCCGGACCCCCGCAGATGTGGCACTTGTCACTCGGCCAGCGTGGACTTCGCCACAACGGGCGCTGAGCGTGACAAGTGGTGCTTACACTCTGGCCACCACTCGATGTTGACCTGGGGAGGACACCGTGCAGCAGACGCCGCACACGGCGGAGCCACCCCTCGCGCGTCCCCGCGCGGACCGGCCCCACCTCAGCGAGGACGAACGCCGCCGTCACCGCGAGTGCGGGGCGATCCCCCTCCACACCATCGATGAGGTCCAAAGCATCGGCGCGGTGCTCCGCGTCTCTCCCCTGAGCGGCGTCATCAACGCCGTCAGCGCCAACCGCGCATCCTGGCTAGGCCGCACCCTCGACCGCGCTCACCCCGACCTCCCGCGCGCGGTGAGCGAGGGCAGCGAGGGTGAGGCCACCATCGTCCTCGAGGACGTTCCCCACTATGTGGCCGTTCGCACGCATCCCACCCACCTGTTGGTCGAGCTCGAACCCACCGGCGCCGATTCCGCGGCGACCGTCGCAGGAGCGCTGGACGCCATCCATCGTCTGGCCTCGATCACCGACCCCGACCAGTTGGTCCACGCCGCCGCCGCCGAGATCAAGGTGCTGACCGGGTTCGATCGCGTGACCATCAACAGGTTCCTGGACGACGGCCGCGGCCTGATCATCGCGGACGAGCACGAACCAGGCATGGACCCGTACACGGGCCTGCATTTCCCGGCATCGGACATCCCGCCGCAGGCGAGAAAGCTGTACGTGCGCAAGCTGTCCCGGAGCATTGTCGACGCGATCGCGCCCGTGTCTCCCATGCGCTACCTCCAGGGTGAACACGAGCCCGTTGACCTCACCTCCACGGACCTGCGCGTCCCCGCGGCCCACCACCTCGAGTTCATGCGCAACATGGGCCAAGTGGCCACCGTGTCACTGAGCATGACCGACGGCGATCGCCTCACCGGCATGATCATCTGCTCACACCGGAGCCCGCGCCACCTCCCGCGTCCCGTGCGGCGCCAACTCGAAGTGGTCGCACGCCTGCTCTCCGCACGCATCGAGTCCACCCGCCGGATCGCGCGGCTTGAGCGCCAAATCTCCCTGCGTCTCAAGCGCGCGGAGCTTGTGGCGCCGTTCTACGGCACCGCCCCCCTTGACGGGGTGATGGACGATGCCGTGGGCCTGTTGCGCGAGATGGTCCCCTGTGACGGCGTGTACCTGAAGATCGGGGAGGAGGAACGCTCTGACGGCGCGGTGCCGCCGCGCGAGGCGCTCGCGGCCGCCGCGAAGGCCTTCGCGGCGGGCCGCACAGACGCGGGAGACGATCCCGTGGTGACGGACGCGCTCGCCGAGGAGTTCCCCTCCGCATACGCCGAGATCCCCGGCGTCGCCGGCGTGATCTACCTCCCCTTGAGCGACCCCCAGCACGGCGAGACGCACGACATGCTGGTCTTCATGCGTCGGGAAGCCGAACGCGACGTCCACTGGTTGGGCGAACAGACGCGTGCCAACCGGAGCACCCCCGTGTCCCCGCGCCGCGAGTTCGCGCTGTGGCGCGAAACCGTTGCCGGACGTTCCCTGCCGTGGGCACGCGCCGCGGAGGAGGCGCTGGACCTGGGCGAGGACATTCGCGCCGCGGTCACCGCGCGCAAGAACGCCCACCTCGCGGACCTGGCGCGCTACGACACGCTCACCGGCCTTCCCAATAGGCGCTACCTCGAAGAGTTCGGTGCGCGGCTGTCCTCCACCCGCCGGTCACGCGTCGCGGCCATCTTCCTCGACCTCGACGATTTCAAGGACGTCAACGACGACTACGGTCACGACGTCGGCGATGCCGTGCTCGCCGCGCTCGGCCGGCGCATCGCGGGCGTCACGCGTGACCGCGACCTGCCGGCCCGGCTCGCGGGAGACGAGTTCGTGGTGCTGTGCCGCGACGTGGAACCGAAGGAGGCGCACGCGATCGCCGCGCGTCTGGTCGAAGCCCTGGTCGCCCCGCTCGACATCGACGGTCAGGAGTTCTCGATCGGCGTGTCCGCTGGCGTAGCCATGGGATCAGCATCGGAGAGCTTCGAAAATCTGCTGCGCGCCGCGGATCAGGCGATGTACCGAGCCAAGAGGGAGGGCACGGACGTTGAGCATGCATAGCACCCGAACTCTCGACGAGGCCGGAGACGCCCCCCGCATCGAGGACGTGATCGCACACCTGCCGGTCCCTGTCGCGACCGCACGCGTGCGCAACACCAGCACCGGGTCTGCCGGCTGGGAAATCGTGTCCGTCAACGGCGCCTTTGCCGAACTGTTCGCGGTGGCCCCCTCAGCGGCTCGTGGCCAGGACCTGCGCCGGTTCTATCACGCCGACTTCGACGCGATGCCGCTCGACGCGGACCAGGCCGCCCAGCCCGTGCGCGTCGAAGCAGAGACACGCGAGCCCCTGGGCCGCTCCACCCAAGTGCTCCTCACCGTGGCTCCTGCGGGGGAGGACCCCTCCCTGCGCATCGTCTCCTCCCGCGAACTGGATGCCAACGCGCTCACACGGGCGTTGCGCACCACGCGCGAGCAGTTCCGGCGGCTGGTCAACGACAGCCCCGACATGACGTACGTGCTCGACACCGCAGGCACCGTGATCGATATCAATGAGGCCGGCGCGTCGAGGTCGGCTTCCCGCGGGACCTCATCGTCGGCCGCGACCACCGGATGCGCGTCCACCCCGATGACCTGGCGGACCTCGACGCGCGCCTCACACGCGTCCTGCACCGCTCCGTCGAGCAATTCGAGGCCAGGCTCATCACCAGTGACGACCGCGTGGTCCTGCTCGATGTGCTGGCCCGCCCCTACATCGAAGACGGCCTGGTGGTGGGCATCTTTGGACGCGCGCGCGACATCACCGACCGCCGCCAGATGGAGCTGAAGCTCTGCGAGAGCGAGGAGCGCTACCGCTCGCTCTACGAGGACAACGTCGACGCCGTGTCGACCATCGACATCGACGGCAAGGTCATGTACGCCAACAATGCCACCGCGCAACTCATGGGGTATTCGCCCGACGAGGTCGTGGGCAAGAACTTTCTGCCGTTCATCGCGGCGGACCGCATCGAGGAGACCGCCGCGCACTTTGGGCGCGTGGCCCAGGGTCAGACCGTGCAGTACGAGACCGCCATCATCACCGCCGACGGCACGGATCCCGAGACGCTGCTGCGCAGGGCCGACTCCGCCATGTTGGCCGCCAAACAGGTGGGACGGCGGCGCGTGGCACTGCACCACGAACTCTCCGGCCAGGAGGAGGCGCGCGGCCAGCGCATGGAGCTCGCCCTGCGGAGTGCGATGTCGAACCGCGAACTCTCGCTCGCGTACCAACCCCAGGTGGCACGGTGGCGCGACGCCGGGCTGGGGGACATCCTCATATCCGTCAACATCTCTGTCGACCAGTTCTACGACATCGAGTTCGCCCACCACCTCGAGGCGGCCATCGAGCTCGCGGGGATCTCTCCGGAGTCGCTCGTGCTCGAGATCACCGAGTCGATCGCGTCCCAGTCCGAGATCGTCGTGGACCAGCTCCACCGCTTTGCCGGGATTGGCGTGCGGATCGCGATCGACGACTTCGGCACGGGGTACTCGTCGCTGCGCTACCTCAAGGACTTCCCGGTCGACTACGTCAAGGTCGACCGCTCCTTCGTGGACCAGATGGAAACCAGCAAGCCCGACCGCGACCTGGTGTCGACCATCGTGGCGCTCGCTCAGAACTTTGGACTCGCGACCATCGCCGAGGGCGTCGAGACCCCCGAGCAGGCAACCCGTCTGCGCGAGTTGGGGGCCGAGTACGCCCAGGGCTTCCTCTTCGGACGGCCGATGCCCGCCGCCGAGTTCGAGGAGTGGCTCGCCTCGCGGGAGTGAGGGTGCTCGGGAGCGGAGCGCGACCACGCTGACGCCAGGGTGATTCACGAATCGCGAGCGTGCGTCGGAAATGGCGACGGACCGGCCGTGCTCGGCCGCGTGGCGGGCATCGTCCCTCCCTAGAACCCGCCACCGTAGCCTGCTGCACCGGCGCACCGGGCGCGCCTCCCTCCCTTCCCAAGCACGCCCGTGGCTGGCAGGATGGCGCGAAAGCGCCGACCGAGGGCACCGTCATGGGGGGCACCGTGACCGACATCCTTGCCGTCTGCACGGGGAACGTCTGTCGCTCACCCGTCGCGGAGATCCTGTTGCGCGCCCATCTGGGGCAGGAGGCGCGCGTCACGAGCGCTGGCACGCATGCGCGCGAGGGCGCCGTGATGCCGCGCAACATGCGCATCGAGCTCAAGCGGGACGGCGTGGATGCCAAGCGGCACCGCGCAAGGTCTCTCACGCGCGGGATGCTCGAGGACGCGGGCCTGATCTTCACGGCGTCGCGCAGACAGCTGCGCTACGTGGAGCCTCTCGCTCCGGGCGCCGCCGACCGCGCCTTTGTCCTGGGCGACCTCGCGGCCGTGGCGCGTGCGGGCGCGGTGCTGCGGGGCGACTCGGTGAGGGACCGGATCCTCGATGTCCCGCGCGTCGCGGCGCTCCATCTGGCCGTCGTCGACGAGGCAGACTCGACCGACATCCCCGATCCCATGGGCCACGACCAGACCACGTATCGCATCGCGTACTTGCTGCTGCGCGAGATGGTGGGAGACGTCGCGAGCTGGGTGCGGGGTCGCTAGCAGGCCGGTCGCTAACAGCCCGCGGCCGCCTCGGTGACGCGGTCGGCGGTGGCCTCACGCGGGCCGGGGGTGAGGACTAGCGTGGGCGGCGCGGCGACCGCGGTGGCCGTCAGGTCATAGGTCAGCGTGGTGGACCCGCCCGGCGCCAGGTCGACTCGCGCCTGGGACATCGGTCGGCCATCGTGGGTGTGCGGGGCGAGGAAACCGGGCTCGCCGTCGCGCGTCATGGCCGTCACCCCCATCCCCGCCGACGGGTAGACCAGCACATTCGCGTGAAACTCGCCGTCCGGCACGAAGTTGCCGCCGCCGCTCACATAGCTGGGGAGCGCCGCCAGGTCCCCATCGAAGGTGTGCGTGAGGGTGATCTCGAGGGTCTGCGCGGCGAGCCGGCCGTCCGTGCAGAGGTGGTCCGTGAGCGTCACAGCGGTGTCGACGTAGTAGCCGATCTTCGAGCCCGAGCCATCGTTGAGGAACACGCCGAGCGCGTCCGTTCGAGACAGGAACGTGCCACCTAGCGGTGTAGTCGCGAGCAGCTCCTGCTCTGCCGGACGGTCCGAATAGAGCATGAGGCGCCCGCCCTCGATCGCGCGGTCGATCCCGTCCGCGGACGGTCCCTCCTCGAGGAGGGTCTCAAACAACGCGGACGATGCCCTGGCAAAGAACGCGTCCGAGTCGCCAGGGTCGGGGAAGGCTAGGTACGCGTCGGCGAGCATGATGCTTGCCAACGTGTCCCCCGCGATCTCGAAGGGGGGCACCTGGGTGACGGGGGCATCGTCCAGCAGCCATCCCAGGGCCACCGGGTCGATCGCGAGGACACCGTCGGGGCGCGTGCCGTGCGCGGCCTCCCAGAAGTCGAGCAGGACCTGGGCGGCGCGCGGGAACTCGGGGGTGAAGGTCGCATCTTGCGGGAAGCGGGACATGCGGGCGGAGAAGAGCGCGAGCTCGTCGTCGGTGAGGGTCGCGGTCGCGTGGCCTGCGGGGCCGGTGAGGGTATACGAGGGCGTGAAGCCGCCGAGCGTGAGCGTGCCGTCGCTGGCCGTGACCTCGATGAGCGAGGCAGGAATGCCGCCAGTGGCGCGCGGCTCGGCGTTGTTCTGGACCGCGATCAGGTACGTGCGGTCCCCCTGCTCGCCGAGCATTCCCGGGAGCAACTCGGCCGTCACGTGCGCGTTCTGGAGCTGAGCGGCGAGGTCATCGAGCTGGGCCGCGAGCCGCGCCAACGGGTCGCCGATGGGCGGCAGCGTGTACTCCGTCGCCGCGTCCCTGAGGCGTTGTTGCTGGTCGCGGAGGGTTTGCGCGGCCTGCGCGAGGGGCTCCCTGAAGGGCTCGAGCATGGCGGGGTCCAGGCGGCCGTTCTCGAACTGGAGGGTCGCGATGCTGTCGAGGCCGCCGTCGTGCCGCGCGGCGGTATCGCTGAGTGGCGCGAGGGCCTGGGTGGCGATCGCGTGGGCGGCGGCGCCCGCGGTGCGCAGGGGTATGGCCTGGTCGCGGATCCACGGGGTGCGCGCGGCGAGCCACCAATGGGGGCCGTCGGTGGACTCGCTCGCGGCCGTGGCGGCGACCTCGAGGGCCTCGACCTCGCGCGCGAGGGCCGGGGCGTCGCGGTCCTCGAGCGCGTCGCGGGCGGCCTGGGCGTGGGTCTCGAGGTCCGTCGCCGCGCGCTGGAGGCGGGTGGCGTCGTAGGCGAGCAGGGCGGCGGTCACGAGGAGCGCGGCCGTCGTGAGGAATGCCAGCGTGAGGCCGATGCCGTGGGCCAGTCCCGCCCGCTTGCTCGGTTGGCGGGGGGGTGGGGTGGCCGGGAGTGGGGTGGCCGGGGGTGGCTCGTGGGGGGACTCGGCGCGCGGCGAATCCTCGCCAGCCCGAGCATCGTCCCTACCCACGCGCCCTCCCCTCAGCGGGCCTCCCCAGCGGGCCTCCCCAGCGGGCGGCCGGCGCGAGCCCCCCCCGCCATTTCCACCCAAATCCGACTATAGGGGAGAAGTTATCCACAGGCGAGGGGGCATTGGAGTCCGGTTTGTCCTGAATGTCAGAGGTGCGTGATGGACTGTGAGCATGGAGTTCTCGACGGACAGGCTGATGGTCGCGGTGGAGGCGCTGAGCGCCTTTGCCGGCCGCGACCTGTCCGCGCTGCCGTCCGACCAAGTGGTCGAAGTGCAGCGCGCGGCCGTGCTGGTGCGCAACCTGGCGGAGGTGCCGCTCGCGATGGCGGACACGGTGCTCGCGCATCGGCCCATGGAGTATGCGCGCAAGAACGGCCACCAGAGCAATCCCGACATGTCGGGAACCGTGACGGGCCGCAGCGGCAGGCGCGTGCGCGAGACCATCGAGGCAGGTGAACTGTTTGGCGGCGGTGGGGCTGGCGGTGAGGGCCGTGACGCCAGCGCACAGGGCTCGACGTCCGCGCCGCCGCCCTATCCGCTCATCCTCGAGGCCTTCGCGGCGGGCCGGCTCACCGCGGAGCAGGCAGCACTGCTACGCCGGACGCTCGAAAAGCTGGCTGGCTCGGCGGCGGGGCTCAGGGAGGGCACGGAGGCTCGGCTGCTGGAGAAGGCCCTGCGCATGAGCATGCGAGACCTGCGGCGGGCGTGCGACCGGCTCGTCAGCCTCGCGCAGTCCACGGATGCGCACGAGCGCGAGCGGGCGCAGTACGAGCAGCGAGCCGTCACCGTGCAGACGGATCACGAGGGGATGGTGGTAGTGACGGCCCGCCTCGATCCGGCATCGTCGGCGGCCGTGACCGCATACCTCGACGCGCACGTCCGGGCTGCATATCAGCGTCGGCAGGACCAGGATCCCGCGATGCGCGACACGCGACCACGGATTCAGATCATGGCGGACGCCTTCGTGATGCTCTTCACCCACGGACTCGACTGCGACCGCTTCACGGGCGGAGTGAAGACTCAGGTGATCGTGCGGATCGATGAGTCTGCGCTTCGCGAGCGGGTCGCCGACTCCGTGGGCTCCATGGGCGACTGCGATCAGCTCGACGCGCCCCTCTCGGCGGCGTCGCTACGCCACATGGCGGTGGACGCGGAGCTCCTCCCGCTGGTCCTGAACAGCCAGTCGGAGGTCCTCGACATGGGCCGCGCACAGCGGCTCTTCGACAAGCGGCACAGGATTGCCCTGGTAGAGCGGGATGGAGGCTGCGCATTCTGTCATGCGCCACCTGCCTGGTGCGTGGTGCACCACATCAGGTGGTGGTCCCGACATCTGGGGCACACGAGTCTCGACAACGCGATCATGCTCTGCGTCCGATGCCATCATCGAATTCACGACGACGGCTGGGGGATCGACATCATCGACGGCGTGGTGTGGTTCATCCCACCCTCCCACATCGACGAGAGCCAGACCCCACGGCTTGGCGGCAGGGCGGCACTCGACATCACACGTGAGTATGTCCATCCGGGAACTCACCGCGGGGTCGGCCGCGTCACCCACGGGCCTCCGCTCTACGCGGGTGGGTGAGGCGGGAACATGGGCGGGTGGCGGGGCGGGTGGTCGCGGGGCGGGGCGGGGCGGGTGCCGGCGGGGCGGGTGCGCGCTGCGGCGAGCCGCGCGCACGAATCGCACCCACCTCTCGGCATCCGTGCCAGGCGCTGGTACCGTGGGTGCGGACCGCGCCGTGGAATCCGACAATTCGGACAAACCGATGCTCGGCGGGCATAGCGCCAACAGGGGGTGACCGCATGGCACGCATCTTGACCGTATGCACGGGCAACATCTGCCGCTCACCTGCCGCCGAGCTCCTCCTCGCCCGAGAACTCGAGGGCCACGCACTGGTCGGCAGCGCGGGCACCCACGCGATGGTCGACTCCCCCATCCCGGAGGAGATGCTCCTCGAGCTCCGCACCGACGACATCGACGGAGCCGCCCACCGCGGTCGCCTGCTCACGGAGCAACTGATGAAGGAGGCGGACCTCATCATCACCATGACGCGCGAGCACAGGCAAAGAGCGGTGCAGATCGCGCCATCGGCACTCAAGCGCACGTTCACACTGGCGGAGCTCGCCGCGTCGGCAGGCACGGGGGCCGTGCTGGAGTCCGCGACGGTCGTGGAGCGGATCCGCGAGCTTCCGTCCGCGATCGCGGCCCACCGGTACACGCTCGCCGGCTTCGACCTCGACGACGTCCCCGACCCCTACCGCCGCTCGCAGCGCGCGTACCACGACTCCTACGCACTGATCAGGGGCGCGGTCCGCGACGTCTCTCTGTGGCTGAGGGGCGAGCAGGTCGACGCCGCGGTCGCCGACGTCGCCAGCTAGCCACCGCCCACCGGACTGCGCGGCCGCTGACCCCACACCGGTCGCCACTGCCGTCCGAGTCGCTGACGCCCGCGTCGCTGACCCCCGAGTCGCTGACCCCACCGGTCGCCACTCCCGTCCGACGGTCGCCCAAATATCCCTTTCGCACCCCTTGTGACCTATGTCACATCTGTGTAGTGTCCGAACTGCATAAATAACGCGAAAGCGGACATAGCACTCACCGTCGCGCGGCCTGGGGGGATCACTGGGAACGCGCTCGTCCCCAGTAGAGGTGAACCGTGACCATTGCCCCGGCATGTCCATCGGTGGCGTCAGCATCGCCCCCGCGAGTCTCGACCAGGCCGTCCAAGACGCCCTCGAACATGCCCACCGCCACGACTCGACGTGCCTGCGCTTCACCAACACGTGGTGCATCGTGCTGGCCGACCGGAACCCGGGATACAAAGCACTCCTCAACGCGAGCGGAGAGAACTTCGCCGACGGCCGCCCCGTCGCTGACGCCGTCGCCAAGAAGGGCGGGATGGACGATGCCCATGTCAGGGGCCCGTCGTTCTTCGAGGCGGTACTCGACAGGGGACGCCTCACCGGCACGCGCCACTTCTTCTACGGCGCGGACGACGAGACCCTCGCCCGCCTCGTGACCGTGATCAACCAGCGCTATCCGGGAGCGATCATCGCGGGCCGGCTGGCGCCGCCCTTCGGCACGGCTGAGGAACTCTGTGCACCGGAACTCCTTGAGCGCATCGCCATCGCAAAGCCGGACCTGGTGTGGGTGGGACTCGGTACGCCCAAGCAGGACATCGTGGCCACCCGTATCGCGGAGGACCTTGGACTCACCACCGCGGCCGTGGGCGCCGCGTTCGACTTCGTGGCCGGCACCAAGTCCGTCGCACCCCTGTGGATGCGCCGCGCCAAGCTCGAGTGGGCCTTCCGCTTCCTCAGCGAGCCGCAGCGGCTGTGGCGCCGGTACACCGTGGGCATCTACGAGTACGAGCGGATCATGTGGCGCGAGAGGCATCGGGTCGCCTGACGGGCGGGAACCGGGGGAACAGGGGCCCGAGGGGGGCGGTTCGCGGCGATGGGGGGCGTCGCGGACCGGGGGGACTCGCCCGCTCTCGACGGTGTCGGCGACACCTGGTCGCTTGAGTGTCACATGACCTCGGTAAACTCGGCCCCGTCGACCGCACCACACTGACTGGGGGAGCATCATGAAGCGCGCATTCATTACCGGCATCACGGGACAAGACGGGTCCTACCTCGCGGAACTGCTCCTCTCGAAGGGGTACGAGGTTCACGGACTCATCCGCCGCGCCTCGACGTTCAACACCAGCCGCATCGACCACCTCTACGTGGACCCCCACGAGACTCAGGCGAAGCTCTTCCTCCACTACGGCGACCTGAGCGACGGCGCCAGGCTCGTGTCCCTCCTCGCCGCCATCAAGCCCGACGAGGTCTACAACCTCGCCGCCCAGTCGCACGTGCGCGTGAGCTTCGACGAGCCCGAGCACACCGGCGACACCACCGGAGTCGGCTCGATGCGCATGCTCGAGGCCGTCCGCATGGCAGGCATCAACACGCGCTTCTACCAGGCATCGTCCTCCGAGATGTTCGGAGCGACCCCGCCGCCGCAGGACGAGGACACCCCGTTCTACCCGCGCAGCCCGTACGGCGCCGCGAAGGTCTACTCGTACTGGGTGACCAAGAACTACCGCGAGGCCTACGGCATGTTCGCGGTCAACGGGATCCTCTTCAACCACGAGTCCCCGCGCCGCGGCGAGACCTTCGTGACCCGCAAGATCACCCGCGCCGCCGCCCGCATCAAGGCCGGGCTCCAGGATGACCTGTGGCTGGGCAACCTCGACGCCGTCCGCGACTGGGGCTACGCCGCGGAGTACGTCGAGGGCATGTGGCGCATGCTCCAGGTCGACGAGCCCGACGACTTTGTGCTCGCGACGGGCGTGGGCATCACCGTCCGCGACTTCCTCGAGGAGACCTTCTCCCACCTGGGCCTGAACTGGGAGGACCACGTCAAGTTCGACGAGCGCTACCTGCGCCCCACCGAGGTCGACGCCCTGATCGGCGACGCGTCCAAGGCGGAGGCAAAGCTCGGCTGGAAGGCGACCGTGGACGGCCGCGCCCTCGCCCGCCTCATGGCCGATGCTGACGTCGAGGCCCTCACCCACGAGGGCTCCGCGTGGATCGACAAGGTCTCGCTCGACTCGTGGACCGCCAAGTGACGTCCGGGCCGGCGTCCCACGGCGAGTCCCACGGCGGATCCCACGTCGCGTCCGACGGCGTCGAGTTCACGCCCGGCCCTCTCGACCGCGACGCCACCTTCTATGTGGCGGGCCACCGCGGGCTCGTGGGCAGCGCGATCGTCCGCCGCCTCGAAAAGGCGGGATTCACGCATGTGGTGGGACGGGCATCGGCCGATCTTGATCTGAAGGACCGCGACGCGACCTTCGCATTCTTCGCGGAGACCAAGCCCCGCTACGTCGTCCTGGCCGCCGCGAAGGTCGGCGGCATCATGGCGAACAACACCTACCCGGTGGACTTCCTCAGCGACAACGTGCGCATCCAGACCAACGTGATCGACGCCGCTATCGCGCACGACGTCGAGCGACTGCTGTTCCTGGGCTCGAGCTGCATCTATCCGCGCCTCGCGCCGCAGCCCATCCGCGAGGACAGCCTGCTCACCGGCCACCTCGAGCCCACCAACGACGCGTACGCGATCGCCAAGATCGCCGGCATCCTCCACATCCAGGCCGCCCGACGCCAGTACGGCAAGGCGTGGATCTCCGCGATGCCCACCAACCTCTACGGCCCGAACGACAACTTCTCGCCGCAGGGAAGCCACGTGCTGCCGGCGCTGATCCGCCGCTACGACGAGGCCGTCGCGAGCGGCGCTGCCTCCGTCACCAATTGGGGCACCGGCACGCCGCGCCGCGAGTTCCTCCACGCGGACGACATGGCCGATGCCTGCCTCCACCTCCTCGAGCACTACGACGGGCCCTCGCAGGTCAACGTGGGCACGGGTTCCGACGTCACCATCCGCGAGATCGCGGAGACCATTGCGGGAGTGGTGGGCTACGGCGGCCGCACCGAGTGGGACACCACGAAGCCCGACGGCACGCCCCAGAAGCTGCTCGACGTCTCGCTCCTGACCTCGCTGGGCTGGACCGCGCAGATCTCCCTCGAAGAGGGCCTGCGGCGTACCGTCGAGTGGTACCACGAGAACGTGGAGCAACTGCGGGGGTAGTTTCTGCGTCGCACCGGGGGGGAGGGACGATGCCTGAGGCGAGTGATCGCGCCGCGCCGGCTCGTGCCGCGCGAACCCATGGCGAAGCGCGTCCGCGGGTGCTGGTCTTCGCGTTCGCGTGCGACCCTCACCGCGGCTCCGAGCCCGGAGCAGGGGCGGCGATCGCGAAGGCCGCCGCACTCGTGGGAGACGTCACGGTGCTGACCCGCGCGGAGCCCGGCCGAGACCCGGCGGTCGACATCCCGGCCGCCTGCGGGGTGACCCGTGCGGTCGCGATCCCGTCGCGTGCCTGGGAGGCGCGCCTGCCGGTGCACGTGCGCTACGCGGCCTGGTGCGTGCGGGCGGCCGCGTGGCGGCGCGCCCACCGCACCGGGAGCGACTACCAGGTCCTTCACCACGCGACGTATGCCTCGGACTGGTTCCTCAATCCGCTGATGCTGCTGCGCAAGGCCCCCGGGGAGCAGTGGGTCGCCGGCCCGGGCGGCGGCGCCACCTACCCGTCCGTGGCGATCGCGCGCGCCGCGGCGGGCGGCGGCGTTGCCACCCTCGCCAGCGAGCTCGTCCGACGCTGGTCGACGCGGGCCTCGCGACGCCTCATGGCGGCACGGCTTCGGCGCCGCGTCGACCACGCCCTGGCCCTCAACCCCGACTCGCGGGCCGAGCTCTCGCGCCTCGGCTTTCCGCGCGTCAGCGTGACATCCAACGCCGTGATCGACTACGCGGCGCTGCCCTTGCGCGAGGATCACCGGCCAGGCTCGGCGCCGCGGGTGCTCTTCATGGGACGCGGCACGCGATGGAAGGGACTGCCGCTACTGCTGCGCGCCGCCGCGCACCTCCCGCCCGACACCGTGATCGATATCGCGGGCCCGGGCACCGACGCGTCCGCGTATCGCGACGCCGCTGCGGCGCTCACTCATCTCAGGACGCCCGTGACGTTCCACGGCTCGCTCCCGCGCGACCGGGCGCTCGCGCTCCTGGCTGCGACGGACGCGCTGGCCTTCGGCTCGCTGCACGACTCGGCTCCCTGGGCCGCTGCCGAGGCCGCCGCCCTGGGCGTCCCGGTGGTCTGCCTCGACCTGGGAGGCGTCGCGATGATGGCCGGCGAGGCCGCCCGCGTGGTGAGCACCGCGGACGCCGACTCGCTCCCCCGCCGATTCGCCGAGGCGCTCGTCGCGGCGGCCGCGGAAGACCCCAGCGACCGCCCGCGCCCCACGCGAGAGTTCACGCTCGGCGCGCTCGCGGAGACCCTCGGGGCCGCCTACATGGGCGCCCCCGTGGCCAGCCCGGGCATCGTCCGTCTGAGGCGGGAAGGCTAGCCGGCACCGCGCTCAGCCCGTACCCCCACGGCCGTACTCGACCACGACGTGCCGCGACGCGGAACCCACCATCCCCACCCCGCGCGCGACCCGACCCACGAAGTGCCCCGTGGGGTCGTGCAGCGTGATGGCCGCGAGCGTTCCCGTCGCGAGCGCCTTCGCCACCCTCCCCACGCCGCCGACGGCGACCGCGGCACGCGACCTCTCGGCGAGCATGACCCTGCCCAGCACGTTGCCCGCGCGCAGGTGACGCCTCCACGCCCACCGCAGGCTCATGCGCGCGGGCTCGAGAGGTTCGCGCACCGTCGCCTCCTCGCTCCACACGAACGTGCAGCCGTGACCGCGGATGAGCCCCCAGAAGAACTGCGTGTCCGAGCCTCCGGTGCCCGAGAATCGCTCGTCGAAGCGCGGCGCGCCCGCGCGCTCCCACGCCTCGCGCCGCACCAGGGTGTTGTTGGTCGCGGGCAGGCCCTCGCTGCTTCCCGTGGGGCGGCGGCGGCGCTCGAACAGGCCCGACCGGCGCACCCAGCCCGGCGCGTCCGACGGCAGCACGGTCTCGACGTTGCCGTTGACGATGTCTGCGTCGTGGTCGTGTGCGGCGTCGAGCAGCGCGCCCAGCCAGCCGGGAGGCACGAGCTCGTCGTCGTCGACAAAGACGAACGCGTCCACCTCCGCGGTGACGTGGTCGAGGCAGCGGTTGCGGGCGGCGGCAATGCCGGGACGCGGCTCGTGCGCGTAGACGATGCTCCGACCCGGCGCCCGGGACGATGCCGCGGTGACCGTGGCGGCGGCCCTCCCGTCCGGATTGTTGTCGACCACGAGCAGGGTCGCGCGCTGCGTGGTCGGATCCGCGAGGTAGGTGTCGAGGAACGCGGCCAGCCCGTCGGGACGGTCGTACGTGCACACCGTCACGAGGATGCGCGCGGGGTCAAGGACGGGGCGCTCAGGAGGCATGATCGAGGTCCGGATCGGCGGCGAACGTGAGCGCGACCGCGAGCGCATAGGTCATGTACCCGAACGGGGACTCGAGGATCACGCCCACCAGCGCCGCGAACAACAGCCCCACCTGGATGGCCGCTCCGATCCTCGCGGCCCGCGCGGTCCGCACGCGTCGCAGGGAGGCGATCAGCACGGCCGCGACCGCGCTCAGCGCGAGCGTGGCACCCACGATTCCGAGCATCGCGAACCAGCCGATCACGAAGCTGTGCGCCTGGCGCACCGCGGCGTCCCCCGAGAGGTGGACGAGTGCTCCTGAGTCGGCGACAAACGAGGACCCGAACCCCTCCCCGAGCCACCTGCTCCAGGGGTCGCTAGCGACGTGCGCGACGATGCTCTCCCACGCATCGACCCTCGCCGATGTCGTGTTGGACGACCCCTCGACCGCGGGACCCGCCACGAGCCGCTCGAAGCCCCTCGCCCATCCCGCCGAGGACCGCGCGGCCACCACGAAGGCCGCGAGGAGCATCGGCAATGCCAGAAAGACGGCGGCGAGCCGGACGGGTCCGAGGCGCTCGTCCCTGAACGGGCGCGCGCCCACCACGGTCACCGCGACCACCAGCAGCGCCGCCACGAGCCCCGCGCGCGAGCCATGCGCCATGACCGCGGCGGCGCTGAGCACGATGATTCCGAGCCGCACCGCGAGCGGCACGCGCCGCGCCGCCAGCATGGTCGCAATCGCGATCCCGCACACCAGCCCGTCAAAGTCGCCGCGCGTGGTGAACACCGGGATGCCGGCGAGCGGCATCGAAATCTCCGGGAGCACGCCGAACACGGCCGCCCCGAACCACACCGAGTGCACCGCTGCCGCCGCCGTCACCCAGCGCAGGACGCGCCCACGGCCCACGATCCTCACCGCGCGCACCAGGACGGGAGTGAGCGCGAGGTATGCGAACGGCAACGCGTCGCGCACCGCCAAGAGGTCTCCCGTTCCTCGCATCACGCCGAGCGCGAGCGCGCCGACCCACAGCGTCGCCGCGGTCCGCAGCACGCGCGGGGAGCGCGCGACTCCGGGGACGGACCCGTGGCGCGCGGAGTCGAGTGCGAAGAGCGCGAGGCCGGCGATCACCAGGAGATCCGCGAGGAAGACCGGCGTGCCGGGGATGCCGATGTAGCTGCCCCAGCGACCGCCCGCGACCGCGACCAGCGGACCGGCAATGATCAGCGCCGCTCCCGCGTGGAGGGCCGTGCGAGGGGCACGGGGCACGAGCGTGGTGGGTCCGGGCGGGGTGGGCACGAGTGTGGTGGGTACTGGTGTGGTGGGTCCGGGCGGGGTGGGCACGAGTGTGGTGGGTACTGGTGTGGTGGGTCCGGGCGGGGTGGGCACGAGCGTCGTGGGCGCGAGCACGCTTGCCCGACCAGCGTCCCTCAGCCCGGCACGCGGAAGACCACGCATTTCGGTCATTTCTCCCCCGTCGCCCAGGCTATCCGCGGGGACTGTCACTGTCTACGCTCCCGCCGCGCGCGCACGACGAGGTTGAGCGCGATCCTCAACAGCGCCGACACCGCACCCGCGACCGGCACCGCAAAGACGCCGAGCGACGGAAGGAGCGCCACGAGCACCGCGAGCGCCGGGAGCTCCGACCCGAGCGTGAGGCCGAGCGCGAGCCCATACCTGCGCTCAGCCATGTTGTACGCGTTGAACGGGTTGGCCGCGGCGGAGAGCGCATAGGCGCCAGCGCGAGCGCTCGCCAGCCCGGCTTCGACCGGACGGCCGAACAGCACCGCGAGCAGTGGCGCCAGCGGCAGCAGCGCGAGCGCATACGCCGCCCCAGTCCCCGAGACCACGGCCACCATGCGCCGCATCACCCTGGCGGCACGGCGGTGGTCGCCCGCGCCGATCGCCCGCACCGCCCGTGGCATCATCGCGGAGGCGACCCCGGTGCCCAGGATGAGCACGGGCTGCGCCGCCACGCGCGCCGCCTCGAGGCCCGCGAGCGCGGCGGGCGACAGCAGCGCGGCCACGAGCAGGTTGGTGACGTAGCCCGCGCCGTGGCGCGAGAAGCCGGTCGACGCGATGAGCATCGCGCGCGGCACCGACACGAGCTCGCGGTCCTCCATCAGCGCGACACCGCGCAGCAGCCGCACCCCCACGATCACGCTGACCAGGTTGCCCGCCACCAGCGCGCCAAAGGGAGCAAGGGCGATCAGGGCGACGCCCGCACCCGCGGCCCCACCGCCCCCCGCGTCCGCGGCCCCACCGCCCCCCACGAGCACGGCCGTGAACACCACCGCGACCGTCGCCAGATTCACCGCCGACACCGCCGCCGCCCCGCCGTGTCGCCCCACCACGTGAAGCGACGCCCGCACGTGATCCTGAAGCGGCGACAGGCCCGTCAGCACCGCCGCGGTCCCGCACAGCGCCGCGAACGCCGCCCGGTCATCCACCACTCCCGACAGCGGAAGCCCCGCGATCACGACCCCGACCGCGGTGATCGCCCATAGCGGCGCCGCAGCACGCAGGTCCGCGCGGAGGTCGGTGCGGCGCGGCTCGGCATGGCGGTTGGCATGGAGTCGCTGCGGGATGTAGACCATGTACTGCGGCGCGATGGTCAGCGCCGTCACGGCCGCGAAGACCAGGGCATACAGGGCCAGCCGGTCATCGTCGAGCGTGCGCAGCGCGATGAGCCCCGCGAGGAACGTGGCCACCGAGGCCGTCCCCGCATCAGCGAGGGAGAGGAGGCCGCCCACCCCCCTGGGCGCGCGCATCGTCCCTACGCCCGGCGCGCCCGCACGTGCCGCACCAAGCGCGGCACCGCGTAGGTCGGGTCGACCGCGACGGCCCCCATCACCTGCAGGGCGCCCGCCCAGCGCCCCTGCGCGAGCGCGAGTCCGCCGTCGCGGTACGCGGCCGCGGCATAGTCCCGCCGGCGCGTGCGCCACGACGGGGCGTAGGTGGCGTCGAACTCGTCCCAGCCCAGGTCCCCGCCCGCGTCGCGGCGCGCGAGTCGCTCCTGGATGAACCGCATGTGCTTGCGCTGACGCGCATACGAGCGCGCGCTCGCGGCCGTCGTGCGCAGCCGGTACCCGCCCGTCGGGTGCGGCACGTAGCCGAGCTCGCCGAGCCTCGCGATCCGCGCCAGGAAGTCGAGATCCTGCGCCAGCCGAAGCCCCGGATCGTACGGCCCAGCCTGTGCCACCGCGTCCGCACGGAAGACGATCCCGGAGAGGGGGAAGGGCATGAGGCGTGCCGCGCGAATCCGCTCGGGTGCGTCACCCACAGTGGGGTCCTCGCCGGCCGCGGATCCCAGGTCGCGGCCCGACTCGTCGACGTAGCGCATCATCGTGCCCGCCGCGACGACCCCGGGCGCGTCCAGCGCCGGCAGGGTGCGCTCGAGTTTGTCGACATCCCAGAGGTCGTCGGCGTCGAGGAATGCGATGAACTCGCCGCGCGCCCTGTCGATGCCCAGATTGCGCGCCGTCGAGACGCCGCCGTTGTCCTTGGTGAGGACGGTCAGTCGGGGGTCCATGATCGCCGGATCCCTGAGGCCGTCGAGATGCGCGAGCGTGCCATCTGTCGAGCCGTCATCGACCACGATCGCCTCGAGCGCGGTGTGGGTCTGAGCGAGCACGGACTCGACGGCATCGCGCACGAAGGCCCCGACGTTGTAGGTGGGAATCACCACCGTGACCAGGCTCGCGCTCATGTCCCTCATGCCCCCCATGTCCCTCACCTCCCGACTATAGACACTCATCCGGTTCGTCCAGAAGGTCCACTTCGCGAACGACCCCCCAGGTTCGAGGGCCGATGCCCGCCCACCCCCTCCCGCGAAGGCCCACCCCTGCTGTAGTGTCCGAATCAACGGGGCATGGCCGTGCCGGGGGGGCCGGCCACGATGGGGGGCCGCTGTGGAGTTGAGGGACTACCTGAGAATCCTCAGGAAGCACTGGCTGGTGATCGTCGCGCTGACCGTGCTGGCCGCGGGTGCCGGCCTCGCGTACGCGACGTTCACCACGCCCGTCTACACGTCGTTGGCGCGGGTCTTCGTGTCCACCACCGGCGCCGGCTCCACCTCCGAGCTGGCCCAGGGCAACTCGTACACGATGCAGCGGGTGCAGACGTACTCCGAGCTCGTGAAGACCGCCGCGGTCATCCAACCCACGATCGACGCGCTGGGGCTCACGGATTCGGTGGGAGCGGTGCGCGGCCGCGTGTCCGCGACCTCACCCGCCAACACCACGATCATCGACATCACCGCGAAGGGCTCGGACGGCCGGGCGGCCGCGAGCCTCGCGACCGAGGTCGCCCGCCAGCTCATCACCGTGGTCGAGGACTGGGAGCAGACCGGCACCATGGAGGCCTCGCCCGTGTCACTCACGGTCGCACAGGAGGCCGAGGTGCCCGGCGCACCCACGAGTCCGCAACGCACCATGAACGTCGCGGTGGGCCTGGTCGTAGGGCTGTCGATCGGGATCGGGGTCGCGCTGCTGATCTCGGCGCTCGACACCAAGGTCCGCACCGAGCGCGACCTGCGCCGCATCACCACGTCGCCCATCCTGGGTGGCATTCCCTATGACCCGCGCGCCCGCACGCGGCCGCTCCTGGTCAAGGAGGACAGCCAAGGAGTGCTCGCCGAGGCCTACCGGTCGCTGCGCACCAACCTGCAATTCCTGCAGGCGGGAGGCACCGCGCACAGCATCGTCATCACGTCCTCGGTCCCCGGGGAGGGCAAGTCGACCACCTCGGCCAACCTCGCGATCGCGATAGCGGAGACCCAGACGCGCGTCCTCCTGGTCGAGGCGGATCTGCGCCGCCCCAAGGTCGCGGAGCTCATGGGGCTCGAGGGCGGCGTGGGGCTGACCGACATCATCATCGGGCGCGTCTCCCTCGACGATGCAATCCACCCCTGGGGCACCTCCGGCCTGCACGTGCTGTCCGCGGGTGGCATCCCGCCCAACCCGTCCGAGCTCCTGGGCTCCCCCACGATGGCGGGGATCGCGCGCGAGCTCGAGGAGCGCTACGACCTCGTGCTCTACGACGCCGCACCGCTCCTGCCCGTCACCGATGCCGCGGTGCTCGTCCAGCATGTCGGCACCGCCGTGGTGCTCGTGGGCGTGGGGACCGCACACACGCCCGAGGTGCGCGCCTCGCTCGAGAGCATCGAGCAGGTGGGCGTGCCGGCCGCAGGCGTGGTGATGTCAATGTTGCCGCTGCGTGGCGCGGACGGCTACACGTACCGCCGCCGCGGCCACGGCTACGCGTACTCGACGCCGGACACGAAGGACTCGTGGCGGAGGCGCCGCCGTGCGGCGCGAGCGGCCCGCAAGGCCGAGCGGACGCGCGGGCGCTCCAGTGCCGGGGTGAGGGACGATGCCGGAGCGAGGAACGATGCCGGCGTCACGGGCGGTGCCGGCCTCACGGGCGGCGCCGGCACCCGCGAGCGGGAGTTGGCCGCGGGCGCGAATCCCCCCTCCAGCGGCGCGCAGGCCCAGCCCGATGCCCCGCTCACCAAGCGCGAGCGCAGGGCTCGCGCGGTGGGTGCCAGCCGCGCCGAGTAGCGGGCCCCCGGGGCGGACCCGATGGGCCCCGGCGGAGCGGCGCGGGTCAGTACGCGCCGCGACCCGCGACCACGGCCCACACGGTCCGCATGACGATCACCGCGTCGAGCCCCAGGGTCCAGTTCTGCGTGTAGTGGAGATCGAGCCGCACGCTCTCCTCCCACGAGAGGTCGGAGCGACCGCTCACCTGCCACAGACCCGTGATTCCGGGTCGAACCAGCTGGCGACGGGAGACGTCCTCGTCCCACAGCTCGACCTCACGCTGGAGCGGCGGGCGCGGCCCCACGATCGACATGTCACCCTTGACCACGTTGAGCAGCTGGGGAAGTTCGTCAAGGGAGAAGCGCCGCAGGATCCGGCCCACGGGGGTGACGCGCGGGTCTTCGCGCATCTTGAAGTGCACGCCGTTGCCCTCATTGGCGTCGAGGATCGCGGCCAGTCGCTCCTCCGCGTCGACGTACATCGTGCGGAACTTGAGCATCTCGAACGGCTGATGCGCGAGCCCCACGCGCTGCTGACGGAACAGCACCGGTCCGGGACTGCTGGCCTTCACCGCGATCCCGATTGCGATCATGGGCAACCCGAGCACCGCGAGGATCGCGAGCGCCCCCACGCGGTCCGCCGCCGACTTCAGCACGCGCGTAGGCCCGGTGAACTGAGGCGGGTCCACATGCATGAGCGGCAGGCCCGCCACCTGCGAGACGGCCACCCGGGGCATCGTCACGTCGGACACGGTGGGGGCGACAATCAGCCCGATCCCCGTCTCCTCGAGCGCCCACTCGAGCTTGCGGGCCTCGCGCAGCGAGACCTCCTCCGTGCCGGCGAGCACGATGTACTCGGCGCCGGCCGCCGACGCCGCCATGGGCGCGTCGCCGATCCCGCTCAGCACGCGCACATGGGACAGGTCCGCGGCGAGCGGTCTCGAGGCGTCACCCGAGAGACACACGCCCACGACCTCATACGAGTGATCGCGGTGCACGCGGTCGAGGCGTCGGATCATCTGCTCCGCGGTGCGCTGTGGCCCCGCGATCACCACGCGCTGGCGCAGTCGCCCGAGCTGGCGCTGCTCGCGCAGCCATGCACGCCACGCGCGCCGGTAGCCGAAGAGCACCAGGGTGCCCACGGGGAGCGCAAAGAGCAGATAGCCGCGACTCACCTGCCACTGCGTGAGGAAGCCGATGATCGCGACGATCGCGAACGTCCGCCACCCCGCGGTGCCGATCCGCTGGTACTCCTCGGGCCCCTGGCCCAGGATGCGGATGTCGCGCGAGCGCGTCCACCCGAGCTGCAGCATCCACAGTCCCGCGACGGCGACCGTGACCCACCAGTAGGCGGGGCCCGCGGGGCCGACGATCGCGGAGAACGGATCCCATCCGAAGCGGATGCCATGCGCGAGCACCATGACAAGCACGATGACAAAGGCATCGGTGAACGCGATGCGCCGCTGGACGCGGCGCACCGAGATGGGTGCGGCCGCATAGCGCGGCGCTGCTGCGGCAATGCTCACGACGCTCTCCCCCCAGGCAGGACGTGACTCGCCTCAACGGCAACCGGCGCCCCGCGAAGCGGGGCGCCGGTGAGGCCGCTAGGAGCGAGTGCCGGCGGCGGTGCGCCGGGCTGCCACCATGACGACTCCGACACCGGCCAGGAGCAGGACTCCCGCGCCCACTGCCATCGGCAGGCTCTCGAAGCCGGTGGCCGACAGCGTCTCCTCGGCGGTGACGACGCCACCGGCGCTGAGGGTCCCCTCCTCCTCCACGACTTCCTCATCGAGCACGCCACCCGCGATCACCTGGACCTGAGCGACCCCCACGGGGTCACCATCCACGAATCCGGTGATGTCGAGCATGCCCGAGGAACCGAGCGGAGTGTCGACCACGTACGGCGCCTCACCCGAGGCGACGGACTTCTCGGCGGACGTGACCGTGCCGGCGATGGTGACATCGACGCTCGGGTTCGAGACCTGGATGTTCCCCATCTCGCCATAGTTCGTGATGACCTTGCACCCGAACTCGTCACCCGCGGTGACAACGGTGGCGTCGCAGACCAGGCTGGCTTCGCCAGCCGGGTACTCCTCCGCCATCGCGGCCGTTGGAAAAGCGATGATGGCGGCCGCGAGGGCCCCCACTGCAATCGAGCGACGAATCATTGCGCCTACTCCCCCTCATTCGCGCGACAGGCCCCCCTGACCTGCGCTCGCGATTCCGACAGTAGCACCGGCTGTCCGAATTGTCGCCAATTTCTCTTTCCTCCCCCTTGCAGGCGCACGTTTCGTGCGGTGGAGGCAGTCGAGGCGGTCAGTCCGCGGCGCCCTCAAAGAGATGAGCGCATGCCCGCACGCCGTCGGGGCCCTCGACACAGCCGATGCCCGCGATGACAAACTCGGCGCGCAGGATGTTGGCGCGGTGCCCCGGAGAGTCCATCCACAGCTCGACGACCTCGGCCGCGGCACGCTCACTCCGGGACAGGTTCTCCCCCGCCATCGCGCCCTCGTGACACGTCGCGATCAGGGTGTCGTGGACCAGGTCCGGGTCGTCGGCGAACGGCGCGGCGCGCTCGAGGGCCTTGTCCGCGAGGCAGTCGCTCCACTCAAGCGGCGCGAGACCCGCCTCGACCCGCTCGGCGTTGGTGAGGTCAAACATCTCGCGGGCGAGCTCGTCGACGCCCACCGGCGCGGCGGGCGCGCATGCCGTCACCACAACGCCCACTGTCGCCGCCACCGCCACGACGGCGGCAGCCCTTCCTGCACGCGCCACCCGCGCCACCCGCGCCACCCGCGCCAGGGCGCTGCGACAGCGCCCTCCGGCGCGCGCATCGTCCCTGGTCAGCATCCGTCCTCCAGCGCCACCTTGAGAAAGGCGCCGCTCTGGTACGCGTAGTGGTAGGCCCAGTAGTGCGGCGCGAGCCGCTCACCCGAGTCGAGGTACGCGACGTCCCCGTCCCAGCACCTCTCCATGATGACGCGCGTCCGCGTGATGTGCGGCGTGACCGTGATGACGGCGGCGGACTCCCACGCGTGGCTGTCCGCGAGGTCGCGCAGCCAGCGCGCCTCGCCGCGGGTGGTGAAGGGTTCGGGCATGGCGCAGACCACGGCCGGGTCGGCGCTCTCGCAGGCCGCGACGGCGAGCGGGTAGCGCGCACGGTCCTCGGGCTCCTCGGAGAGAGACACCACCAGGGTCGAGGCCATGCCCTCCGCGACGAGCGACTGAGCGAGCTCCATGCGCGTGTCCGTGGGCGGGCCGATCACGTAGACCGCGTCCACGGCGCGAGGCTCGTCGCGAGCCGGCATCACGTAGAGCGGCACGCCCGCGAGCGCGATCGCACCCGCCACCACGGCGACGGCCGTCGCGACTTTCAGCTTGCGCCCCACGCGCGCACTTTAGCGCGGGTTCGCCGAGTCCTGAGTGTCCCGAACCTCAGTTCTCGGGGCGAAATGGAGTCCTGAGTGTCCCGAACGGCAGGTTGCGGAGGGCTGGGATGGGGACGATGCGGGGGTTAGCCGTTCCGCAGCGCCTCGCGCAGGCTCTCGCCCACCGCGCGGGCCCCCTCGACCGTGTAGTGGACGCCGTCGGTGGTCATGCCGGGCGCCCATCCGTCGCCCTCGCGCACCGGCGCGGTCGCGTCGACGTACTCCCACCCCTGCTCCGCGGCGAGCGCCTCGAGCCGGCGGTTGAAGCCGGCGACGTCAACCTCCTGCCCATAGTCGAGGGGCGGGATGGACAGCAGCAGCACGCGCGGCGCCCCGACCGTGTCGGCGATCTGTGCGAGCGCGCCCGAGGTCTCCTCGAAGGGCAACCCCCACGCGAGGTCGTTCGTGCCGAGGGCGAGCACCAGTGCATCGGCATCCACCGGGACCACCCGCGCCGCCTGCTGCACCGAGGTCGCCCCGGGCACCGCGGTGCCGCCCGCGAGCCCGATGCCGTCGGTGAACGCCCAGCGCACATAGGACTCGTCGCCCAGACCATCCGCGGTGAACGACGTCGAGTTGCCGAACGACAGCGAGTCCCCCACCACGGCGACGTGAAGCACGCCCGCGCCGCCGTCGGTCCCGCCGTCGTCGGTCGCACCCCCCGACTCCCCGGGCGCGCACGCGGTCATCGTGAGCCCCAGCACGCCCGCCGCGAGCGCACGCCTCAGGCCCAAGGCTCGGCGCCCACGGTCACGTCCTCGCCCGTGCGCGCCGAGTCGCCGATCGCGAGCGACAACGCGTGGTCCCATAGCCCCTGCGCGAGCGGATACGGCTCGGGCCCCTCGCCGCGCGTCCACGCGCCCATGTCCACGAGCAGCTGCGCCACCGCGAGGTCGTCCTCGGACATCCGCGCGTCGTGCCACGCGTTGCGGTAGACCACCTCGCCGTCGAACGACGTGTGCCACAACGCGTTGCCCTCGAGGTTGAGGTCCACCCCAGTGCGGCGGTGCTCGAGGCGCGAGCCCATCGGACCGTCGGGGGTCATGCGGAGCACGGAGTCGTCGGCGATCTCGCCCAGGCTGCCCCTGATGACGATGCGCCGGTGGAGGTAGGGGTTCCACCACTGGTTGTCGACGAAGTCGTAGAGGCCGAGGCGACCCTCGCCGAAGTCGAGCGTCGCAATGGTGGTGGTGCGGGGTTCGGGGGCGGGCACGCCGGCGCCCACCCAACCGTCGGGCGTGAGCGGGTCGACCATCGGCGCCGTGGCCTGACGCGCCGTCACCCTCGCCCCGGTGACCGCCGCCACATCACCCGACCCGAGCATCGTCCGCATGAGGGACACCGCGTGATAGAGGTGAGTCGAGGACACCTGCACCTGGTGGGGCGCGCCGATCACCCCGCGCCGCACCACCTCGATGCGCGCCGCGTGGCCCGGCATGCGGGTGTACTGCTCCGCGACCTGGACCAGCCCGGACGCTCCGACGTCGGACCACAGCGCGCGCAGACCCTCGCGGTCGGGGGCGGGCGGTGTCTCCGCGAGCACGGGCATCCCGGCCGCCACGACGTCGCGAATCACCTCCGGGCTGGTCTCCCACGGCACCGCCGCGATCACGAAGTCGGGGCGCAGGCTCAGCGCGTGGTCGAGCCCCTCCGCGGGCAGGCGATCGTGAAGGTGCGCCGCGAACGGCGCCGCGGCCACGCGCGCCTGCTCGAGCGCCTCACGCGCCCGCTGGGGCGTGCGGCCCACGATCGCCACCGGCTCGAGGAGGTCGGGCGCCATGGCCGCGAGGCGCAGGAAGAACCGCGTCCGCCAGCCCGTCCCGACCACCGCGAAGCGAACGGGGGCGGTCACGACGCACCACCGAGCCGCTCCGCGAGCAGTTGCGCGAGGTGGCGGCCCTGCACTCCCGCGAGGTCGTCGGCCTGTGTGCGGCACGAGACCCCGTCCGCGAGGTACACGGCCCCCTCGGGTGCGGACCGCAGCGCCGGCAACAGCGAGTTCTCCGCGACCAGGACCGACGTCTCGTAGTGGCCCTTCTCGGTGCCCCAATTGCCCGCGAGCCCGCAGCAGCCCGCGGTCTCCGTGACGGTCGCCCCGCCGCGCGCGAGCAGCTCGCGATCCGCGGCGTAGCCCATCACCGAGTACTGGTGGCAGTGCGGCTGGACCACGGCGGTGACGTCGGCGAGGCTGGGCACCTTCCAGCCGTCGCGCGGCTTCACCGGCGACCGGCCCGTGAGCACCTCCGCGAGCGTGAACGTCTGCCGCGCGACCGCGTGAGCGCGCGGATCGTCCGGGAGCAGCTCCGTGAGGTCGCCGCGCAGCACCGCGGTGCACGAGGGTTCGACGCCCACGATCGGCACGCCGTTGACGGCCCACGGACCCAGCACTCCCAGCAGATGATCGAGGTGCCGCTTGGCGCCGTCGAGCTGACCGGTGCTGATCCACGTCACGCCGCAGCAGGCGTCGCCGGCCACCACGACCACATCGAGCCCCGCGTCCTCGAGCACGCTCACGATCGCCTCGGGGATGTCCGGCTCGAGGCCGTCGGTGAAGCTGTCCGCCCACAGGACCACGAGGTTGTCGAGGCGCTTGGCCCGCGCGGGATCGGCACGGCGAGAGCGGGCCGTGGCACTGCGCCGGAAGGGCACCGCGAACTCGGGCAACCGCCGCCGTGTGTCCATGCCCGCGATCGACACCGCGATCCGCTGCACCCACGCCGGGCGCAGCACCGCGGAGATGAGTCGCGGCGCGATCCCGATCACCTTGAGCCAGCGCGGCAGCCATCCGATCGAGTAGTGCGTGACCGGGCGCAGCTTGCCCCGGTACGTGCGGTGCAGCACCTCGGACTTGTACGCGGCCATGTCGACGCCGCTCGGGCAGTCCGAGCTGCACGCCTTGCAGCTGAGGCACAGGTCGAGGCTCTCGCGCACCTCGGGGGCCGTGATTCCGCCGGGGAACGCCCCCGTGAGCGCCTCCTGGAGCACGCGCGCACGTCCTCGCGTCACGTCCTTCTCGTCACCCGTCGCCTGGTAGCTGGGGCACATGAAGCCCGAACCGGTGCCGATCGCGTCCGCGCGGCACTTGCCTACGCCCGTGCAGCGGTGGACGGCCTCGGTGAGGTCGCCATGGTCGTGCGGCAGCGTGAGGCCGATGCCGGGGCTGGGTGGGGCGGCCGGGCGGCGCAGGTGCGCGTCGAGCGGGTCGGGGTCGACCAGCACGCCGGGATTCAGCAGGTTCTCGGGGTCGAAGAGGTGCTTGACGCCGCGGAACAGCGCGATCGCGTCCGGCGAGTACATCGCGGGCAGCAACTCGGAGCGCGCGCGTCCGTCGCCGTGCTCTCCCGATAGCGATCCGCCGTGCGACGCGACCAGCGCGGCCGCATCCTCCATGAACGTGCGCAGCATCTCCGGCTCGTCCGCGAGCGGGATGTCGAGGCGCACGTGGATGCAGCCGTCGCCGAAGTGGCCGAAGGGCTGCCCCGTGATGCCGTGGCGATCCATGAGCGCGTCGAAGTCGCGCAGGTAGGCACCCAAGCGCTCGGGGGGCACCGCGGCGTCCTCCCAGCCCGGCCATGCCTCGGTGTTCTGCGGGGTGCGCCCGGACAAACCCGCGCCGTCCGCGCGGATCGCCCACAGGCGCGCCGCCTCGCGAGGGTCGACGACCTCGCGCCACGCGGAGCTCCCCGAGTCCGCCGCGAGCGCCGCGAGGGTCGCGCGCGCCTCCTCCTCCGTGGCCCCGCCCACCTCGACGAACAGCCAACCCGCCCCCGCGGGGAGCTCGGGCACCGCGCCCGTCGCCGCCGCGACGCGCGCCACCAGGCGGGCGTCAAGACCCTCGACCGCCTGGGGCGAGTGCCGGAGCATCGGCACCACGGCATCGGCGGCCGCGGGCATGTCCTCGTAGCCGAAGGCCGCCGTGAGGCGCACGGGCGGCACGTCGACCAAGCGCACGGTCGCCTCGAGCGTGGTCGCGAGCGTGCCCTCGGAGCCCACGAGGAAGCGGGCGAGATCCCCGCCGAGCTCGGGCAGCAAGTGCTCGAGGCTGTAGCCGCTCACCTGACGGGAGAAGCGACCGAACTCCGTGCGGATCAGCGCGAGGTTGGCCTGCACCATCTCCTCGAGGCCCGGCACCGCGTCGAGCCCGCGGGCGGCGGCGGTGAACCTGCGCCCGATGCCGTCGACGGCGTCGAGCGCGACCACGTTGTCCGCGGTGCGCCCGAAGGCCACCGCGTGAGGGCCACACGCGTTGTTGCCGATCATCCCGCCGAGCGTCGCGCGGGTCGACGTCGAGGGGTCGGGCCCAAAGCGCAGCCCGGCGCCCGCGACACGCTTCTGCAGATCGGACAGCACCACGCCCGGCTGGACGCGCGCGGTCTTGCCCTCGATGTCGACGTCCAGCACGCGATTCATGTGGCGACTCACGTCGAGCACGAGCCCCGGCCCGATCGCATTGCCCGCGACCGAGGTGCCGCCGCCGCGCATCGTCGTGGGCACTCCCGCCTCGCGCGCGGTCGCGAGCGCGGCGAGCACGTCGTCGGCGTCGCGCGGATACGCGACCACCTGCGGCGGGATGCGGTAGTTGGAGGCGTCGGTGCTGTACTCCGCTCGCCGGCGCGAGCTCGCGTCGACCTCGCCCGACATCGCGCGCGAGAGCGCTGCGGCAAACTCCCTGGCGGCGGCGTCCTGGGCGGCCGACTCGGGGGTGGTGGCGACGGATGCGGTGGCGGTCACGAGCGCCATTCTCGCACCGGTCGGGACGGACCCCACCCGAGCACGCGACCCGCCCGCCACCTTCTGTCACTTCTGCCACATCCGTCACACGCGTATATCTGCGTCGCACGCGTCGACACGGTCCTGAGCAACTCGTTGAGGGGACTCCGGGGGAGGCAAACACTGAAGGTAGCTGAGGGTAGCGGAGGCGTGAGGGCGCCTCCTTGATGACCCTTCGGCACAGGAGGTCATCATGAAGCTGAGGGCAATAGTCACGATCGCGAGCATCGGAGCGGTGCTCGCCGTGGGAGGGACCGCAGCGGTTGCCGTCGACGGGGGGCCACACGTCGAGGGCGAGAAGGTGACGATCTGTCACGCGACCGCCTCGGAGTCCAACCCGTACACCGTGAACTGGGTGTCGTGGAACTCCACCGATAACGGGTACAACATCGACTGGAACGGGCACGGCGACCACGAGGGCGACATCATCCCTCCGTTCGCGGACTTCCCCGGCAGCAACTGGAATGACGACACCGCGGCACTGTGGGAGAACGGGTGCAAGCCCGTCGAGCCCGAGCCGTCGGTGACCCCGTCGCCGAGCGTGACCCCGGAGCCGTCGGTCACTCCGGAACCCAGCGTGACGCCGGAACCGTCGGTCACCCCGGAGCCGTCCGTGACCCCGGAGCCGTCTCCGTCGCCCACGATCTCGGTGCTACCCGAGGAAGTGGTGCCCGAGGAGCCCGAGGTGGTGGTGCCGGAGGTGGTCGAGCTCGAGGATGAGCTGCCCGCCGCACCCGTCACGGCCGACGTCGACTACACGGGCTGAGGGGGCCCAGGGACGATGCGGGGAGACCCGTCCCCGCATCGTCCCGTCAGGCTTGCACCACCGAGGGGCCCGGCTCGAGGCCGAGGCTCACCATGAGGTCCCGCACGCGGCCGTCGATCTCGTCGCGCTGCGCCTCGGACGGGCCGGGCTCGATCGCCCAGTCCTCGTAGCGCTTGCCGGGGACGTACGGGCACGCGTCGCCGCAGCCCATGGTGACGATCACGTCCGCCTCGTGGAGCTGGGCGTCGGTCCAGCGCTTGGGGTGCTCATGCGTGATGTCGATCCCGACCGCCGCCATCGCGGCGACCGCGCCAGCGCTGAGCGACTCGCCCGGCTCGGAGCCGCCCGACCACGCGGTCGCGCGGTCGCCCGCGTAGTGGCTGAACAGGCCCAACGCCATCTGGGACTTGCCCCCGTTCTTGACGCAGAGGAAGAGCACGGCAGGGGTTGCGGTCATGGTGATCCTTGGTGTGGGGTGGAGGTGAGCGTGGCGGCGAGCCGGCGCACGCGCGGCTCGAGGGCGTCGAAGGCTGCGCCGAACGCGCGCGAGGTGCCCTCGACGGCGGGGTCCGGAATCGACCAGTGGAGGTCTCCCCCGCACGACTCATACGCGAGGTCGCACACAGCGACCACGAGGTCGCCCTCGGCGCGCACGCGGTCCACATGCATCGGAGTCGCGGCGACTGGGGAGAGCCCGCGGCGCTCGAGCTCCGCGAGCGCGAGGGGATGGATCGCGGGGTCCGGCTGGGTGCCGCCGGAGGCCACGGGGACGATGCCCGTGGCGGCCAGCATCGCGGCGGCGAGCTGGGATCGGGCGGAGTTGCGCGTGCACGCGAACACCACGCGGCGCGGCCTGCCCGGGAGCGACGAGTGGGAGGCGCCGGCCTGCCCCGCGGCCACCGCCGCCTCGAGCACCGGCGACCAGTCAAGGGAGAGGTAGGCGCGGCGGCCATCGGCATCCGAGCGGCGACGCACCACGGCGCCGGCGTCCTCGAGGACACGCAGGTGGTGGGCGAGCAGGCTCGAGCTGAGGCCCGTGTGGGAGGCGAGCTCGCTGGGAGCGAGGTCCCCGCTACCGAGCGCATCGACGATCGCGAGCCGGTGCTGATCCGCGAGCGCCGCGAGCAGCGCGAGGCGGTCGACGGGGCGGTCGCCGCGGCCTGGTTCCATGCCGCGATTCTATCTCAACCCATGTTGAAGTATCCACTTCTGGTCGGGTGCGGCGACCCGCGCATCGTCCCTCCGCGAGATGTTCGGGCGGCAGCCGTGCCACCGACGCGGAACGCCGATAACGCAATCCCTTGCGTCACATCCTTCACGCCCGTATCTCCGAGTCACATGAGGTGACATGGCACCTCTGGCGTCGTTGACGCCCCTCCGGCGCCCCACGAGCATGGCGACAGCTGAGGGGCTAGGGCATCGCTGAGGGTGCCTTCGAACTCCCGCGGCTGGGAGGGAATCATGAGACTGAGGGAACTCATGATCACGGCGCTGCTTGGCGCGCTTGTGATCATTGGAGCGACACCCGCGAGCGCCAACGGCGGCGGCGGGACGGACAACACCAACAGCCCGGAGTATTGGGAGACGGTGATTTCGAACGACATCGGGGGCGGGAATGTGTCCTGCTACAAGGACAGCCACGGCCGCGTGGTCGACAACGGCATGGCGGTCTCGCTGTCGCCCTTCGACCCGAACTGGGAGGGCACCGGCTACGTCGCCCTGATCGTCAAGGGCGGCTCCGCTGGCGAGGACGGGGCGGGGAACAAGGTCTACATGTTCCCCAACGCCGGCACCTCCTACAAGCCGCCGCTCAACGCGGGCGGACAGCAGGCGGCCGTCTCGCACTGGATCGTGTGCAAGGGCGACGTGCCCGTGGACTACGAGGTCACGTGCGAGGCCGTCACCATCACGTATCCGCAGGGCATCGACTCGATCGACGTCAACATCAAGTGGACCGCACTGCCGGGCGGCTCGCAGCAGACCCAGAACTATCACCCGAACGTCGGCGCGACCGACGGCCAGGTCGTGACGGTGAACATCGCCGCGACGGGGTATTACTCGGTCGACTGGGTCCAAGTGAACGGCACCAACTACCACTGGCAGGAGGGGCTCGTCTGCGGACAGCCCGACATCCCCGAGCAGCCGCAGGACAAGGTCGAGCGCACCGAGTGGTCCGTCTCCGACTATGACTGTGACGCTCAGTCCGTGACGGAGACCCGCGAGGTCACCACCACCACGTACACGTGGGACGCCCAGGAGTGGGAGTGGGTGGCCGCCGCCCCCACGACCACGACCGAGACGCGTGACCGCGACATGACCGCCGGCGAGCGCGTGGAGTACTGCCCGCCGCCCGAGCAGCCCAAGGACAAGGTCGAGCGCACCGAGTGGGGCGTCGAGTCGACGAGCTGCGAGGCGCAGGCGGTGACGGAGACCCGCGAGGTCACCACGACCACGTACACGTGGGATGCCGAGGCATGGGAGTGGGTGGGATCGAGCTCGACCACCACCGAGACCCGCGACCGCGACATGACCGACGACGAGCGCCTCGAGCACTGCGCGACGACGCCCGCGGCCCCGCTGTGGACGGATCAGTGCGGCTTCGACAACGCGTACTGGACGCTGCCGGACGACACCGAGCACGTCACGTACACCCAGTCGACGTGGCACGGCTACCTGGTCGTCACCGCGACGGCCCAGGACGGCTACGTGTTCCCCAACGGCGAGACCGTCATGACGTGGAAGGACAAGGACTCCAACGAGCCCTGCGTCCTCGACACGCCCGACGCTCCCACCTGGACGGACGCGTGCGGCTTCGACAACGCGTACTGGACGCTCCCGGAGGACACCGAGCACTACTCCTATGCCGCCTACGGCTATGAGGGCAAGCTTGCCGTCGTCGCCACCGCGGCCGAGGGGTACGTGTTCCCCGGCGGCGAGTCGACGATGGTGTGGGAGGACACCGACTCGAACGAGCCGTGTGTCGACGCGGCGGCCTCGGTCTCCGTGAAGCCCGCCAGCTGTGACGCGGACGGCTCCGTGGGCACCGTGCTCACGACCAACGCGATCGCACCCGAGTCGCTGCCGAGCACCCCTGGCGAGCACACGGTGACCTTCGTCGCCGAGCCCGGCCACGTTTTCCCCGGTGGCTCGAGCGAGCTCGACGTCACCTACACGATCGCGTCGCAGCTCACCGAGGGCTGCGGTGGGGTCCTGCCAGGCGAGGTCACTCTCGACGGCACGATCGTCACGGAGTACTGCTCCGCCGATGCGCCGTTCCTCGACTACGACGTGGTCCTGAACGACCCCGACGACCTGTCGACGGATGACGGCACCGCGACGATCACGTTCGTCCACCCGACCGATCCCGCACAGAACTGGTCGGCCACCGTGCCGATCGGCTCCGGCCGGATCCTGTGGCCCGGCGCGAGCCTGGGTGCGAACGGCAAGGCCGATGGCTGGCCAGGCTGGGAGTACAACGAGGCCACCGAGGAGTGGGTGAGCGTGGGTGACGGCAACTTCGGTTGGACCCGCGCCGCCGACACCACGGTGCTCATCGAGGTCAACCCCTCGACGACCTTCACGGTCAACTACCCGCCGGCGACCCCGAACTGCAACTCGGCGCCGCCCAAGGAGATCGTCGAGGTCCTAGGTGCGCCTCCCGCCACCCCGGTGGTGGCCGAGGCCCAATACGCCGGCTGATCACCGGCGCCACCGGACCCGGTGGGCAGCTCCGACCAACCTCAGCAGGTCGAGCGCCCACCGGGTCCGCTTTGCGTGTGCGGCGAAAGCCCTACGCGCGCTCGTCGACGAAGACGGGCGTCCCGAGCGGGATTCCGATCTCCTCGACCAGCTGCGTGATGACGTCGTTGGGGATGCGGATGCAGCCGTGCGATACGGAGCGGCCGAACGACGTCGGATCATTCGTGCCGTGCACGCCGATGACCGCGTCGCCGCCCGCGAACTCGTCGAGCACCGGCGAATAGCCCGACAGCCCATACGCGTACGGGCCGTAGGTGCCCGTCGGATCCGGCGGCTGCAGCAGCTCGCGGATGTAGTAGACGCCGCCGGGCGTCGGCAGCTCGTCCTGCCCCAGCCCGATCTCTGTGGTGAGGATCTCCTCGTCGCCGTCGAAGACCGTGAGGCGGTAGTCGTCGAGCGACACCTCGATGCGCTTGGTGGTCGCGCTGAGCGTCACGGAGTCAGCCTCAACCCATCCCGTGGTCCCATTGGGGCGCACCGGCAGGTAGAGCTCGACCCAGTCGCCGCGGACCTCCTTGACCAGGAAAACGAACGGGGTCTGGTCCGGCACCGTGAGCACATCCTGCGCGCGGACCGTCATCTCCTCGCCGCCGCCCGGCTCGGTGAGCACGGTGATCTCCGACTCCTCGGTGCGCGCGACGTACGACACGTTCGGGTCGGCAACCTCGGACGCGGACGCGCTGGGCGCGGGGGTCGCGGAACGGTCGGGGAACGATGCGGCGGTGGGGATGTTCGCCGACGGCTCGGGATCCGGGGTGGGCGAACAGCCCGCCACCGCGACCGCGGCGCCCGCCAGCACGGACACCACCACGATGCGACGCATCGGACCTCCCTCAGACCCTAGGACTGCCCTAGCGTACGTGGCCGCGGGCGAGCGCGGAAGGGGCCTCGGCACGAGGTCGCCGACCATGAGCGTCCCATGGAAGGCGGAGACCTCCCGGATTCGACCATGAGCGTCCCATGGCGTGCAGGGGTGGGTGGGTGGGGGGTGGGTGGCTCTGGGCGGGTGGGGGGCGGGGGTGCCGGAACTACGGGAGCACGTCGATCGAGGTGGGGACGGGCCGCGTCAGCGGGAGCGGCCGGCCCCACTGCGGGTCGCCGGACTCGTCGAACGGCAGCACCTGCGCGCACGCGTGACGGTTGGGCTCCCACAGGGGGTCACCCACGATCTCGGTGTAGGTGCGCGCGTGGAAGACGAGCACCGTCTCGCCATCGGGCGTCTGAGTAAAGGAGTTGTGTCCCGGTCCGTAGATCCCCACGTCCGGCTCCGAGACAAAGACCGGTACCGGGCTCTTGACCCACGACGCGGGGTCGAGAAGGTCCGCGTCGACGTCGGCGGTCAGTAGACCCATCGCGTACTCGATGCCGGTGCCCGAGGCCGAGTACGTGAGGTACAGCCGTCCGTCGCGGACGAGCACGCTCGGCCCCTCGTTGACCGCGAACACGCGGGTCTCCCACTCGAACTCGGGGCGCGACAGCAACACCGCCTCGCTCGCGAGCGTCCACGGGTTCTCCATGCGCGCAATGTAGAGGTTCGAGTTGCCCGGGATGGCAAGGTCCTGCTGGGCCCACACGAGGTACTGGACGCCGCCCACCACGAACGATGTCGCGTCCAGCGCGAACGACTCCCACCCCGTGTCGATCTGCCCGCGCTCGACCCAGCTCCCCGTCATCGGGTCGGGGTCCGTGCACTCGAGCACGTAGTTGCGGTGATTGAAGGTCTCGGCCGCGCCGGGCCGGTCCGCCGAGGGGGCGCCGTCGGGCGACGCCGCGTAGTAGAGGTACCAGGCGTCGTTGACGCGATGGAGTTCTGGCGCCCAGATCAGCCCCGACTGCGGCCCCGAGTCGTGGCGCGTCCACACCGCGACCTCGGGTGCGTCCTGCAGGTCCTCGAGGCGCTCGGCCTTCCGCAGGACGATGCGGTCGTACAGCGGGTGGGAGCCCGTGAAGTAGTAGTGGCCCTCGTGGCGCAGCACGCAGGGATCGGCGCGCTGCAGGACGATCGGGTTGGGGATCGGGTTGGGGATCGGGTTCTGGATCGGATGTGTGCTCGGCCGCGGGTTCGGCTGACCGATTGCACGTGCGGCGGCATCGATGGACACGGGCTGGCCTCCTTGCCGGCGCCTTCGCGCCGCTTCTTCATCGTTGTAAATGAGCGTCTGGCCACGATGGTAGCCCATCACCGCCCTCAGTTCGATGCCCGGCCGCACGATTCACCCCACCGGGGACAGAGGGGGTCGCCATGAGCGAGACCGAGGACCAAAGACCGCCGGACTCCAGCATCGTCTCGGCCAACCCACCCCTGCGCGACCAGGTCCGCGGCCTGGTCCGCGCGCTCGCGAACACGGGCGCACTCCGCGGGCTGGTCGCGGTGGTGCTCGCGGTTCCGCTCGCGCTGGTCGCTCTCGCCGGGGCGACGCGGCTGAGCCCGGTCGCGGCCGTCGAGGCGCTGGGCCTCTCCACGGAGCTGCGCGGCGCGATCGCGATGATCACGGCCGTATCGAAGCGCCGCGAGCGGGACCCGATTCCCGCGCTCGCCGGCGGCTCGATCGCGATCATGGTCGGGGTACTCGCCGTGGTGGTGCCCGCCTCGCTCACGGATGCCGCGATCGTCACCGCCGCGGCGGGGTCGTTGCTCGTCGGGGCCGTGCTCGTCGCGTGGAGCATGCGTCGTGACCGGGAAACCATGGGCAAGGGCGACGGCGCGCTCGACCCCGCCACCGCCTCGATCCCCGACGTGCTGTGGGACTGGGTCGTGGGCTCGGACATCGGGCGCCGGGAGCGCGCCGCTCAGGCGGAGGGCCTCTACTTCGAGAACCCCGGCCGCCTCACCAAGCTCGGGACGTAGTGGGTGATGCTCGTGCTGTCCGTCGCGATCGCAACCTTCGCGGTGCTGGGCGACTCGACCGCGGTCGTGATCGGGGCGATACCGGTCCCCCCGCTCATGACGCCCCTCATGGGCCTCGCGGGAGCGATCGTGAACGGCTGGCAGCGCCGCGCCGGAGTGGTGAGGCGACGACGCTGACCTGGTTCTCACGACGCTCACCGTCGACAGTGGCGAGGTGCAGGTCACCGTGACCGGAGCGGGCGACGCGCTGTGGGGCGAGACCATGCGGACGGGCGACCACGACTGCTACGAGCGGTGGGTGTTCGAGTTCGACGGCGACGGCGACGGCGACGGCGCTGCGAGCCGCGAGGCGCTGATACGGCAAAGCCCCCGGCATCTCAACGGATACCAGGGGCTTCGGTGAGAGCCGCCTGTGGGAATCGAACCCACGACCTATTCATTACGAGTGAATCGCTCTGCCGACTGAGCTAAGGCGGCGTGCGGTCCGAGGACCGCGGTCGCGCCCCGCGAGGGGCACGGGTAGACATACTAGCGCCTCAGCACCGCGTTCCCGAAACCGGCATCTGTCCGTCCACGAGGTAGCCGTCGACGGCGTCGATCACGCACTGGTTCGAGCGCCCGTACGCGGTGTGTCCCTCGCCGTCGAAGATCAGCAGCTCGGAGCTCGCGAGCTGCTCGCTGAGGGACTCGGCCCACTCGACGGGCGTCGCGGGATCGTTCGTGGTGCCGATCACCAGGAGGGGCGCGGCCGCATCTGCCGCCTCGAGCGCCGTCACCGGCTCCTTGGCCTCCCACGGCCAGCCGTCGCAGCCCACCGAGGACGCGAACCACCAACCGAACGTCGGCGACGCCTCGTCGAGCGCGGCCCTCATCTGGTCGAGCGAGGCGACCGTCGTGGGCTCGTCGCCCACCGCATCGAGGCAGCCGATCGACGTGAAGGCCCACTGTGAGTTGGACAGGTACTCGCCCGTCGCGGGGTCCTTGTCGAGGTAGAAGCCCGCAAGTTGGAAGAAGATATCCGCCGTGCCCTCGTTGATGACCTCGTCGAGCCCGGCCTGGAGGTAGACCCACGAGTTCTGGTCGTACATCGTCACGACCATCCCGTAGACCATGACGTTGCCGTTGACCGGGCTGCCGTCGAGCGACTCGTAGCCCTCGTCGCGCGCGGTGAGCGCGATGTCACGCACCTGCGCCGCCGCACGCTCGGGGTTGGGGTCGAGCGGGCAGCCCTCCTCGCCGCGGCACCAGTCGATGAAGTTCATGAGCGCGCCCTCGAAGCCGCGCGCCTGACCGGCCGCCTGCTCCACCGCCGGCAGGAGGAAGTCCACCGCGCCGTCGAGCACCATGCGGCCCACGTTCGCGGGGAAGAGCTCCGCATAGACCGCACCCAACTGCGTCCCGTAGGAGTACCCCAGGTAGTGGAGCTGGTCGTCGCCCAGCACCGCGCGAATGACGTCCATGTCGCGCGCGGCGGAGGACGTGTCGACGTTCTCGACCAGCGGTCCGCTGAGTTCGCGGCAGCGCTCGGCGAAGGCCGTGGTGGACGCCACCGCCGCGTCGATCTGCTCCTGGGTGTCGAGGGTGAGGTCCGTGAGGAAGAACTCGTCGATCTGCTCGGCGTCGCCGCATGCGATCGGCGTGGAGGCCCCCACTCCGCGCGGGTCGAAGCCGATCACGTCGTAGGCCGCCAGCAGGTCCTCGCCCGCGCTCACCACGAAGCTCTCGGTGAGGTCGAGACCGCTGCCTCCCGGGCCACCGGGGTTGATCAGCAGCGAGCCGAGCCGCGCGTCAGGATCGGTCGCGCCGTGACGGTTGATCGCGAGGTCCACCGTCGGACCGGCCGGGTCGGTCCAGTCGACGGGCACCTGCAGCGTCGCGCACTCAAGCTCGCCGCATCGGCTCCACTCGACCTCCTGCTGGTACACGGGCGAGTCCTCCGGAGCGATTGCCTCCCCGGTGGGCGCCGCGGTCACCGCGGACTCCTCGGGGATGAGTTGAGTGCGTTCCGGAGTGCAGGCGGCCAGGAGGAACGATGCCGTGAGGACGGCGATGGTCGCGGCGAGGCGGCGGTTCATGTCGCCACCCTAACGAGTGCCACCGACCGGCCCGTGCGGACGCAGGTCGAGGGCCATCGCCTCGAGCGCGAGCAGCGGCGCGACATTGCCCGCGAGCCGCTCCCTCGCGGTGCCGAGGGCGTCGAGGCACCTCATGGTGTCGGCGAGAGTCGTGCGTGCCGCGAGGTCACGCACGTGACCCTCGTGCGTGACGTTGACCAGCCGCACCGTGGCCCCGGTCTGCACCACGGCCACGTCGCGGTACAGCGACATGAGGTCCGTGATCGCGCGGTCGAGCACATCGCGCTTGTGGCGGGTCGCGCGCCGCTTCTGGTCCTCCTCGAGCTGGCGCAGCTGAGCGCGCAGCGCGGGAGGCATGCGGGTGCCGTCCTCGACGCCCAACATCGCGAGCAGTTCCGCCCGCTCCGCCCCGTCGCGCTCCTCGGTGGCCGCCTTCGCATCCGCCTCGGCGACCTCCACGAGGTCCGCGGCCGCAAAGATCGCGTCGCCCACGCCCCGAATCTCGGTTGCGAGCGCGAGCACCTGGTCGCGGCGCGCGCGGGCCTCGGGATCCCGGGCGAGGCGACGCGCCACCCCGATGTGGCTCTGCGCCGCGAGCGCGCACTCGAGCGCCAGACCAGGCTCAATGCCGTCGCGCGACGCCAACAGCCGCGCGACGTCCTCGGGCTCCGGCGTGGTCAGCCCAATGATCCTGCAGCGACTGCGAATGGTGACCGCGACGTCCTGCGGGCTCGGGGCACACAGCAGCCACACGGTGCGCGGAGGGGGCTCTTCGATCGACTTGAGGAGAACGTTCGAGGTGCGCTCCGTCATGCGGTCGGCATCCTCGACCACCATCACGCGCCAGCGGCCCTGGCTGGGCGAGGATGCCGCCTGAGAGATGAGGTCGCGCACCTCCTGGATCGAGATCGTGACCTTCTCGGTGGCGACCAGGGTGACGTCGGCGTGCGCGCCCGACAGCGCCGTCACGCATTCGCGGCACGTCCCGCACCCCCCCTGGGGGCACTGCAGCGCGGCGGCGAACGCGCGCGCGGCATACGAGCGTCCCGAGCCGGGCGGACCCGTGATGAGCCACGCGTGGGTCATTGCGACGGGATCCGCCACCGCGGCGCGCAAGGGTTCCACCTGGCGCTCCTGGCCCACGACCTCGTCCCACACGCTCACGGCGTACCCCACGGTTCGATCCCCATGCCAGCAGCGAGACCAGGAAGTCGCTCGAGCACCGCGGCCACCACCGACCCGTGCACCGTGTCAATCGACCGCGCGGCGTCGACCACCGCGTAGCGTCCCGGGTCGAGGTCCGCGCGCGCGAGGAAGCCCGCGCGCATCTGCGCCGCCTTGGCGATGGTCTCGCGCTCGACGCGGTCGAGGTCGCGGCTCACGCGCGCGGCGTCCGGCGCCATGTCGAGCACGATCGTGAGGTCGGGCAGCAGGCCCTCGGTGGCCCACATCGAGATCCGCTCGACCTCGTCTCCCAGCCCGCGCGCGCCTCCCTGGTAGACCACGGAGGAGTCGAGGTAGCGATCCTGCACCACCACCGCTCCGGCCTCGAGCGCCGGGCGCACGAGCGTCGCGATGTGGTGCGCGCGGTCCGCAGCGTACAGCAGCGCCTCCGCGCGCGGCGCGACGTGGTCGCCGTGCATGATGGCCTGGCGCAACTCGACCCCGAGAGGCGTCCCCCCTGGTTCGCGCGTGGTCAGCACGTCGCGGCCACCACCCGCGGGACCGCGAAGGTACCCCGCGAGAAGGTCGATCTGCGTGGTCTTGCCCACGCCATCGGCGCCCTCGAAGACCACCCAGAAGCCAGCGTTTGCCATGGGCACGAATCTACCGTTCGCCTCCGACCTCGAGAGGCCGCCCTCCATCCTTCCCCCGTGGCACCCGTTGCGCTCGTCTCAAGCCAGCCTGCCCTCGCGCGGATGCGAGGGATCACCAGGGTTATCACCTGATCCGAGGGGGATCCATCGTGCACAAGCGCACCTTCCTGACCGCCGCCAGCGCGGCTGCCGCGACCGCGGCGCTTCTCGCCACCGCGACCGCCGCAGGCGCCGCCGAGGACGAGCCCACCTACGCGAACATCTACGTCGCGATCGACCTTCCCGACTACAGCGACGGCGGCCCGATGGAGTTCGAGGCACTCGACGTGCTCGTTGGCGACGGCCCCGAACTCACCGGTGATGACGAGATCGCCAACCCCTCCGGGTGGTGCGGCGACGCCGAGGTCGACATCGACCTCACCGCGATGACCATCACCTTCACCGGCGGCGAGGACTACTGCGACTTCCAGGAGGCCTACCTGGCCGTCGAGCTCTACGGCGGCACTGTCCTCAACAACCTCGAGGCCGAGGTCACCGAGGACACGCTGTTCGAGGGCGAGTCGCTGCTCGAGTGGTACGGCATCGAGGGCGGCATCTTCGACGCGTACTGGTCGACCTGCGGACTGGTCCTCGAGGACGAGGAGCCCGAGCCCTCCCCATCGCCCACCGGCACCATCTCGCCTGCCGCCGAGGAGGAGGCCGCGTGGTGCGACTCGGAGGCGCCCGCGCTGGACATGGACGGTGTGAGCTCGTTCGTCTTCTCTCTCGTCGAGGAGGAGCCCACCACGGACGTGGACGACGAGGTCGAGGAGGCCCCGGTGGCCGAGCCGGTCGTCGCCGAGCCGACGTTCACCGGCTGATCCAGCCGTCTCGCAGCGAGGGCCGCATCCCGACGGGATGCGGCCCTCGCTGTGTCTGGGGGCTTCCGACCCGCTAGGACTCGTTGGGGTAGACGAGGCCGATCTGGGACCTCACCTCATCCATGATCTCCATGATCTCGAGCGACTGGTCGAGCGTGAGCAGCGCGCTCTCGGTGTCGCCGGCGTGGATGCGGCGCGCGACCTCGGCGGCCTCGAACTGGAACCCGTTGGGCACGTCACCGTCGTAGAACCACGAGGTGCCGTCGTGACGCGTCACGGTGAAGGACGTGGGCGTGTAGAAGGTGTCGTCGATCTCGATGCGACCCTCAGTGCCCGCGATGTGCGCGGTGCACGGCGTGCGCGCCTCCATCGTGGTGGTGAGGGAGGCCTGCGCGGTCGCGTAGTCAAACACCATGCCGATCTGACCGTCGACTCCCGTGTCGCGGAGGCGGCCGGCGGCCGTGATGCGATCGGGGACACCCAGGATGTCGTGAGCGAAGGCGATCGGGTACACGCCCAGGTCGAGCAGCGCGCCGCCGGCAAGGTCCGCACGGAACATGCGCTCGACGTGAGTGAGAGCCTGGCCGTGGTCGGCCTGGACGGACACGATGTCGCCGATCTCGCCGCGCGCGATGAGCTCGCGGATCGCGTACATGTGAGGCAGGTGGCGCGTCCACATGGCCTCCATGAGGAAGACGCCCTTGGCGCGCGCCGCGGCGACCACCTCGCGTGCCTGCGCGGCGTTCTGCGTGAAGGCCTTCTCGCACAGGACGTGCTTTCCCGCCTCGATCGCGAGCAACGCGTGCTCGTGGTGGTGGCTGTGCGGGGTCGCGACGTAGATCACGTCGACCTCGGGGTCGCCCACCAGCTCCTCATAGGAGCCGTGCGCGGTCGGGATGCCGAACTCGTCGGCGAAGTGCTGCGCCTTGGCGAGGTCACGCGAGCCGACGGCGACGACGGTCGACGCGGTGTACTCGGTGACGGCCTCGGCCAGCTTGTGGGCGATGCCTCCTGCGCCGAGGATTCCCCAGCGGACAGCAGGCGCGGACATGGGCAGCGGTGCACTCATGGGGTCAGCCTAGCGAGGTGGCGCGGGGTGGTCCCGACACGAGCTCTGCCGCTACAGGTCGCCCTTGGTCGGCCCGTAGCGGCCGCCGAGCAGCCCACCCAGGAAGGCCACGGCCGCGATGATCGGAACGGCCACGTCGAGGCCCAGCCCTGCGACGCTCACCGAGCCCGAGTCGACCGTGAGCACCACGGCCCCCAGGCCCAGCGCGAGCCCCAGGTACCCGAGCCAGCGCAGATTCACGGACGTCGCGCCTGCGGGAGGGTTCTTGTCGGTCATGGCGGGTCTCCTCTCGACCTCGGCCACCCTATCGCCGAGTGTTGCCGAACCGCCCCACCAGCATGCCCGCGAGGTACACGAGCAGCAGCGGCACCGCGGGCCGCACCTCGACGCCGAGCATCGTGATGGGCTCCATGCCAGCGCCCACGAAGATCAGGCCGAGGCCCACCGCGATGCCCAGCAGCGTCAGCAGCAGGGACGCCACCGGCACCTCCCGCCACGACTCGGGACGCGACGTCACTTCTTGCGCGCCCGCGACGTCGAGGCGGACTTCGTGCCCGACTTGGCCGCGGCTCCGGCACGCCTCGCGGGCTTCTTCGCCGGTCCCTTGGCACGCTTCTCCGCGAGCAGCTCGATCGCGCGCTCGGGTGTGATCGCGTCGAGCGTCTCGCCACGCGGAATCGTCACGTTGGTGGTGCCGTCCGTGAGGTAGTCGCCAAAGCGCCCGGACTTCGCGACGATCGGCTTGCCCGACGTCGGGTCGTCGCCGAACTCCTTGAGCGGCGGCGTCGCGGCCCGGCCGCGCCCGCGCTTGGGCTCGGCGTAGATTGCGAGCGCCTCCTCGAGCGTGATGTCGAGCAGCTGCTGCTCGCTCGCGATGGTGCGCGAGTCCGTGCCCTTCTTGAGGTACGGACCAAAGCGGCCGTTCTGCGCGGTGATCTCCTCGCCGGTGGCCGGGTCCGTGCCCACCACGCGCGGAAGGCTCATGAGCCGCAGCGCATCCTCGAGCGTGACGGTGTCGATCGACATCGAGGCGAACAGGCTCGCCGTCTTGGGCCGGCCCTTCGCGTCCTCGGGAAGCACCTCGGTCACGTACGGACCGAAGCGGCCCGCCTTGGCCACGATCTCGAGCCCACTGACCGGGTGCGTGCCCAGCACGCGCTCGTCGCCGCCCTGGTTCGCGAGCAGCTCCTCGGCCTTCGCCACGGTGAGCTCGTCGGGAGCGAGCTCGTCCGGAACGGATGCGGTCTGCTTTTCGCCGTCGACCTCGCGCTCCAGGTACGGGCCGTACTTGCCCACCCGCAGCGCGATGCCGTCGCCGATCTCGAACGTCGAGTTGGCGCGGGCATCGATGTCGCCCAGGTCCTCGACCAGGCGCTTGAGCCCCTGCGCACGGCCGTCGTCGTCCGAGGCCCCGGAACCGAAGTAGAACGCGGTGAGCCAGTCGAGGCGCGACAGCTGGCCGGAGGCGATCTTGTCGAGGTCCTCCTCCATGTCCGCGGTGAAGGCGTAGTCGATGAGCCACGCGAAGTGCTCCTCGAGCAGGCGGATCATCGCGAAGGCGAGCCACGTGGGGATGAGCGCCTGCTTCTCGACGCGCACGTATCCCTTGTCGATGATCGTGTCGACCATCTGGGCATACGTGGACGGTCGGCCCAGCTTGCGGTCCTCGAGCTCCTTGATCATCGAGCCCTGCGTGAACCGCGGCGGCGGCGTGGTCGCGTGGGTCAGCGGCTCGACGCCCGAGGCGTCGACCTTCTGGCCCTCCGCGAGCACCGGCAGTCGCGACTCCTTCTCGACCTTCTGCTCGTCCTCCTCGTAGCGTGCCTTGTCGCGCGACTCCTCATACAGCGCCATGAAGCCGGGGCTAGTGAGGATCGTGCCTGACGCGGAGAACTCGACCGCATGGTGCGCGGCGGTGGTGGCGCCGATGCGCACCGTCGAGGTGGTGCCCGTGGCGTCGGCCATCTGCGACGCGAGCGTGCGCTTCCAGATCATCTCGTACATGCGGAACTCGTCGCCCGTGAGCTCCGCGCGCACCGAGTCCGGGGTGCGGAAGCGGTCGCCCGCGGGACGGATGGCCTCGTGAGCCTCCTGCGCGTTCGAGTCCTGCGTCGCGTAGATGCGCGGGCTCGCCGCGACCGAGTCCGAGCCGTAGAGCTCGGCGGCCTGCGACCGCGCGGCGCGCACGGCCTCACCCGACAGCACGGGAGAGTCCGAACGCATGTAGGTGATGTAGCCCTTTTGGTACAGCGCCTGCGCCACACCCATCGCCTGCCGCGCGCCCAGGCGCAGCTTGCGGCTCGACTCCTGGATCAGGGTCGACGTGATGAACGGAGCGGCGGGGCGGCGCTTGTAGGGCCGCGAGTCCACGCCCGCGACCGTGAAGGCGGCGTCGGCCAGACCCGCGGCGAGCGCGCCCGCGAGCGCCGCGTGCACGTGCACCACACGGTCGTTGGTCAGCACGCCGCGGTCGTCGAAGTCCTTGCCGGTCGCGACGCGCTTGCCGTCGACCGTGGTCAGCCGCGCGTCGAACGAGCGACCCGCGTCCTTGCCCTCGGTGGCGACGAAGGTGCCGCGCAGGTCCCAGTACTCGGCGGACTGGAAGGCCATGCGCTCGCGCTCACGGTCGACCACGAGCCGCAGCGTCACGGACTGCACGCGGCCGGCGGACAGCCCCGACTGGATCTTGCGCCACAGCACGGGCGAGACCTCGTAGCCGTACAGGCGGTCGAGCAAGCGGCGCGCCTCCTGCGCCTCGACCAGCTCCATGTCGACCTCGCGGGGGTGCTCGAGTGCCCTCGCGATCCCCTCGCGGGTGATCTCGTGGAACGCCAGCCGCTTCACGGGAACCTTGGGCTTCAGCACGTCCAGCAGGTGCCACGCGATGGCCTCGCCCTCGCGGTCCTCATCAGTCGCGAGGTAGAGCTCGTCGGCCTCCTTGAGGCGCTTCTTGATGTCCGCGACGATCTTCTTCTTGTCCGCGTTGACGACGTAGTACGGCTGAAAGCCGCCGTCGATGTCGATCGCAAACTTGCCGATGTCGGACTTCTTGAGCTCCGCGGGCAGCTCGGATCGCTCCGCGAGATCCCTGATATGACCCACCGAGGACACGACGTCGTAATCGTCGCCCAGGTAGCCGCCGATCGTGCGCGACTTGGTGGGCGACTCGACGATCACGAGCTTGCGGGCCATGAAACCTTCTCTCTGGGGCCGTACCGGACGGCCGTGGGACTCGCGCCCCGGCGCCTGTGGCGGCCTGAGACGCACTCAATATACATAGGGGGCACGACGCGTCCACCGGGACCTGGGGACAACGGTGCCCGTGCGGGCGGCCATGACCCCCGCATCGTCATGGAACGATGGGCGCATGGAGCCCCTCCTCGACGCCACCGCCCGCGCGGCCGTCGGCGACGCGATGCGCGCCGTCGCCGATGCCGAGATCCGCCCCCGATTCCGTGCCCTCGCGGAGGGCGACATTCGCCTCAAGGGGCCGGGCGACTACGTCACCGAGGCCGACATCGAGGCCGAGCGTGCCCTCACTCCCCTCCTCCGCGCGATCCTGGACGTGCCCGTGGTCGGTGAGGAGGCATCGTCCCTCGACCCGAGCGTCACGGAGGTGCTGAGTACCGGCGAGGCCGCGTGGACCGTGGACCCTGTCGATGGCACCGCGAACTTCGTGGCGGGCTCCGACACGTATGCGGTGATGGTGGGCCTCGTCGAGGGCGGCGAGCCCGTGGGCGGGTGGATCTACCAGCCCGAACAGGGACGCATGTTCGAGGGACTGCGCGGGGTCGGGGCGTCACTCGACGGCGAGTCGCTCGCGGCGGCCGTTGAGCGCTCGCGCGGGGACGATGCCAGGGCGGCCTTGGAGGGCCACCCCCGGGGTGCGGTGTCGGTGAAGTACGCGGTGGACTCGGTGCGGGACGGGCTGCTGGGAGCCGAGGCGGAACTGGGCGGCTACGTGGACCTGCGCATGTGCGCCGGATTCGACTACGCGGACCTGGTGACGCAGGAGGTGGGCTATCTCCTCTACACGCGCGCCAAGCCCTGGGATCACGTCCCTGGCGCGGCGATTGCGGCCGAGGCAGGCTTCACCGTGGGACGCATCGATGGCAGCGGCTACCGGCCCGCAATCGAGAGCGGCGCACCACTGCTCGCGGCGCGCACGGACCGATGGGAGTCGGTGCGCGAGGTGCTCGCACGCCACCTGGGCGTCTGAGAACGCGAAGGGAGGTCTGAGGGAGCTCAGCGACGCGCGAGGTCTGGAAGGTCGTCGTGCGCGATGACGTCGTAGAGTCCACGTCCGCCGAGCGCCGCGCGGTACTCCCGAGACGCACGGCGGGCGCGCGGCCCCTCGAGCACGGGCGCGTGGAAGCCTCCACGAATCGCGTGACGCACCGTCGCGAAGACGTCCTCGCGCGTGTGCACCGTCGGGTCGACCGTGAAGCTCACCTCATAGTCCACGCCCGAGTGCTGGATCAGTTCGAGTGACGCCCAGGCCTGGTAACCCGCGGTGTCCTCGCCCGTGATGCGCGTGTACATCTCGGGCGTGCCCTTGAGGTCGAAGCTCACCCAGTCGAGTTCGGGCAGCACCGAGGCAAGGCGCCCGGGGTGCGCGCCCATCGTGTGCAGTCCCACCGCGTATCCGAGGGAGCGCGCCTCGCGCACCGCGGCGACCAGCCCGTCCTGACGCGCGGGCTCTCCGCCGCCGAACACCACGGCCTCGACCGTGCCCCGGTGCGCCTCGAGCTGGTCGCGCACCTCGGACCACGCGAGACGGCCCGGAGCGGCGGGGTCGTGCCCCTCGGGGTTCGAGCAGTACGCGCACTTCCACGGGCAGCCCTGGAGCGTGACGGTCGCGGCGATGCGGCCGGGCCAGTCGAAGCACCCCGACGGGGTGAAGGCGGCAATCGAGAGCGCGTGTGCGGCGATGCCGGGGACTGCGGTGAGGTCGAGCTCAGTGGTGGACATGGGGTGTGCCTCCTGTGGCGGACGGCGTGTGCGGGATCGCCGCGTGCCGCCCTCGGGTGTCGCCCGCTCCTACGGGCATGGCGAACGCCCGGACGCGAGGCGCCCGTGCGTCGAGAGGGGTGAAGGTTGAGACCGCATCGCAGGACCCACCGTGGCGGTCAAAGACCCCGGGTTCTCCGGGGCCGGCTGCGAACGTCGATGTCACGTTCTCCACGCTACGTCGCACCCCGGGACCACGGTCCCGGACCAGGGTCCCGAGTCTGGTGAGGCCTCCGTCAGGGCCTGACCAAGGCCCGGCAAAATGGGGCCGAACTACGCGAGAAAGCCGTCCTTGACCAGCTCGCGAATCGCGGGCACCAGTCCCGCGACCATGCGGTCGGACTCGACGTCCAGCAGTGCCGCGAGCGCGTGCGCGATCTGCCCCGCGGTGAGGTCCCCGTCGCACGCGCCCACGAATCCCGCGAGCGCGGTGTCCATCGACACCGAGCGCCCCAGCCCCGCGCCCTGGCGCAGCAACAGGTGACTGGGGTCGGCCTGCAGGACCGGGCCGTAGGACTCGCGGGTGACGTCGGGCGCCGCGGTCCATGCGGTCGCGAGCACGTCCCCGTCACTCATGGCCGCGACGCGGTCGTGAGCGGCAAGGGCGTCCACGAGGTAGGCGCCAAAGGGCTCCTGCAGCGCTCCCTCGTGCTGCTCAAGCCTGCGCAGGGTCGGCGTCCCCGACACGGGCCGGCGCAGCAGCACCATACCGAAACCCACCGAGCGCACGCCGCGCGCGTCGAAGTCCTCGAGGTAGGCCCGGTAGGCGGCCTCGAACTCGGCGCGCCCGCGCTCGGGGATCACGCCGGCGTCCCGCAGCCACGTCTCGGCATACTCCGCAGCGTCCAGCCTGTCGCGCTCGATGACCCACGCGTCGAGCGGTCGACCGGCCGCGGCGGAGGCATCGAGCCACGCCTCCAGCCCCTCCGACCAGTCCTCGCCGCGCACCTCCCAGTTGCCCAGCAGCTGAGCGACGCCTCCCGGCGCCAGCACGCTCCCCACGCGCGACACGAGCCCCGCCACGATCCCGTCGCCCGCCTCGCCGCCAGCGCGATACTCGAAGGCGGGCGCCCCGGGGGGCGTGATGACGAACGGCGGGTTCGACACCACCAGGTCGAACTGCTCCCCCTCGACGGGGTCGAGCATCGACCCCTCGCGCAGGTCCCACGGGGTGTCGAGCGCGGCGGCGCCGAGCGCCTCGGCGTTGAGGGCCTGGTTGAACGCGGCGAAGGCCAGCGCGCGGCGCGACACGTCGGTCGCGACCACCTCACGCGCGTGTAGCGAGGCATGCAACGCCTGCACCCCGCACCCCGTCCCCAGGTCCAGCACGCGGCCCACCGGCGTGCGCATCGTCATCCCCGCGAGCGTGAGGGACGCGCCGCCGATCCCGAGCACGTGATCCTCGCGCAGCCGCGCGCCGGTCACGGCCTCGCCGCGATCCGACGCGACCCACCAGCGTGCCTCTCCCCCGGCCCCGACCGCCGCGTAGGGGCGCAGGTCGACCAGGGCGCGCACGGCATCGTCCCTTCCCTCGCCCGCCGTCTCGATCAGGCCGGCCTCGACCGCTCCCGCGGTGCCCACGCCCGGCAGGGTGCGATCGAGCTCGGCGCGCGTGACCGCGTCGCCCAGCAGAAAGAGCCGGGTGAGGACGGCCGCCGGGAGGGACGATGCCCTGGCCGCGAGGCGCGCGGGCAGCACCTGTTCGCGCGCGAAGGCACGCGCGGCGCGCTCGCCGATCACCGCCTCGACCGAGTCGACGGTCCAGCCCTCGAGGGCCGCGCGCAGGGCGCCGGCGGAGGCGGGCGTGAGGGTGGGGACGAGTCGCGGTGTCACGGCTCGAGGCTAGCGCGGCTCAGCCGAGTCGCTCCGAGGTGAGCAGCGCGCGGCCCGTGGCGCCCTTCCCGCCCCCGCCCACCGTTCGGGACACTCAGGACTCCGCGTCTTCGATCGCCACGGTCGCACCCCGGGCCTCGAGCACGGCCGCGACGTCGCGCGCGGAGTCGCGAGAGAGGCCGGAGAAGACCGTCAGCGACTCTGCCCGCCGCATCGCCTCGAGGAGGATGGTTGCCGACGGACTCTCCTGCTCCTCGCGGATCGCCTTCACGACCTCGATCGCGCGCGGCCGCCATGAGATCACGGCGATCTGGGAGGACCCAGGCTCGCGCCCTGGCGATGTCCTCTCGGCGTCGGGCCCCACGAATCGGCGCACCGTGCCCGGGAGCGCGAGCAACGGAACCCAGAAGAGCAGCCACCACACCCAGGTCGGGACACTCTCGGCTAGAAGCGAGACAAGCCCGGCCCACACCACGAGGGCGCCAAGGACGATGCCCCAGAGCGCCCAGCGATGCATGGCTCGAGACTAACGCGTCGCAAAATCCGATGCGCTAAGGCCCATTCGGGCTCGAGAATCGCAAAATCCTATGCACGAAGCGAGAGAGGTGAGTCGCCGCGCGGGCTATCCCTCGTCGGCCCGTCAGCCCTCGCCAGCCCCGCCCACGGGAGCGTCGTGCGCCGCGTCCCGGGACTCACCCCGTGCGACGCGCCCGGCCTCCTCGGCCGCCGCGGCATCGGCCTCGCTCGCGATCCCGCCCTGATGCGCGCGACGCGACGCCGCGACCACGGCGCCCACCGCGACCAGCCCCGCGACCCCTGCCACCAACGCGCGCAGCCAAGCGTTCGCATCGTCGCCGTAGGACAGCATCACGACGGCTGGCGCGATGAGCAGCGCGACCAGGTTCATCACCTTGATAAGCGGATTGATCGCGGGCCCCGCGGTGTCCTTGAACGGGTCACCGATCGTGTCGCCAATCACCGTGGCCTCGTGCGCGGGCGAGTTCTTGCCGCCATAGTGGCCGTCCTCGATGATCTTCTTCGCGTTGTCCCACGAGCCACCCGAGTTCGCCAGGAACACCGCCATGAGCACGCCCGTGCCGATCGCCCCAGCGAGGAATCCCGCGAGCGCCCCGATGCCCAGCGCGAAGCCCACGAAGATCGGCGCCATTGCCGCGAGCAGCCCGGGAGTGGCGAGCTCGCGCAGCGAGTCGCGCGTGCAGATGTCGACCACCCGCCCGTACTCCGGCCGCTGCGCGCCGGTCATGATCCCCGGCATCTCGCGGAACTGGCGCCGCACCTCGAACACGATCGCGCCCGCCGCGCGCGTGACCGCGTCGATCGCGAGGCCCGAGAACAGGAACACCGTCGCGCCGCCGATGATCAGTCCCACGAGCGTGAGCGGGTGGATGATCTCGTAGGAGAACGATGCCGCGGTCGCCGCGGCGTCCGACAAGGCCTGGGTGACGGCGTCGGAATAGCTGCCGAACAGGGCCGTCGCCGCGAGCACCGCGGTCGCGATGGCGATGCCCTTGGTGATGGCCTTAGTCGTGTTGCCCACGGCGTCGAGGTCGGTCAGCGTCTGCGCGGCCTCCTCGTCGACCTCTCCGGACATCTCCGCGATGCCCTGGGCGTTGTCGGACACCGGCCCGAATGTGTCCATCGCGACGATCACGCCCACGGTAGTGAGCAGTCCGCAGCCCGCGAGCGCCACGAGGAACAGCGCGAGCGGCACGGACCCTCCCGCGATCGTGAACAGCACCACGATCGCCCCCGCGATGACCGTCGCGGTGTAGACCGCGGACTCGAGGCCCACGCCGATCCCGGACAGCACCACGGTGGCCGCTCCCGTCAGCGAGGACCGTGCCACGCGCTTGGTGGGGCGCGAGGCGGTGTCGGTGAAGTAGCCGGTGAGCCACAGGATCAGCCCCGCGAGGCCGATCCCGACGAACACGGCGAGCGTCGCGACGATGCGCGGGTCGCCGTCCTCCCCCACGAGCGATCCCCCGGTGAGGCCCGCGAAGGTCGACGGCAGGTAGACGAAGGACGCGATCGCGGCGAGCACCGCGCCCACCGCGGCCGACGTATAGAAGCCGCGATTGATGGCCGCGAGGCCGGGCTCGGCGCCGCGGATGCGCGTGATGAGCACGCCGAGCCCCGCCACGAGAGCGCCGATCGCGGTCACGATCAGCGGGAACACCAGCCCCTGCTCGCCGAACGCCGCCTTGCCCAGGATGAGCGCGGCCACGAGCGTCACGGCGTAGGACTCGAAGAGGTCCGCCGCCATTCCGGCGCAGTCGCCCACGTTGTCGCCCACGTTGTCCGCGATGGTCGCGGCGTTGCGCGGATCGTCCTCGGGGATGTGCTGCTCGACCTTGCCCACCAGGTCCGCCCCCACGTCGGCCGCCTTGGTGAAGATGCCGCCGCCCACCCTCATGAACATCGCGAGCAGCGCGGCCCCGAAGCCGAATCCCTCCAGCACGGCCGCGGCATCGTCCCGATACAGGAAGACCACGGCCGCCGCGCCACCCAGGCCCATGCCCACCACGGACATGCCCACCGCGCCGCCGGTGCGGAACGCGATGCGCGCACCCTCGGTGCGCCCTCCGGCGCGCGTCGAGGCGGACGCGACGCGCACGTTCGCGCGCACCGCGAGCCACATGCCCATGTAGCCGATGGTCGCCGAGCATCCCGCACCGAGCAGGAAGAACATCGACCGCCCCACGCGCACGCCGGTGTCGCCCGGCAGGAGGAAGAGCAGCGCGAACACCACGGCGGCGAAGAGCGCGAGGGTACGGAACTGGCGGCTGAGGTATGCGCTCGCGCCCTCCTGGACCGCGGTCGCGATCTCATTCATCTTCTCGGTGCCCGCCGGTGCCTTGAGCACCTGGGCGCGCAGCAGCCACGAGGCGAGCAGCGCGGCGGCGGCGATCAGTCCGATCACCACGACGATGGTCAGGCTGCCGGAGGTGACCTCTACGGCGGCACGGGTCGCGTGCATACGTCCTCCTCGACGTCCTCCCCGGCACGACCTCGTTGTCGCGCCCGCAAGGGGTACCAGGCCACTCTAGGGGACGATGCTCGGGCGGGGCCGGGTGACGCCCCAACGTTTCACCCGGGCCAAGCGTCGACACTGCAGGACCGGGAAGACGGCACGGGCGGGACCACGGCGAAGGGGCGGGGCATGAGCGACTGGCGCGACGTGATGGCGCAGCTCGTGAGGGATCGCGAGCGCGCGCTGCTCGGCTACGCGTACCTGGTGTGCGGCGACCGCGTGGTCGCTCAGGACCTCGTGCAGGACGCGCTCGTGCGCACGTTCTCGCGTCCGCGGCCGGGGCTGACGTCGCTCAAGGCGGAGGCCTACGTCCGCCGGGCGATCACCACGGTGTACGTCGACGGCTACCGGCGCGAGCAGCGATGGCGCCGCGTGTCTCACCTGTTCCGGCCCGCCGAGTCCGGTCCCGACCCGCTCGCGGGCGTCGAGGCGGGAGCGGACGTGATCGAGGCGCTGTCCACGCTGACCCCGCGCGAGCGGGCCTGCGTGGTGTTGCGCTACTTCGACGACCTCACGGTGCCTGCGATCGCGCAGCACCTGGGCCTCGCGCCCGGCTCAGTGAAGAGGTATCTCCACGATGGTCTCGGCCGGCTCGAGCTGCTGCTCGGCCCGGTCGAGGACGCGCGTGGTGACGAAACCGCCGACGTGATGCGTCGGCAGACGAAAGGCGACTGACATGGTCAAGCTCTCCGATGCGCTGCGTGGCGCCGCGGACCGCGCTCCCCTCGACGGCCTCGCGGTCGACGCCGGGCGTGCCCGCCGACGCGTGTCGGCCCAGCGCGGGCTGCGCGCCGGCGCGAGCGGCGTCCTGGGCGCGGGCATGGTCGCCGTGTTCGCGGTGGGCGTGGTCGGCCCGGGGGCCGGCACCGTCGCACTCGACGCGCCCGAGTCCGGCGGTGCCGGCGGGCGCGAGGGGGCGATGACGTCCTCCGCTGAGGACGCCGCGGGCAGCGCCGCGGGCTCCTCGCTCGCGTGGGGGATGTGCGGAGAGCCGCTGCCCGCGATGCCCGAGATCGCGGGGCCGGTGACGCTCGCGACCTCGCTCGCTGCGGACGAGGTGTCCGGGGAGTCGGTCGAGGCGACCGTCACGACCGTCGCTCTCGGCGATGGCACCTTCGAGACCTTCGGCCTCGACGGGGTGATCCTCTGGGACGGGCTCGTCGTGGGCACGCTCGGGGGATCGGGCGACGATGCCGTGGCGGCCGAGCCGACCACGCTCGAGTTCGCGGCAGGCGAGGAGACGACCACCAGCCTCACCGTGCCGTTGGTCAACTGCTGGGACGGTGCGGCCCTCCCGGCAGGCAAGTACGAGCTGGTGGTGACCGAGGAGCTGTGGGCGGTCGCGACCGAGCCGGTCGAGCCGGTCGAGCCGAGCGCGACGCCCACGGAGGAGTCGACGGGGGCCGGATCCGCCGGTTCCGGGATCGCGTCGGGTGGCGGCGCACGCGTCGTGGCACCCGCCGTCGGATTCGCGGTCGCGGGCGATCCCGTCGAGGACCCCTTCGGCGCCTACCTGGGCGCACCTGTCGAGCCGAGCCCGGTCGACCCGCAGCCGCCCGTCGCCGAGCTCCCCGACGGCGCGCTCAACCCGCTGATGGCTCGCGACATGTACCTCGCCGGGCTCACGGGCGCCTGGGACATGGCTCCCGGCTCGCAGCGCTGGCTGGTGTCGAGCGACTCGCGCGGCGAACTGGGGTCCGCCTGGTACGGATGCGGATTCGAGGGCGACGGGACCTTCCCCGCCGAGTCCTCCGTCATGGACCTGTTGGGTGTCGAGGTCGACGCGCCGTCCGCGATCGACGTGAGCTACGGATGGATCGTCGAGGGCAACCCCGAGCTGACCGCGCGCGTCACCAACACCTCCGAGTGGGACCTCACCGACTTCTGGGGTCGCGACTCGGTGCAGCTGGTGCTGGTGCGCGACGGCCGCGTGGTGGCCGAGGGCTATCCCGTCGACCCCGACATGGGCCGCGGCGACATGGCCGCGCAGGCCGAGGCTGACGCAGCGGCGATGGCGTCGGGCGATGCCGCGATGACCAGCTTCCCCGCTCCCGAGACCAGACTCGCCGCGGGCGATTCGGTGGGCGGCACGTACCTGTGGCGCGACGTCAGCGGATGCTGGGGAGAGTCGGGTCAGGCTGAGGTCACGCCCGGCACCTACACGCTGCTCGCGATGCACTACCTGTCCGTGGGCGGAGGCATGGTGATCATGGAGGACGTGCCCCAGGCGCTTCCCCGTGAGGACTTCACGGAGCCCTCTCCCGCCGACGGCGCGTTCACGGACGGCTCCGCCGGCTCGCTCGGGGATGCGCCCGTGGACCTGGGCAGTGGGCTCGACCGTGAGGCGAGCGGTAGCGATGCGGCGATCCTTCCGGCACCCGAGTCGTACGACGCGGTCGACTTCCAGGTGTGGACCGCGCTGGGCGAGATTCGGGTCAGCTAGACCCCTCGCACGGCGATGTGAGGCTGTGGAATCTGTCACATTTCGCGCCTGAAGGCCACGAAATGGCCGTCGAGGTGGTGGCATAGGTGTCTGGCCCCGTATTGAATCGGGGCATAGGCGCCGCGAGGCGCCGCGCTGGATTTCCTGACAGCGGCACGATCCCTCAGCCGTCCGCTTTCAGGAATGACGTCGGCGGCGGTCCGAATCCCCTCAGCTCGGGCCGCCGCCGACAACCTTCCAGCGCGGGCCGCCGCCTCCCTCCCGTCCCGCGCGACCGACACGGTCACGTCGCCGTCCATGCTCACGTGGCAGCCGTGCAGGATGCCACCCGCGCGCGCCGCCGCCTCCGCGGCCACCGCACACACCTGCGCCGGGCTCGCCGGCTCGGCACGGGCCTGCCGCGCACGCGCCTCGATCGCTCCCGCGAGTGCGGCCCCGTCCGCGGCGCCCTGCGCCGCCGCCTGCCTCACGACCAGACCCGCCATGGTCGCGACCGTGATCACCGCGACCATCACCACCGCGGCGACGCCGAGCGCGAGCACCGTGCCCGCCCCGGCATCGTCCTGCCGCGCCCGGCCGTGCCGCGCCCGGCCACGTTGCGCCGCACGCATCGTCACCCCACACCCGGCTCGAGCGGGAGCGACGCCCGCGCGACGCGCTCTCCCCACGGCCAGCCCAGGTCGAGCGTCACCGTGACGTCGACCCACCCCCCACCGCGGTCGACCCCCACGCGCGCCCCCGCCCCCGCGACGCGGGACGCGGCCGCCAAGGCGGCGTCATCCCCCGCGATGGCACCCGCCCGTGCGCCCGCGACCGCGGCCGCGGGGAGCGCTGTCCCCACGGCCGCGACCCGCACGCCCGCCAACATGGCGGCCAGCAGCAGGACCACGGCGGGCAACGCGAGCGCGAGCTCGACCGCCACGGATCCACGGTCCCGTGACACGCTCAACCGCCGAGCGCGCCGCGGAGGATGTCGAGCAGCAGCTCGCGCACCTCGGTCGACTTGAGGATGACCACCAACAGGCCCGCAAAGCCCGCCGCGGCCACCGTGACGAGTGCGTACTCGACGGTCGCCATCCCCTCGTCGTCGTAGCGGTGTTCCATGCCCTTCTCCCTTTCTCTCCGGTCCCTCCACGCTCCCTGGCGAGGCAGGGCCCGGCCAGGCCCCCACACGGTTCCGTGCATGGGCGCATCTTGCGCGGGGGTTGGGGACATCACGCGCTACCGTGTGCCCATGCTGGTGGGGCGCGTGACGATAGCGATAAGTGCGGTGGCCGTGGTCGCCCTGACGGGATGCGGTGGGGATCCCTCGACTCTCGACGGAGGTCAGACGCGCCTGCCGACAGCAGCCCCCGAGGAATCTCCCCGTCAGGCGGCAGCACGCCCCGCGGCCGTCGACCCTGTCAGCGGTCTCGCTGTCGAGTTTGACGACTTCGTCGTGACGGGTGCCGACCCGGGGCTGGAGGCGCTCACGGTCGTCGCGGGCGTCGATATCTCGCCGGGGACGTATCGCACCGATCCGCTGACGATCGAACCCGACGGCAGCCGCGGACTCCTCTTTGACCACTCCTGTGTGTGGGGACTGCGCGAGGGCGGTTCCAGCGGCTTTGAGGGAGTGCTTTCCGTAGGAGAGAACGACGCGGGACGCCCCACCATGACCATCGCCGAGGGCCAGGAGTTCTCCTCCAAGCGCTGTGGACGGTGGTCGCGGGTCGATGAGGACGCGCTCTTCACGGCACCTGATGCAGCGCCCACGGAGATTGGCGACGGCATCTGGCTCGTGGGCGAGGACCTTGCGCCTGGCAGGTGGCGCGCACACTCCTACGGCAATCCCGATGATCCCGATGCATGGTGTGCGTGGGAGATCGACTCCCACTGGCGCGACTGGGAGGCAGAGATCCTCGATATGAGGATCGCCAACAAGGACGATCTCGAGACAGTCATCGAGACCGGTCAACAGTTCCGCTCCGATGGCTGCGGTGGGTGGACGCGCATCGGCGATGCGGCCCCCGGCGAAGGTGCGGGAGGCGTCGCCGTGGCGAGTCCGCCTCCTGCGGGCTGACGCCTCGAGAGTCGTTCTCCCCCTCTGGCGGCACGGGCACGGCACCTAGGGCACGCCTGCGAACGCTCCGCCCATCACTGCCACGAGCAACGGCGCCAGGCCCACCGCAAGGAACGCGGGCAGGAGGCACAGCGTGAGGGGAAGCGCGACCCTTACTCCCATCTCCCCCGCGGCGATCGCGGCGTCAGTGCGGACCCGCCGCGCGGCGGAGACGGATACGGCCTCGAGCGAGGCCGCAGGACTTGCCCCGGCATCGATCGCCGGCGCGAGCGCGCGAGCGACCGGGAGCCACGCGGGATCGACCGCCGCGCCCCGAGTCGCCAGCGCCTCGAGACCCGGCTCATCTAGCGCCTGACCCACCTCGCGTAGCGCGTCTGCCACCGTGGACCCCGCCCCGAGAGCGGCCGCCACCAGGGCGGCGCCGGTGACCACGGCATCGGCCCCACCCCCGGCAGCCGCCGCCCCCTCGACGATGCGCCGCGTCCACGCCCGCCCGGCCCACGTCAGCACCGCGCCTAGCGCGACCAGCACCCAGCCCACGGGCGTCAACGCGAGCACCCGAAGCGTCCGCACGTCCACGAGCGCCCCCAGAGCGATACCGACCAAGGGCAACCACAGCAGCACGCGCGCGCTGAGCCGCGGGCCGGCGAGGGCGGCCTCGCGCAGCGCCTGCGCCTCGCGTTCGTCGGCCGCGGTGCGCGCGAGCGTGAGCAGCATGGCGGCGAGGGGCGCACCGGTCCGCCGCGCGAGGTGTCCGGCCGCCGCGACCGCCCGGTCAATCGCCGTCGCGGGCGACTCGGGAGGGGTCACGCCCGCGCGCCGCCACGCCTCCTCGGCGGGCAGGCCCGCGCGCAGCAGGCCCACGACGCGCGGCAGCGACTCGTCCCAACCCTCTCTCACGCCGCGCTCCGTGTCGCCATGGCGCGCAGCGCGGGCCACGCGGGTCCGTAACGCACCCCCACCCCGGCCGCCTCCACGCCCGTCACCACGCGCAGCTCGTCACGGTCGGCCTCGACCACGCCCATCTCGGTCACGCGCCGACCCTGCGGGGCGCGCTCGACGTGAACCACCACCGCGAAGGCCGCGCGCGCCTGTGCCGCCAGCTGGGCGGGGGTGAGCCCCGCGAGCAGGCCCAGCGCCTCGAGCCGCGCGGGAATGGCCTGCGCGGAGTTCGCGTGCACCGTCGTGAGCGAGCCGCGGTGGCCCGTGTTCGCGGCGGCCAGGACCTCCCGCAGCTCCGCGCCCCGGCACTCCCCCAGCACGATCCGATCGGGCCTCATGCGCAGCGCCTCCCTCACAAGTCGCGCAAGTCCCACGCCCCCCGCCCCCTCGACGTTCGGACGCCGCTCGACCAGCCTCACCACATGCGGATGGGCGGTGACGATCTCGCCCGCCTCCTCGATGAGCAGGATGCGTTCGCCGGGGTCGGCGAGCGACAACAGCGACGCGAGCAGCGTGGTCTTGCCCGCACCCGTCCCGCCCGAGATGAGGATCGGCACGCGGGCCGCCACCAGCCCGGACAGCAGGTCCGCGGTGTCGGTCGTGAGCGTCCCGCGGGTCACGAGGTCGCGCATCGACAGCGGCGACGCGCGCACGCGACGAAGCGAGATCGCCGCGCACGACTCGGCGATGGGCGGCAGCACGGCGTGGAGCCGCGTGCCATCGGGGAGCCGGGCGTCGACCGTGGGCTCGGCGTCGTCGAGCCGCCTGCCCGCGCTCGCCGCGAGCGCGACCGCGAGCGCGCGCACCTCCTCCGGCCCGCCGAGCATCACCGGCGCGCGCTCGAGGCCTCTGCCCCTGTCCACCCACACGCGATCAGGGGCGTTGACGAGCACGTCCGTCACGCCCGGCATCGCGAGCAGCGGAGCGAGCCGGCCCGCGGGGTCGGGACGCGAGGCGGCTGTCTCTGCGCCGGCTGTCTCTGCGCCGGCTGTCTCGGTGCGCGCTGTCTCGGGGTCGGGCATCACCGTTCGACCGTCGCACTCCGCCCGAGCCCACGCCACGACGAGGCCCTCGACCGTGGAGGACACCGTCCCTCGGAAGACCCGTGGGCATCGGCCGCGCCCGCGCCCGCCGCACCGTCATAGCTCCCCGTTAGGCTGGTCCGCATGGACGCCTTCGGACCGCGGCGCAGCGCGGCCTTCTTCGACCTCGACAAGACCATCATCGCGAGGTCCTCGTCGATGGCGTTCTCGCGCTCGTTCTACGAGGGCGGACTCATCACGCGCACCAAGGCGCTGCGCACCGCGTTCGCGCAGTTCCTCTTCGAGGTGGGAGGCGCGGACGAGCGCCAGACCACGCGACTGCGCGACGCGCTCTCCGAGCTCATCGCGGGCTGGGACGTCGCGCACGTCGACGCGATCGTCGCCGAAACCCTCCACGAGCACATCGACCCGATCGTCTATCAAGAGGCGCTCGACCTCATCCGCCGTCATCAGGCCAACGGCCGCGACGTCGTGATTGTCAGCGCGTCGGCGGCGCAGGTGGTCGAGCCGATCGCGGAACTGCTGGGAGCCGATGCCGTGGTCGCCTCCCGCATGGAGGTCGAGGACGGTCGCTTCACGGGCGAGATCTCGTTCTACGCGTATGGCCCGGCGAAGGAGGCCGCGATCCGCGAGCTCGCCGCCGCGCGCGGCTACGACCTGCGCGCCTCGTACGCCTACTCCGACTCGATCACGGATGCCCCGATGCTCGACGCCGTCGGCCACGGCTTCGCGGTCAACCCGGACCGCACGATGCGCCGCGCGGCTCATCGCCACGGCTGGGGCGTCCTCACGTTCAAGCGACCCGTGGGTCTGCGGTCGAGCAACGCCACCCGGCCCGCGATCGTCGCCGCGATCGCGGTGGGAGCCGTCGTGGGCGTGTGGGCCCTTGCGGTGCTCGCGCGCCGCGACCGCGAGGCCTGACGAGCCCCCGCCCGGCACCCGGCCGCACGCCTGCAGTACAGTGGATAGCCGGAAACCTCCGGGCTAGGGCACCGGGCGGAACGAGGGACTCACCATGAACAAGGCGATCATCGCCGCGCTCGTCGGCGTGCTCGGCCTCGCACTCGGCTTCGGAGCGGGCTGGGTGTGGGACGAATTCAGCGGCGGCGACGCCGCGAATTCGACCGGCACCGAGGGCCCCTCGACCTCGACCAGCCCCTCCCCTGCGGCATCGTCCTAACCCGCGCCGGACGGCCGCACAAGACCCCACAAATGGGGCACCCCTGGTACGGGCGAGCCGCTCCGTCGGGCCCTTCTCGATGACGTATCCTCGGCACAGCCCCCTCGCGATGACGGAGGGCTGAGCCACCCCTTCCCGAGGACATCAATGCGCAAGATCCTGCTCACGCTCGCCGCCCTCACGATCGCGATCGGCTCGGCCGCGGCCGGCTGGTTCGGGGTCAAGGCGTGGCGCTCCTCGCAGGAGGCCCCGGTCGCGCAGCCCACGGTGTCGGAGTCCGCGCAGCCGAGCGGCGAGACCGTCGAACTCGCGTTCCGCGTCGCGGATGTCAACGCGTCCGTCGCGGACCTCTTCAGCCCTCCGGAATGCGGGGCCGAGTGGACCCCGCCCTCGTCCGAGGCGAACGGCGTCCTGCCCGCGGTCGACGCCTCGCTGCGCCAGGTCGCCGGCGTCGACACGGTGACCGTGGTACCGGGCTACACGACGCCCACCGCGGGGCTCGGCTTCCTCGCGAATGAGGGCGCGATCATCGTGACCAGGGACGATGTCGTGGTCACCCCCGAGTGGGGCGCCGAGTTCGTGCCCGAGTACTTTGTCGCGTCGCCGGGAGAGACGACCCTCACGCAGAACAACGTCGAGTTCACGGGCGCGACGCTGTGCGACGTGGCCGCCGAGCTCGCCGCGATCTGGGACGGCTTCGACTGGGGCACCGCGACGCCCGAGGAGATCGCCGCGAAGCAGGCCGAGACCGAGGCCTTCAACGCCGCGCACGAGACCCTGCCCGCGGGTGACTACAAGGTGTATCAGTGGTCGCCGATCGTGCTGGGCGAGCCGGCCGCGATCGCGCGCGTGCTCTCCGAGGAGGGCATCACGGGGCTTGCGGGTCTGCAGTACACGATCGGCTACACCTCGCTGTACCAGGACCCGCGAGTGCAGGAGCACTGCACGGATCAGACCGATGCCGAGGGCAACCTGCTGTCGCGCAACTGCGACGTCCCCGCGGACGTGCTCGCCGAGATCCTCACGCGCGACGTGCCCGTCGAGTACATCGCCGATATCCCGCCGGCCGTCGCGTTCTCGCTCGCGGCCGAGTTCACGGTCGAGTAGCGCTCAGCCGCTCGTGGTGCTCAGCCGCTCTTGCGGCGGAACTCCTTCTGACCGTGGGCGGCACCGTTGCCGTGCAGGTGAGCGCTGGGCCCGGTGGTGTTGCCATGGACGCCGCTGCTGTGCGAGCTGCTGCCCGCCGCCTCCGCCATCACGGACTGCGCGTCGCCATCCTTGACGGCCGCGAGGAACGCCTGCGCCGGCTCGTCCTTAAGCATCTTCGCGAGCCGACCGTGATGGAAGATGTGCACCTCGCCGTTGGTGCGGGTGCGGTAGTCGTAACCTTCGGGAGCTGACATAGGCCCAGGCTCGCACGTGGCGGCGCGAAAGGCGAACGCAACCAGGGCATCGTCCCCCCGCGGCGCGGCGCCCACGCGGCCGCCCGGCCGCGCCACCCCGCGATCTACCAGCCCTTCTAACAAAGGGTTCCGCGCCAGGGACCAAGGTCCTAGGCTGGCCCGCATGGTCAACGTCGCCCATACTCTCGAGAACCTGCACACCGAGCGCCGCACCTTCAAGCCGCCCGCCTCCTTTGCGGCCCACGCGAACGCCACGAGCTATGAATACAAGAAGGCCGGAGTCGACCGGCTCGAGTACTGGCGCGAGGCGGCGCTGCGTCTGTCATGGAAGACCCCGTTCACCGAGATCCTCGACTGGTCCGACGCTCCCGTGTCGCGGTGGTTCCACGACGGGACCCTCAACGCGTGCGACAACGCCGTCGACCGGCACGTCCGCGAGGGCCGCGGGGATCGCGTCGCGTTCCACTTCGTGGGCGAGCCTGGGGACACCCAGACGCTCACGTACGCGGACATGCACGTGCGCGTCCAGCAGGCCGCCAATGCGCTCGTGAGCCTGGGGCTCACCAAGGGCGACCGGGTCGCGATCTACCTGCCTCAGATCCCCGAGGCCGTGGTCGCGATGCTCGCGTGCGCGAGGATCGGGGCGATCCACTCGGTCGTGTTCGGCGGCTTCAGCACGGAGAGCCTGCGGCAGCGCATCGACGACGCCGAGGCCAAGCTGGTCATCACCGCGGACGGCGGCAACCGCCGGGGCCAGCACCTCGCACTCAAGCCCCTGGTCGACGAGGCCCTCGCGAGCCACGGCGAGGGCTCGGCGCACCCCGGCGTGTGCGAATCCGTCGAGCACGTGCTGGTGGTGCGTCGCACCGGCCAGGACACCGCGTGGGTCGAGGGCAGAGACGTCTGGTGGCACGATGCCGTCGATCACCAGAGCGCCGAGCACGAGCCCGCGTGGGTCGAGGCCGAGCACCCGCTGTTCATCCTCTACACGTCCGGCACCACCGGCACCCCGAAGGGGCTCTTCCACTCGACGGGCGGCTACCTGACCGGCGTCGCGCACACCCACAGGATCGTGTTCGACCTCAAGCCCGAGTCCGACGTCTACTGGTGCACCGCGGACGTGGGATGGGTCACTGGCCACTCATACATCGTCTATGGGCCCATGACCAACGGGGCGACCCAGGTCCTCTACGAGGGCACTCCCAACTCCCCGCACGAGGGCCGCTGGTGGGAGATCGTCGAGCAGTACAAGGTCACGATCCTCTACACCGCGCCCACCGCGATCCGCACGTTCATGAAGTGGGGCGAGACGATTCCGAACCAGTACGACCTGAGCTCGCTGCGCCTGCTCGGCAGCGTCGGCGAACCCATCAACCCGGAGGCGTGGATGTGGTACCGCCGCGTGATCGGGGGCGACCGCTGCCCCGTGGTCGACACGTGGTGGCAGACCGAGACCGGCGCGATCATGATCTCGCCCCTGCCAGGCGTGACGGCGTCCAAGCCGGGCAGCGCGATGACGCCCGTGCCTGGCATCAGCATCGACGTGGTCGACGATGCCGGGCGTCCGGTCGCGAACGGCGAGGGCGGCTACCTCGTGGTCACCGAGCCGTGGCCCTCGATGCTGCGCGGCATCTGGGGCAACCGCCACCGCTACGTCTCCACGTACTGGAATCACTTCGACGGGCTGTACTTCGCCGGCGACGGCGCGAAGAAGGACGTCGACGGCGACCTGTGGCTGCTGGGCAGGGTCGACGACGTCATGAACGTCTCGGGCCATCGCCTCACCACGACCGAGATCGAGCACGCGCTGGTCGCACACCCGTGGGTCGCGGAGGCGGCGGTCGTGGGAGCGGCGGACGAGGTCACGGGTCAGGCGGTGGTCGCCTTCGTGATCGTGCGCTCCGACGCCGACGGCATCCCCGCCGACGGCGACGAGGTCGCGTCCGCGTTGCGCGAGCACGTCCGCAGGCAGATCGGGGCGCTCGCGAAGCCGCGCACCATCCTGGTGGTCGCGGAGCTCCCCAAGACGCGCTCGGGCAAGATCATGAGGCGACTGCTGCGCGACGTCGCGGAGCACCGTGAGGTGGGTGACGTCACGACCCTCGCGGACTCGTCCGTCATGGACGCGATCCGCTCGGGGCTCGAGGGGGGCGCGGGAGACTGACCTGGGCCCGCTTGCTCCCCCCGCACTCCCCGCACCCAGCGCGGCTCCGCCACACGGAATCACGGCTCCACCACACGAGCATCGGCGTGTCGCCGGCGTGTCGCGCGCGTACGAGCCGCTGAGGGCCGATGCCCGGGGCAACCGTGTGGCGCAGCCGTGGGCTTCGAAAAGGGCGAGGGCGGATGCCCGGGGCAACTGTGTGGCGCAGCCGCGGCTCCGCCACACGGAATCACGGCTCCGCCACACGAGCATCGGCGTGTCACCGGCGTGTCGCTCTCACGGGGACCGCTGAGGGCTGATGCCCGGGGCAACTGTGTGGCGCAGCCGCGGGCTTCGGAAAGGGCGAGGGCCGATGTCGGGCGCAGGTGTGTGGCGGAGCCGCGGGCTTCGGGGCGGGGCGAGGGCCGATGCCCGGGGCAACCGTGTGGCGGAGCCGCGGGCTTCGGGGCAGGGTGGGGCGGGGCGAGGCGAGGCGAGGTGGGAGGGGCGGGCGAGGCGCGAGACTAGCGCGCCGCGAAGGCGATGCCCGGCCGGGTGACGGACACCCGCACCTCGGCATCGGGCCGGATGTGGTGGACGCCCAGCACGCGAGCCTCGATGGGCTCGTCGAGGCCCGGCAGGTCCAGGGTGACCACGGCGTCGTGGCCGAAGTAGGCGACGTGGCGCACGAGCGCGACGGTCCCGGCATCGGCCCCGGCATCCACGCTGGCATCCGCGACGCCGCCCAGGCCCTCCCCCACGGGCGCGAGCGTGAGGTGCTCGGGCCTGATTGCGAGCTCGACGGCGTCACCCTCGCGGGCGACCTCCCCTGCTCCCAGGTGCGCGGGCACGTCGCCCAGCGCACACTCGACCGCATCGCCCCGCCACGCGCCCGGAAGCACCACGGCTCCGCCCACGAACTGCGCGAGCCAGCGCGAACGAGGCTCTTGGTAGATCTCCTCGGGCGGACCCACCTGCACGAGCCGTCCCTGGTCGAGCACCGCGACGATGTCAGCCATCGACAACGCCTCGTCCTGATCGTGAGTGACGAGTACCGCAGTGGTGCGCGCGCGCCGCAACACCTGACGGATCTGGGCGCGGACCTCGGCACGCAGGGACGCGTCGAGCGCGGAGAACGGCTCGTCGAGCAGGATCACGTCGGGCTCGGGCGCAAGCGCGCGAGCGAGCGCGACGCGGTGACGCTGCCCGCCGCTCAGTTCACCCGGCATGCGGTGGGCGAGGTCAGCGAGCCCCACCATCTCCAAGAGCTCGTCGGGCCGGGCACCGCCGCGCTGCGCGCGCGGCAGGCCGAACGCAACGTTGGCGCGCACGTCGAGGTGTGGGAACAGCGCCGCGTCCTGAGGGACGATGCCGATCCTCCTGCGCTCGGGCGGCATCGCCACCCGGGGTCCGGTGAGGACCCGCCCGCCCACGACGATCGCGCCCTCGAGCGGTGCATGCAGCCCCGCGATGGTCCGCAGTAGGGTCGACTTTCCGGAGCCCGAGGGCCCCAACACGGCGGCGAAGGCGCCCGATGGGACGGTGAACGAAACCCCGTGGAGCACGGGCGCGCCGTCGTACGCGGCGACCACCTTGCGCACCTGCAGCTCGCTCACGCCGCCTCGCCCCTCTCCCTGACCGTGGCTACCGCGTCCCTGGTGAGGAGCACGGCCGGTCCCGCGGCGACCGCGACCAGGACGAGCGCGTAGGGTGCGGCGGCGCCGTAGGCCGCGCTCTCGGTGAGTCGCCACAGGGACGTCGCCAGCGTATCCGTGCCCGTGGGGCGCAGCAGCAGCGTCGCGGGCAGTTCCTTCATCGCGGTGAGCGCGACCAAGAGCACGCCCGCCCCGATCCCCGGCCAGGCGATCCTTGCCGTCACCCTGGACCACACCGCGGCCCGCGTCGAGCCGAGCGAGCGCGCGACGTCCTCGAGGCCGGGCTCGACCTGGTCGACGCTCGCGCGCACGGCCCCCACAGCCTTGGGCAGGAAGAGGACGCCGTACGCGAAGGCGAGCATCCACGCGGTCTGGTACAGCGCGGGGACCACCGCGAGCGAGAAGAACACGAGCGACAGGCCCACCACGATGCCCGGCAGCGCGAGTCCGACATAGCTCGCGGACTCGAGGGCGGCCGAGACGCGCGAGCGGTAGCGGGACGCGAGCAGGCCGATCGGCAGCGCGAGCGCGAGCGCCACGAGAGCGCCACCCGCGGCGAAGCCCACCGTCGTGGCGGCGTCGCCGACCAGGTCCGCACCGTCCACGCTCGTCGCGGTTCCCGCGCGCCCGAGCAGGTACCTCCCGAGCGCAAAGCCCGGAACCGCGACGGCACCCACCGGCACGGTGGCGAGGGCGAGCAGCACCGGGACCCTCCATCGGCCCAGGACCACGGGAGTGCGCGGCGCACGCGACGCGACCGACGACCCATGCCGGGCGTGAGCGCCGCGCAGCCGGCGCTCCGCCCACACGAGGGCGATACCCATCGCGGCCAGCACCGTGGACAGCGCGGCGGCGAGCGTGCGGTCGAACTGGCTCGTGTACGCCGAGTGAATCGCCCACGTGAAGGCCTCGAAGCGCATGAGCGCGACCGCGCCGAAGTCGCTGAGAACGTACAGCGCCACAAGAAGCGTGCCCGCGAGAGCGGCGGGCCGGATCTGCTGCCAGGTCGCCTCGAGGAACGCGCGAGCGCGGCTGCGGCCCAGGGTGCGCGCGACGTCCTCGTGCGCGGGATTGGACAGCCGCAGGGCTGCGAGCGTGGGCAGCGTGACGAGCGGCACGTTGCAGACGGTGAGCACCAGGAACGCACCCCAGAACCCGCGAACGGGGGTGAGCGCGACCCAGCCGAATGCCGCGACGTAGGACGGCACCGCGAGCGGCAGCGTCGTGACGACCACCCAGGCGCGACGTCCGCGAAGGTCCGTCGCGCTCAGCAGCCACGCGGTCGCGACGCCCACGACCAGGCATGCCGCCGCGACCGCCGCGGTGAGGCCCACCGTCGACACGGCCAACTCCAGGGTGCGTGGACGCACCAGCGCGGCCAGCACGGCATCGGCATCCGCACCCAGCACCCTGATGAGCAGGTACACCAGGGGGATTGCCGCGAGTCCCGCGGCCACCGTGGCCGATGCCGTGAGCACCGCCCGCGCGACGGACGCGCGCGCACGGGGGCCGGGCCGTCGCGGCCCGACCCCCGTGCGCAGCGTCGCCTGGCGGGACACGGGTTAGAGCAGACCCGTCTCCGTGAGGAGCGCGGTGGTCTCGCCCAGGGTGTCGAGGTCGGACAGGTCAAGCTCGGGGTTGGTGAGGGTGTCGAGGGCGGGCAGGCCCTCGGGTGCCGTGACGTCACCCGCGAGCGGGTACTCGAAGGTCTGGTCCACGAAGTACTGCTGGCCGGCGTCGGAGACGAGGTACTCGATGAACTCGAGAGCGTCGGCGTCGTTCGCGGCGCCGGAAAGCAGGCCCGCTCCGGTCACGTTGACGATCGACCCGGCGTCGCCGGCCTCGGGGAAGGACAGCTGCGCGCGCATCGCGCCCTCGCCCTGCTCCGCGAGCGCGCGGAACCAGTAGTAGTGGTTGATGAGGCCGATCTGGATCTCACCGGCCTGCACCGCCTCGAGGATCGCGGTGTTCTTGGGGTAGATCTGCGCGCCGCCCGCGACCAGTCCCTCGAGCCATTCGCGCGCGACGTCCTCGCCCTCAAGCACGCGAAGTGCCGTCACGAAGGACTGGAAGGAGGCGTTGGACGGCGCGATGCCCACCTTGCCCGCCCACTCGGGCTCAGCCAGGTCGAGCACCGAGCTCGGCACCTCGTCCGCGGTCAGCGCCTCGCTGTCGTACGCGAGCACACGGGCGCGGCCCGTGACGCCCACCCACGACGCATCGGTGGACGTGAAGCCGGCCGCGACGGTGTCGGCGATTTCGGCGGGGAGGGTCGTGAACAGGCCCGCCTTGGAGACGGCGCCGAGCGCACCGGCGTCCTGCGACAGGAAGACGTCGGCCGGAGTCGCGTCGCCCTCCTCCTGGAGCAGCGCGGCGAGCTCGGTGGTGCCGGCGTAGCGGACCTCGACCTCGATGCCGGTCTCCGAGGTGAACTGGTCGAGCAACGGCTGGATGAGCTCCTCCTCGCGTCCCGAGTAGAGCGTCAGCGTGCCGTCGGCCTCCGCCGTCGGTGCCGCGGTAGTCGAGCCGCTCGGGGTCGCGTCGCCGGACTCGTCGCCGCCCGCGCAGGCGGTCAGGGTGACGGTGGCGAGGAGCGCGATTGCGCCGAGCGTGCGGACGTGAGCCATGAGTTCTCCGAGGGGTAAGGGGAGGTGGGGTACGCGGGGAGCGTAGCCGCGATTTTCGCGACGCGCCAGTCACGTATTTGGGTGAGCGGTCACAGTCCGCAGTACCGACACCCGGTGCCACCAGGCATGATGAAGATTGCGCCACGCCGTGCCGCCTCAACCGTTGCCGAGCCGCGGCTGACCCCCTACACTGATCAACGGCGACGGGCTGGACTACCGGCCTTGAACGCTCACAGACGTCCCCGGGAGGGGGCGGCCGCGGTGCCCCCCAGCGCGGCCGCCCGCCCGGGGCACCTGTGTTTCTGGGCCCTGACGGTTCTCGGCACCGACGCCCACCACCGCCCGTGCGAGCCGCTACTGGCTCCGGGCTCCCTCGTCTTCCTCGCGCGACGCTGGCGCATCGTCGTCGTCCTCATCCCATCGGGCGGCGAGGTCCTCCTCGTACGTGCCCACCGCGTCACCCGAGGTGCGTGCGAGCGGCGTCGACCGTGCCGGTGGGTCACGGTGTTCGAGGGCGAGGTCATGCCAACGCTCCGCCCCCACGACCACCCCGAGCACGACGACCGCGACGCATGCGCCGGCCAGGACATCGGTCAGGAAGTGGAAACCCAGGTACATGCGGCTGAAGGCGACCGTCGCGATGATGAGGACCGAGGCGGCCGACCACAGGGAGAGGCGCCACGAGGCCTGCGCGTCGTCGTGCCACAGCAGGTAGCTCACCACCAACACGAGGGTGGTCGCGCCGATCGTATGCCCCGAGGGGAACGAGTACGTGGTCTCGTAGCCGGGGACCACCATGAGCGTCGCGTCGGGGCGGTCGCGGCTGATGAGGTGCTTGAGCAGGTTGGACAGCCCCGTCGACAGCAGCATCGCGCCCACGAGCAGGGCGGGATGCCACCAGGACTTGGTGACGCGCCACCACACGAGCGCGATCACGGCGACGATGATCGGCAACACCAGGGAACCGAACATGTTGGTCACAAACGTCAGCACCGTGGTGAGCGTGTCCGTGCGGTTGTCCGCGAGCCACTCGACCAGCGGCTGGTCGAACGCGGACAGGTACTCGCCCTCGTTCACGCTCTCGAGCAGGAGCGCGAATCCGCCGGCACCCAGCAGGATGAGCACCACGGCGGGCCACAGGGCGAGGACGGCTTCGGACGGTCGCAGGCGGGGGCTGGTCATGCGGTCCACCCTAAACGCGGATGCGACAATCGCGCCGTGCACCGCCTAACGACGGATCCCGCCACGCCCGACGTCGCTGCGCGCGACGAGGCCGGCGCGTTGTTCGGGGTCGGCGCCCTCTCCCGGCTCGATGCGCAGCGACACGTCCTCGACCCCGATCACGTTCCCGAAGTGCTCGGTGAGGCCCACGGTCTCGATCGCGGGGTGGCGGTCATGACGGTCCCTTCCGGGGGCCGCGCCGCGCGGCCCCGAGCGGCGGGGCGAAGGCGAGCCGGGCATCGTCCACGCCCACCCTTCGATCATCTCGAATCCCGGTGCCGCATGCCCACCGGAACCCGGCGTCTCCCGCGCGAGGGAGTGCGGACGGGGCTGGCACCAGGGGTGCGCGCATGCAAGCATGGGCACCATGTCCGAGAGCCTCGACCTCAACGACGCCGCACCGGCGTCCCCGCCCGCCCCGCACGAGCACCCCAGCGTCGAGTCCGAGGAGACCTACCCGCTCCCGACCGTCGCATTCGAGGAGGACGAGTCGCCGTCACCCCTGCCCGAGGACCGCTACCTCGACAGGGAGCTCTCGTGGCTCGCGTTCAACGAGCGCGTGCTGGAGATGGCAGAGGACCCGCAGACGCCGCTGCTCGAGCGCGCGCGCTTCCTCGCAATCTTCGCCTCCAACCTCGACGAGTTCTTCATGGTGCGCGTCGCGGGCCTCAAGCGGCGCATCGCCGCGGGCTTCGCGGTGCCCGCCGCGACCGGCATGAGCGCGTCGCGTCAGATCGAGGCGATCATCGAACGCTCGCACGAGCTCATGGACCGCCACGCCGAGACCTTCGAGGACCAGGTGCGGCCCGCGCTCGCCAACGAGGGCATCCAGTTGGTGCGTTACGACGCCCTCGAGGACCCCGAGCAGGAGCGCCTGCGCAAGCTGTTCCGCTCGGACATCTTCCCCGTGCTCACGCCGCTCGCGGTCGACCCCGCCCACCCGTTCCCGTACATCTCCGGGCTGTCGCTCAATCTCGCGGTCGAGATCCGGGACCCCGACACCGGCAAGGACTACTTCGCGCGCGTCAAGGTCCCCGAGACGCTGCCGCGCTTCCTGTCCGTCGACGCGGCGGGCCACGTGGGGCAGGTGACCGATGCCGCGGCGCTGTCGGACGAGCCGCGCAGCTTCGTGCCGCTCGAGGACGTGATCGGCGCGCACCTCGACTACCTCTTCCCCGGCATGGAGGTGATCGACCACTACACGTTCCGCGTGACACGCAACGAGGACGTGGAGGTCGAGGAGGACGATGCCGAGAACCTCCTCAAGGCGATGGAAAAGGAACTGCTGCGGCGCCGGTTCGGCCCCGCGGTGCGCCTCGAGGTCGCGGACGACCTCCCTCCCAAGATCCGCGAGCTGCTGGTGCGCGAGCTGGGCATCACCGACAACGACGTGTTCCACCTGCCCGCGCCGCTGGACCTCACCGGCCTGCACGTGATCGCGGACCTCGACAGGCCGTCGCTCCAGTTCGCGCCGTTCAGGCCCACGACGCACCACAAGCTCGCGCCCGTCGAGACCGCCGACGAGCAGAACGTGTTCGACGCGATCAGCCGCTCCGACGTGCTGCTGCACCACCCGTACGACTCGTTCTCGACGTCGGTGCAGGCCTTCCTCGCGCAGGCCGCGGCCGACCCGCGCGTGCTCGCGATCAAGCAGACCCTGTACCGGACCTCGGGCGACTCGCCCATCGTCGACGCGCTCATCGAGGCGGCCCACTCGGGCAAGCAGGTGCTTGCGCTGGTCGAGATCAAGGCGCGCTTTGACGAGAAGCGCAACATCTCGTGGGCGCGCAAGCTCGAGCAGGCCGGCGTGCACGTCGTGTACGGCCTGGTGGGCCTCAAGACGCACTGCAAGCTGTCCCTCGTGGTGCGCCAGGAGGACGAGGGACTCCAGCGCTACAGCCACATCGGTACCGGCAACTACCACCCCAAGACGGCCCGGCTCTACGAGGACTACGGACTGCTCACCAAGGATCCCGACGTGGGCGCCGACCTTACGAAGCTGTTCAACCAGCTCTCGGGCTACGCACCCAAGGCGAAGTTTCGCCGCCTGATCGTCGCGCCCACCGGCGTGCGGATGGGCCTCATCGAGCGCATCGACAACGAGGCCCGCAACGCCGCCGCGGGCAAGGAGGCCTGGGTCAAGATCAAGGTCAACTCGATCGTGGACGAGAAGACCATCGACGCGCTCTACCGCGCGGCGCGTGCCGGCGTGAAGGTCGACGTCAACGTGCGCGGCATCTGCGCGCTGCGTCCGGGAGTGCCGGGGCTGTCCGAGAACATCCGCGTGCGCTCGATTCTGGGCCGCTTCCTCGAGCACTCGCGCGTGTACGCGTTCGCGAACGACGGCTCGCCGGACGTGTTCATCGGCTCGGCCGACCTCATGCACCGCAATCTCGATCGCCGCATCGAGGCGCTCATCTCGGTCAAGGAGCCGCAGCAGATCGCGAACCTCATCGAGAACATCGACATGGCGATGAGCGATCACGTGATCGGGTGGGAGCTTCACGAGGACGGCTCGTGGGGCCGCACGGTGACGGACGGCAACGGCACCCGTCTCAAGGACCTGCAGGAGATCTATATCCGGCGTCAGCCGAAGCGCAGGATCAAGGGCAAGTGAGTCACCACCCCGAGGGGACGGTCGTCGCGGCCGGGGCCATCGTGTGGCGCGTTCGTGACGGCGAGCTCCAGGTCCTGGCCGTGCATCGTCCCCGCTACAACGACTGGTCGTGGCCCAAGGGCAAGCTCGACCCCGGAGAGTCGCTGCCCGAGTGCGCGGTGCGTGAGGTCGCGGAGGAGACCGGCAAGCAGATCGAGTTGGGCCAGCCGCTGCCGACCATCCGCTATCCGATCGGCGAGAAGCAGAAGGTCGTGAAGTACTGGGCCGCGCAGGTGCTTCCGCACACCTCGCCGTCCCTGCGGGGCCGCAAGCCGGTCAAGAGCACCGCGAAGCACGAGATCGACCGGGTGCGCTGGCTGCCCGTGGGCGAGGCGCACAAGATCATCACGTTCCCCGATGACCTGCGCCCGCTCGACGCGCTGATCGACGCGTACGCGGCGGACCGGCTCGACACCAGGCCGTTCATGCTCGTGCGGCACGCGCGCGCCAAGCGCCGCAAGGCGTGGCGACTGCCCGACAACCGCCGTCCCCTGACCCGCAACGGGGTGGGTCGCGCGCTCGATCTGGTTCCGCTCATCGCGTGCTTCGGGATCACCAAGGTGGATTCCTCACCCGCCAAGCGGTGCCTCGACTCGGTCAAGCCGTATGCCGATGCGATCGGCACCACGGTGCGCACCCACGATTCCCTCACGGAGACCGGCCACGCGGAGCGGCCTCTCGACACGGCGAAGACCTTCACCGCGCTGTTCCGCAAGACCTCGCCCCGCGCGGTGTGCGTGCACCGGCCCACGCTGCCGACCATCGTCGAGATGCTGCGCGCCGCGGTGCGGCCGTACACGCGCGGAGCCTTGCCGCGGAAGAACCCGTATCTGCCCGCGGGCGGAGTGCTGGTCGCGCACGTCGCGGACTGGGAGTCGGGTCCCGTGGTGGTCGCGGTGGAGACCCACCTGCTGCGCGTCCACGTCTGACACGGCGCCGGGCTTGGGGCTCAGGCTCCGGATTCGGCGCTGACGCGCGGGACCTCAAGGGGGAGAAGCGACGTCGGACCGGGAGCGCCAGTCGGCGCGAAGGCCGCTCGTGGCGGCTTGTGTTGGAGCCCGGGGCTACCGCGGTCCGACGTCGACTCCACCATACGCCCTCGGGGACGCGCGAGTCTCCCTCTCCCCCGCACCCACCCGCGGCTCCTCGCCCCGCGCCTACCCGCAGCTCCTCGCCCCGCACCCACCCGCGGCTCCTCGCCCCGCACCCACCCGCGGCTCCTCGCCCCGCACCCACCCGCGGCTCCTCGCCCCGCGCCTACCCGCGGCTCCGCCACACGGGTAGCCCGGCATCGGCCCCTCTGAGCCCCCGCGAGGCGCGACACGCCGGCGACACGCCGATGCGCGTGTGGCGGAGCCGCGAAAGCGTGTGGCGGAGCCGGAGCGGAAAGGGGGCGCGAAGGCAGGCGGGCCGCAGCGGACGCTAGTCCAGCCGCCCCTCGCGCCACATCGCGGCGCAGCGCTCGAGATCCTCGCCGGTGCGCAGGAGCTGCGCGGCACGCAGCGTGGTGCGGTGGGCCCTGGCGTCGGCGTGGCCCTCGTCCGAGCCCGCCTCGAAGGCCGCACCCGTCGCGACCACGCGGCAGAACGCGCCCGCACGGTCGAGCGCCACGGCGAGGTCACCCGCGAACACCCCGGACAGCACGGCGTCGGCCAGCGTGCGCACCTCATCGGGGCCCGGAGGGTCCTCGACACCCGCGATGGCGTGCCGCACGTGCGCGGCGTGGACGCCCTGGTGATACGACCGCGCGACGGCTGCGGCATCGTGCTTGACCCACTCGCGAATCATGTAGATACGCCACAGCGCGCCGGGCAGCGTGTGCGCGCCGGCCTTCGACCACATCATCGCGACGGTGTCGATGCCTTCCTCGTCCACGAGGCGCACCAGGCGCTCGACCAGTTCGGGGTCTCCCGACTCGCGCGCCTGCGACACGATCGCGGCCGCGGTCTCGTGCGCGATCAGCCCGCGGTCGGCGGGGTCGATGTCTCCCTCGAGCTGATCCGCCATCTCCATGTCGAGCATGGCGGGCCTGTGGAAGCGGGGCTCGACCACTACGCGGGCTCCGACTCGTCGAACACCAGTGACACCGAGTTGATGCAGTACCGCTCCCCCGTCGGGGTCTGCGGCGCATCGGGGAACACGTGTCCCAGGTGAGAGTCGCACGCGGCGCAGCGCACCTCGGTGCGCACCATGCCGTGCGCGAGGTCCTCGTGGAGGGTCACCGCGCCTTCGTCGGCGTCGTAGAAGCTCGGCCACCCGCAGTGCGAGTCGAACTTGGTGCCGGACGGGAAGAGCTGCGCGCCGCACGCACGGCAGCGGAACACGCCCTCGCGCTTCTCGTCGATCAGCTCGCCGGTCCACGGCCGCTCGGTGGCCGCGTGTCGCAGCACCTGATACTCGATGTCACTCAGCTGGGCGCGCCACTCGGCGTCGGTCTTGACGATCTTGTTGGGGCTCATGCTTGCCTCCTTCGCTCCCAGGGTACGGGGGCGGCGCGCGCCCGAACAGCGCACCGAGCCTGCTCCTGGGGAAGACGCGAGGCGCCCGACCTCCGAGGGGGGAGGAGGTCGGACGCCACGCGTTCTCACCTGATTGTCCCGCGCGGCTCGCGCCGTGGTGGGTACACCCTTGAAGACGATGCCAAGGCGGGATTTGTTCCCGTCTCGCGCCATCTCTGGCCACCAGGGCATCCTCCATCCTCGCCTGACACCGACAGGAGTCCCCATGACACTCGCCACCACCGGCCGCTTCCCCACCGACCGCCCCGAGCGCTACCTCAAGCAGCTCGCATCGCACCTGGGGCGCAAGCTCGAGGTCGACAGCGAGGGCGACGCGGCGGTCATCCGGCTCGGGGAGGCCTCCGCTCGCCTCACGCCCGTGCCTGGCTCGGGCGCGGCCGAGCGCCAGGGCGAATAGCGCGACGCACGTCACCTGGCTGTCACACGGCCGTGCGAGACTCGGCCGGTGAGCCCACCGTCCACACCCCCCTCCCCACCAGCACCCTCCGCGCGCTCTCCGCGCCGCGCCGTGTTCGGCATCGGCGCCCAGCAATGGGCCGACTCCTGGGCCGGGCTGCGCGCGATCGCGCCGCTGATGCCGGGATCGGCGCTGTTTGGGCTCGCGTTCGGGGCGCTCGTGCGCGTGGCGGGCGTCGACCCGTGGGCCGGCAACTTCGCGTCCGTGTCGGTGGTCGCGGGCGCGAGCCAGATCGCGATCGTGGAGGCGATCCGCACCGGCGCGCCCGCCGCGATCGCCGTCATCACCGCGCTGGTCATCAACGCGCGGTTCGCGTTGTATTCGGCCGCGCTCGCGCCGGTCTATGCGGCCTTTCCGCTGCGGTGGCGGCTGGGCCTCGCGCATCTCATGACCGACCAGTCCGCGGTGGTCTCTCTCGAACGCGCCGCCGACTGGCCCGACCCCGTGCGCCGGCGCTGGTTCATCCTGGGCGGCGCGCTGCCGTTTGTCGCGGTGTGGGTCGTGGGATCCGCGGCGGGCATCGCGCTGGGGCCCGTGATCCCCGATGCCTGGCAGATCGGGTTCATCGTGCCGCTGATGTTCCTCGCGGTGATGGTGCCCGGACTGCGCAGCGCGCCGGCGCTGACCGCCGTCGCGGTGGCAACGATCGTCGTGGTCGCGGCGCGCGGACTGCCGTTCGGCCTCAACGTCCTCGCGGGCGCGCTCGCGGGCATCGCGGTCGGGTCCTTCGTGCCCGAGCGTCGCGCGGCCACGGCCGGGCCGGTGCCCGACGACGGCCTCGCTCACGACCAAGGAGCCGGCGAATGAGGGCCTTCCTGATCTTCCTCGCCGCCGGAATCGGCACGTACGCGATTCGCATCTCGGGCGTCATGCTGCTGGGCGACGGCCGCGAGCTGCCGGAGCGTGTGACGCGCGCGCTGCGGCTCGTGGGCCCCGCCGCGATGGCCGCGATCATCGCGAACTCGCTGCTCCTCGACGAGGGTCAGTGGCGCGCGCTGGGCGCGTGGCACGCGGCGGCGCTCGTCGCGGTGGGGGTTGCGCTGTGGCGCAGGTCCTCGGGATGGACGATGCTCGCTGGCGCGCTCACGTTCGCGGCGCTCCTGCTCGCGGGGCTCTAGTCAGTCCTCGGGGTGGAGTTCCGCGTCGGGCTCGCCCACCGCGACGCGCGTGAACGTCACCTCGAGGCCGCCGTGAGTCGGGGCGCAGCACATCGGCCCCGCCAGCACGTGCGCGTCCGGGGCGAGCGGAGCCACCCGGATCAGGCGCCACGGCTCGCCCTCGACGCGCGCGCGCAGCATCACTCCCGCCTGATCGAACTGGAGGTCGTAGTCCAGGATCCACGACACCTCGATCGCGGCCTCGGCGCCCAGGGGCTCGACCAGCGCGTGAGCGTTGTCGTGGATGAAGCCGTAGGCCGTGATGCGCCACGCGTCAGACTCCTCGCGGGCCGTCACCAGCAGTCGGCCGTCGCGCACCTCGGCCGCGACCGGCTCCTCCGTCCACGTCGCGCGTGCCAGCAGGGCCTCGAGCTCGATGTTCTCCATTCCCCCAGCGTAGGGCGCGATCGAGCGCGACCCGACCCGGGCATCGTCCCCTCGCAGGCGCCGCTCCCCGGGCCCCACGGGGGCCCGCGTCATACGCTGGACTCCCCGACAAGGAGACGCCATGCCCGAGTTCATGCTGTCCGTTCATCACGACTATTCGCGACCGTTGGTCGAGCCGGGCGTGGACGTCGAGCCCATGTACGCGGCGGTCGCGCGGTTCAACGAGGAACTGCAGGCCACGGGCGCGTGGGTCTTCGCGGGAGGCCTCGAGACCCCGGGCACCGCGCAGGTGGTCGAGGTCGCCGACGGCGAGCTGGTGGTTACCGATGGTCCGGTGGTCCCGACGGGCAAGGCGCTCGGCGGGTTCTGGGTGATCGACGTCCCCGACGTGGAGTCCGCCGTGACGTGGGCGCAACGCGCCTCGGTGGCGGTGAGCGGGCCCATCGAGGTGCGCCCCTTCCAGGCCTGAGCCGATCGCGCTGATAGCGTCCCGCCATGGCCCGTTCCGTCACCGCCGCCAGGCTCGCGGTCGCCGCGCTGATGCTCGCCGCCGTGACGCGGCTACTGCTCGACGGCGTCGAGGCCGGCACGTTCGTGGTGTGGAACTTCTTTGGCTTCTTCACCGTCCAGAACAACCTGATCGGGGTGGCCGCGCTGGTCGCCGCCGCGGCCTTCGCGCGCCGCACGGCCCCCGCGTGGGTGGAGTACCTGCGCGTGTGTGCGGCGATCTACCTGGGCATCGTGGTGTCGGTGTACTGGATCCTGCTCGCGCCGCTCGAGGATGACGTCACGCACTGGACCAACCTGGTGGTCCACGAACTTTCGGGGGTCGCACTGCTGGCCGACTGGCTGCTCGTGGGGCCCAGGCGCCCCCTTCCGCTCGGGCGGCTGTGGGTGGTGATCGTGTACCCGAGCGTGTGGGTGACCGTGGTGCTGATCCGCGGCGCCACCGACGGCTGGTTTCCGTACCCGTTCCTCGACCCCGCGAACGGCTACGGGTCCATCGCGGTCGTCGTGGCGGGGATCATCGCGGCGGGGCTGGCCGTGGGGGCGGCGCTGTTCCGCGCGACCGGGCTGCGGGTGGTGACCGCAGACGCGGAGCGCGTGAGCGCGGTCCGGCCTGCTGGCGTGGAGGCGGCGGCGCCGTGATCCGCGACTCGGGTCCCCCGCCCGCTCATCCCGCGATCTCGCGCCCGCTCGCGCGCGAGCTCATCGAGACGCAGCTGCCCGGCCTCGCGCATCTCGAGGTGGGCGAACGCTTCGACGGCTGGGACATGGTGGTCTACCGGTTGGGCCCCGACCTTGGGCTGCGCCTGCCCCGCGTCGAGGCCGCCGTGGGTCCGCTCGCGCGCGAGTCGCGGCTGCTGTCGACCGTCGGCGCCGCGTGGACCTTCCCTCACCCGCGCGTGGTCGCGAGCGGGGTCGCCCAGGGCGACTATCCGTGGCCGTGGGCCGTCGTGACGTGGCTGCCAGGCGCCGCCGCGGACGCGTCACCGCTGCGGGACGATGCCGGGCCCGAGATCGGCCGAGCGTTCGCCCAGGTGCACGCCCCCGCGGGCGAGGAGGCGTGGTTCAACCCGGAGCAGTCGATCTCCCTCACGGAGCGCTCCGAGAATCTCGAGTGGGCGCTCGGGCTGCTGGAGGGGGCGACGGGGCCGGACGGCGAGCGGCTCGACATCGCCGGGGTACGCGAACTGTGGGACGAGGCCCTGTCCGCGCCCGCCCCCGCCGAGGTGGTGTGGTCGCACGCCGATCCCCACGGCTCGAATCTGCTGGCGGTCGACGGAGGCGCGTTTGGCGGCATCATCGACTGGGGAAAGATGGCCGGCTGCGAGCGCGCGGTCGACCTGTCGTTCCTCTACACCGCGCTCGGCGCGACCGGGGTGGATGCGGCGGTGCGCGCGTACCGGGAGGCCTCCGGGTGCGAGGACCCGGGGCTCGAGGCACGACTGCGCGGGATCGCGGTCGCGAAGTGCGCGTCCTGGGCCGTCCTCGACCGGCCCCTCAACATCGCGATGGCGTGGCGAGGGTTCGGAGGCCTCGGGGTGCTCGAGGACTGAGGCCGCCGCGGTGTACTGCTAGCCCTGGCCCTCCCAGCCCGAGTGGTTCATGCCCTGGCTGCGCTGCTGTTTCTGAATCTGCGCCGGGTGCGGCTGGCGCGCGTCCGGGTTCTGGTCGGTCGCGTCGCCGTGACGGGCGTGCGCGCCCCGGGCACGCGCGCGTACCCTTGCACGTTGACTCGGCGACCACCTGGAGGACAGACATGAGCCCGCTCGACGTGCACGGGACCGAGGGAGCGCTGCCGATCGCGCTCGTCGGCGCGGTGCTCGTCGCGCTCGCGTGGGGCGTCGGCGCGATCTTCGGGCACGGGCGCCGCACCGCCGCGTGGGTGGCGCTGCTCACGTGCCTCGCGGTGATCGGCTGGATCACGATCGGCCTCACGGTGGTCCAGGGAGACCTGGGCACGGGCACCGTCAACCTCCATTGGGGCCAGGAGATTCGGCGCGCACTCGACTCGGGGGCCTCCGCGCCGTGGACCAACCTCGTGGGCAACATCGTGCTGTTCGTGCCGTTCGGCGCGGTGGTCGCGCTGCTGGTGCGCGGCGGCGCGCTGCGCAGGATCGCGACCGCGACCGTGCTGGCCGCGGCGCTCTCGGTGTCCATCGAGGCGGTCCAGTTTCTGCTGGGCCGGGTCGCGGATGTCGACGATGTGGTCCTCAACACCGGCGGTGCCCTCGTGGGCGCCCTGGTCGCGGCGGCTTTCGCGGGACCCTGGTCCCGCGGTTCGGGGCCCCGCACTGCCGAAACTGGGTGACCACCGTCCGCGAGGAGGCGCGATGACTCAGAGCATCGACCCTGCAGCTCTCCTCGACGCGATGACCCAGGGCATGTACGTGGCGGACCCGAGCCGGACCATCACGTACTGGAACGCCGCCGCGACCCGCATCACTGGCTACTCCGAGCCCGAGGCGATCGGGCGCTTCTGCGGCGACGGGATGCTCAACCATGTCGACGAGTCGGGCGCGTCCCTGTGCGGGAGCCGCTGCCCGCTGCCCGCCACGATCACCGACGGCCGCACCCGCAGCATCAGGGTCTACCTGCACCATCGCGAGGGCCACCTGGTGCCGGTCAACGTCGTGGCCTCCGCGCTGCGGGACGAGGACGGCCAGATCATCGGGGCCGTCGAGACCTTCACGGACGACTCCGCGATGAGCTCGGCCCTGCATCGTCTCCACCAGGCCGAGCGCCGCGCCGCCACCGACGCCCTCACGGGGATCGGCAACCGCCGCCACCTCGAGGAGTGCCTCGAGCGGCGGCTCGAGGAGTGGGAGACGCGTCGGCGGACGTTCGGCGCGCTGATGATCGACGTGGACCACTTCAAGGCGGTGAACGACTCCGCCGGGCACGCCGCCGGCGACGCGATGCTCCGGACTATCGCGCGCAGCCTCACGTACACGACGCGTGGGGACGATGGCGTGGCTCGCTTTGGCGGCGGGGAGTTCGTGGTGTTGACGGAGGTCGCCGGCACGGACCAGCTCCTGGCGCTCGCGGCGCGCATCCGGATGGTGATCGCCCAGGGCCGTTACCCGGGGCTGCTGGCGGCCAAGGCGGGCGGCAGGGACGCGGTGGTCGCCGCGCCGTGAGTGGGCGTGGGGGTGTGCGTGGGGCGGGCCAGGCGTGGGGCCGATGCGGCGGCGCGGCTACCATGGGCGGCGGGCCTCTAGCTCAGTTGGCAGAGCAGCGGACTTTTAATCCGTAGGTCGTGGGTTCGAGCCCCACGGGGCCCACCAGGATTTACCAGGAATAGGGCTTCCCGAGGAGTCACGGAGGCACGCGCCCAGCGCCGCGCCGCTTTCGCGGCCGCGGACCACGTCGTCGCGGACCTCCTGGGGGTAGGGCTGAGGCACAACAGCATCCTCCCAGGCCGCCCCGAAGAGCAAGGCAGATCAGATGTGACCTACTCCTGCGGCAGACCCCCCGAGCGCCACCCGCGCTATGGTCACGATCGTGGCCATTAAGCGCGCTAATGGCCAGGAACGTGAACACAGCGTGCGCCGCACCCGGGCCGCCCAACAGGAGTCCCCCACCCCAGAGCCCCCGCACCACAGGCGTACCCTCGAAGCATGACCACCGAGCACCCCGCCCCCACGGCGTGGTCGGACCCCCGCGAGAAGATCGAGTTCAGCGTCCTCCTCGCGAACGGGCGTCTCGCTCCACGCGCCTTCGCCAACCGCGAGGAGGCCGAGTCATGGGCGCGCCCCGAGGACGGCGAGCAGGTGGTGTCCTACAACGAGGTCTGCGCCTGCGACATGTAGCGAGTGAGGCTACGCGGTCAGCGTCATGAACCGCCGCGCGTCATGTACCACTCGACGAACTTGCGCGCCCGCCCATCCGGCGCGAACCACACCTCCCAGAGGTTCGCGTAGCGCTCGTGCCCGGGGTAGTCGACGGTGCCGGTGATGATGCCGAGCCGCTCGTCCTCGATCAGCACGCTGAGGTGGTGCACGGGCAAGCTCGGCTCGGGCTCGCCCCACTTCGCGACGATCGCCTCGATGCCCACCGCGGGGCAGTCGTCGTCGGGACGGAACCAGTACTCGGCATCGTCCGTGAACAGCGCGCGGACGTCCTCCTCGCGCTTCGACTCCCAGGCGCGGATGTAACCCGCCAGCCAGTCGCTCGTCCTCGTGCCCACGGCCCGCCGCTCCGTCTCGCCGCTACCTCCCGGCGCCGGCCTCCGCCGCGTCGCCCCGCGAGGAGCGGAACGTGAACCACCAGTACGCGCTCGTGAGCAGGAACAGCACGATTCCGATCGCGGCGAGCCACAGCAGCGCCTCGATGAGGAACCCCACGATTCCGATGGCGACGGCGACAATGAGCAGGACAATCAGGAATGCCTTCATCACTCCGCCGTACGTGACGGTGCGCTGAGGTCAACCTCGACCATCGTCACGGACCGTCCCGGCACCTTGACCTCGACCACTCCGTCGGGACCCGTGACGCGCCGAGACACGCGCGGCCTGACCTCGTGCCTGCCGCGCCCGACCCACCGCAGCCGGTTGCGTGCCTCGTCCGACGCGGCCAGCACCTCGACGCGGACCGGCGCACCTTCGGCGGCCCCCGGCACCCGCAGCCGCACCCGCGCCGCGCGCCCCGCGACCTCCACGAGCTTCACCGCCACGGCATCGTCCGCCGGCAGTCCGTCCCTCACCGGCACCTCCCCCGACAGCCCGGCCCCCGCCGTCGCCGACACCAGCAAGCCGGGCGGCAGTCCGTCGCGATCGAGCGGCACGATCCTCTCGCGCACCGTCGCGGCGAACATCCGCTGCACATGATGGTTCGCGGTGGGCATGACCGCAAACGGGTTGAAGTCGATGAGGTTGTGCTCCCACTGCCCGTGCCCGACCAGGTTGAGCAGCGGCGCGAAGGACGCCATCGCGACCACGTCGGCATTGCGCTCGACCCCCGTGAGGAACGCGGCCTCCGCGAGCGCCGAGCGGAACGTGTTGGGCACCGGCCGGATGGGCGCAGGCACCAGCCCCGACGGCAGATTGGCGGCGTACTCTCCCACCGCCACGCGCACGTCCCGCGGGTACGCGTCGTAGCGCGAGGCGGCGTCGATCACCCACGAGGGGCTCTTGTAGAAGTGCTCGTCGACAATGAGCCCGCGCGGATCACGCCGCGCCTCCTCCCACGCCTGCTCGAACTCGACACCCCACGCGAGCGCCCCAGCGGAGAGCACCACGTCCATGTGCGGATGGCGCGCGCGCACCGCCTCGCGAATCGCCCGGAAGCGGTGCAGGTACTGCGGCCCCGCGTTCTCGTTGCCCACGGCGATCATGTCGAGCGAGAACGGCTCGGGATGGCCCGCCTCCGCGCGCAGCCGCGCCCACGGCGAGCTCGCCGGATCCCCCGTCGCCCACTCGATCATGTCGAGCACGTCCTGCACCACGGCCGCGAACTCCGGCGAGTCGAGCGGCAGCACCTCGGTGGCGCGCAGTTGGCACGCCATCCCCGCACCCACGACGGGCAGGGGCTTCGCCCCCAGGTCCTCGCACAGCAGGAAGTACTCGTAGTACCCCACCTGGAAGGACTGCGAATAGTCGCCTCCGCGCGTCGACAGACCCCACAGGTTGTAGTCGGGCCTGCGCCCCGCGAGCGGCCCCACGGTTCGCTTCCAGTCGTACGCGTTGGCGCAGTCCAGGCCCTCGACGATGCACCCGCCGGGAAAGCGCACGAACCTGGGCTTCAGCTCCGCGATGGCCTCCACGAGGTCCCTGCGCAGCACGCCCTGGCTCCACCGCGGATCGCCCGCGCCCCAGTGATCGGCAGGGATCAGCCTCACCTCGTCCAGGTCGAGCGTCCCGGCGCCGCGCGCCGCGATCTCGAACGCCACGAGCGCGGTGCGCGGCGGCCGCAGGGCCGCCGTGGCCACGTGCCAGCCCGGGTGGTCGGGGTCCGGGGTGAGGGTGAGAGTGGACGATGCCAAGGCACGTCCGCGCCTGTCCACCAGTCGGGCGACAAGGGATCCGTCGAAGGAGCCGAGCCGCACGCGCGCGTCGACGTGATAGACCACCCCGCGCCGCGCGCCGATTCCCGCACCGCGCCGCGCGTGCCCGACGTTGCGCACCACCGCCGCTCCCTCGGACGTGAGGCGAGCGAAACGTGCGCCGGGCACCAAGGGCGTCGAGGCATCGTCCCCGGTCCCGGCCTCATCCACGGCGGGCGCCGCGAGCGTCCCGCTCCTGACGCGCCAGTGCCGGAGCGGATCGCTGACGGGCCGCGGGCGACGCCGCGTCACCGCCGCGATGGTGTTCGTGTGGAGGCGTCGGCTCACGTACGCGCCCTCGAACGAGTGGTTCGCGATGAGGTTCGCGGACAGGCCGCCGTCGATCGCGTGGTTGATGTCCTCGAGGAAGGCACCCAGGAGGATGTCGCTCACGGGGAGCACCGCGCGGGAGGGGTCGGCCACCAGCGTGACGCGGTCGCGCGGCGGCTGAGGGGAACGCGGCGCTCTCGGGGCTCTCGGGGCGGGCGCGGTCATCCCCCGAGTCTGCCGTGTCGCGCCCGGCCGCGCGGTTCTTGTGGAGACCGTCACCCCGCATTGGCCTCCCCCTACGCTTGTGCCATGGTCCTACCTCTCTCACGCACCGAGGCCGCCGACCTCGTGTTGGACACCCTGGCACGCAGCGGACCCAGTACCGGCACGTCGCTCGCGACAGCGCTCAGCCGCCGCCCCGAGTTGCGCGGCATCGATGCTGGACTCCTCCTCGACGATCTCCTCGACAGCAACCTCCTCAACGCCGTGGGCCATCTTCCCGACGGCAGGTGGTGTCATGTCGCCGAGCTCATGCGAAACCGGGTGGCCACCCATCGGCTCTCCGCCACGGAGGCCGCACACGGGTTCATCGCCGCATTTCCCGACATGGCGCCGCTGCTCGCAGCGTTCGAAGCCATCGGCACGTTCGAGGACGGGTCGCCCGTCGAGGTGGTCTATCCCGAGTGGGCCGACGACGGCGACTGGGGCATTCCGGCCGAGGTTCTGCCCGACGACGGCGCGATCCCCGTTCCTGCCTCAGCGCGGGGCCGGACGGCGTGGCGCGAGGGCGACATCGTGGCCGTCGCGGCACACCCGCAAGGGATGCGCGTGACGCGGCTGACCGCACGCACCAAGGTCGCCCCCTATCCCTCGGAGACCATCGATGCGCTGCGCGAGATCGCCTCGCAGCCGCGGCACGGCAGTGTCCAGGCGGAGGGTGCCGCGTGGGCCATGGCCGCGCGCTTCGCCGACCTGTGGAGCGCGCCAACGCCGCCCTTCAGTGACCTCGTCGCGCAATCCGGCGCGGTCAGTTGGGGCGAGCACCTCCTGCCTCCCGGCACGGACCCCGAGGCGTGGCGGTCGGAGCAGGAGGCGCGGAGCGTCGCGACGCATCATCGGATCTCGCTCGACGCAGCGATGGCCGTGGTCGCCGTGGCCGACACGTACCGTCACATCGTCGAAGCACTCGAGAACACGGAGGACGTCCTCGGGAGCGACCCGAATGACATCGCCGCCACCGGCGGATGGGATGCCGACCTGCGCGCGCCGGTGATCGCCTCGCTGCCTTGGATCGCGGATCCCGACGTCGCGACCGCCGTGCTGGGCGCAACCATGGCGACCGGTGGCGGTCTCGACGCCGTCGCGCTTGGCATCCTCACCGAGGCGATGCACGTCGCGGCCGATGAGCCAGCGACAGCCGCGACGGCCGATACGCGTGCCGCGATCTCATGGCTCGCCGCCCGTGCGTCGGAGCGCCTGGGCGCAGTCGAAGAGGCCGAGTACGAGCTTCGCGAGGGTCTCGAGGCGTCTCCTCAGTGGGCACCCCTTCTCGCGGACCTGGCGTACTACGCCTCCGACCGCGGAATGCTTGCCGAAAGTACCGCCCTGGCACGGAGGGCTGGACTCCCGCTCGATGATCCTCTGGCAGCCGTGCTGGCCCACCTCGGCCGAATCCGCGTGCGCTCGCTGGGGCGCAACCAGCCGTGCTGGTGCGGGTCGGGGAAGAAGTACAAGGTGTGCCACGAGGGCCTGGAGGACTTGCCGCTGGAGGAGCGCGCGACGTGGACGTATCAGAAGGCGTGCATGCACCTTGATCGCGGTACGGGTCGGGAGACGGTGCTTCCGCTCGCAGTGGCGCGAGGACGCCACCTGCCCGGCGGGCTCCTCGATGGGCTGCGGGACCCGCTTGTCACCGACGTCGCACTGGTCGAGGGCGGTGGGTTCTCGCGGTTCCTCCGGGACCGTCGGGACCTACTTCCCGAGGACGAGCTCGCGCTCGCGGAGCAGTGGCTGATGATTGAGCGGTCGCTGTGGGAGGTGGTGGAGTCACGCCCCACGCGCGGCATGACGATGCGCGATGTCCGGACGGGTGACCAGGTCGACGTCCGCGAGGCCACCGCGAGTCGCACACTGAAGGCGGGCGACTTCGTGTGCTGCCGGGTCCTCCCCGCGGGCGAGACCTGGCAGATCTTCGGAGGTGTCGAGCCAGTCGCGATGGGCCAGCGCGCCGCAGTGCTGGCATTGCTTGACGATCCCACCGATCCCGCTGCGCTTGTCGAGGCGCTCAGCGTCCGCCTAGCCCCGACACGCCTCGTGACCTCGGACGGCGACGCCATGGTGATGGGGGAGATCGTGATGCGCGTCACGCGTACAGGCGATGCCGAGGCCGCGCTCGATCGCGGATTCGAGCGGACCGATGACGCCCCGCCGACATGGCTCCACCTGGGCTCGGGCAGCAAGGCTGGAGGGCGCACGGTCCTCGCAAGCATGACTCTCAACGGTGACCTCCTCACGCTCGAGGCCTCCAGCGCCAACCGGCTGGACGCTGCGCTTGATCTGCTCCGCGCGGCCATCCCGGGCCTGACGGTCCTCTCGGACCGCCGGGTGCCGATCGCGGACATGCTCGATGCGCCGGGAGGCGCTTCCCTTCGTGGACCGGCGACCGGGGGATCCGGCGTCGAAGACGCCACGGTCAAGGCCGTCCTGGCGGAGGTCATGGCGCAACACGAGGCACAGTGGCTCGACGAGCAGATCCCGGCGCTCGACGGCCTCACACCCCGAGAGGCGGCCGCGGATCCCACGCGGCGCGACGACCTGGTCCGCCTGCTCAACTCGTTCCCCCAGACCGAGGATCCGACCCAGATGAGCGCCCCACGCTTACGGGTCGCACTAGGGCTGGCGTAGAGCCGGCGGACGGCTCAGCCCACCCGATACCGCAGGAACACCGCTCCGGACGGGAACGTGCGTTGCTCGAGGAGGTGCAGCTCGAGGTGGACGCCCCCGGGCAGGAGGCGCAGTCCCCCGCCCACGACGACGGGGATGAGTATCACCTGGAGCTCGTCGACCAGGCCCGCGCGCAGCGCGTGTGCCGCGAGCGTGGGGCCGGCGATCGCGAGGTCGCGCTGGTCGTGGGCCTTGCGCGCCCGCACGGCGTCGGCATCGAAGGCGTGGATGAGCGTGGTCCGCGAGGTACCGGGCGCGGCCAGCGTGGAGGAGAACACGATCTTGTCCGTGTCGCGCCACAGGCGCGCGAACTCCCTCAGGTAGCCGGGCAGGGCGGGGTCGTCGGGCATCGTCTCCCACGCGGACATCACCTCGTGCATGCGCCGCCCGAACAGGTACGTGCCGATTCCCCTGGAGATCTCGTTGAAGAACTCGTGCTCGTCACGCGAGGGCTCGGCCCAGTCGAAGCCGCCGTGCTGGTCCGCGACGTAGCCGTCCAGCGAGCTGATCATGGAGTAGATGAGGCGCGCCATCGCGAGGCTCCCTTCCTCCTCCACCCTAGACCCGGCATCCGCACTCACACCGGCATCGTCCCGTCGCATGGCGGTCGTAGGGTGACACCATGACGCTTCCCACAGTCACGCTCAACGACGGCCACACCCTTCCCGCGCTCGGCTTCGGGACCTATCCCCTGGTGGGAGACGCGGGCGGCGCGGCCATCCGCGCGGCGCTCGACCACGGCTACCGGCTGCTGGACTCCGCGGTCAACTACGAGAACGAGGGCGTGGTCGGCGCCGCGCTGCGCGGCTTCCTCACGGAGACCGGCGTGGCACGCGGCGACGTCACCGTGCAGACCAAGCTGCCCGGGCGCCACCACGACTTCGACCGCGCCCTCGCGTCGGGTGAGGAGTCGCGCGCGAGGCTGGGGCTCGACCGGATCGACGTGCTGCTCATCCACTGGCCCAACCCGATCACGGGCAAGTACCGCGAGGCGTGGCGCGCGCTGGTCGAGCTGCGCGAGCGCGGCGTGGTGCGAACCATCGGCGTCTCGAACTTCACGCCGCGCCTGCTCGACGAGATCATCGAGGACTCCGGCGTGGTGCCCGCGATCAACCAGGTCGAGCTTCACCCCTACTTCCCCCAGGTCGACCTGCTCGCCAAGCACGCCGAGCTCGGGATCGTCACGCAGGCGTGGAGCCCGCTGGGCAAGCGTCAGGCACCGTACGGCGAGCCCGTGGTGGTCGAGGCCGCGGAGCGCCTGGGCGTGACCCCCGCACAGGTGATCCTGCGCTGGCACCTCGAGCGGGGCACGCTGCCTCTTCCCAAGTCCGCGACGCCCTCGCGCCAGGCCGAGAACCTGGCCGTGGACGGCTTCACGCTGCTGCCCGAGGAGGTTGCCGCGATCACCGCGCTGGCGCGCGAGGACGGGCGACTGTTCGACGGCGATCCCGAGCGTCACGAGGAGATGTAGGGGCGCCTTGTGTGGTGTGCATGGGGACGATGCCGGGGGGAGTTGAGCCGTCGGCCTGCGGGCGTCATGCCTGGCAAATGAGGAATTTCCGAGTCATTCCCAGGCTCCTTGGGTACCTTTTGTCCTGATTGTCGGACCCTGGTGGTGGGATGAAGCCATGGACATTTCGGGCCTTCTCGATCGCGAACCCGGCGGCGCTGCCGTCGTGGTGGATGCGTTCTCGGCCGCGTGCGCGGTGGCGATCGCGGCGGTGGCCGGGGTGCGGGATGCCGCGCGGGGGTCTGGCGGGCCTGACGGGCGGGACGGGCGGGACGGGCACAACGGCGTGGGCGTGGATGCGGCGGTGCTCGCGGCGCGGGCTCAGATCGCCGGGCAACTCGCCCGGGAGGTCGACCTCCTCCTGGCCGAGGTAGCGTGCGCGATCGAACGCCACGGCGACACCGAGCCCGGTGGCGGTGTGGCGCGCCGCCTGGGACACCGCGGGACCGTCGACATGATCGCCTCCGTCCTGGGCTCCACGCGCGCCCACGCCGGCCGGCTGCTCGACGTGGGACGGGTGCTCACACAGGAGCCCGCGCCCGACGGTGAACCCGGCCACCATCCACACGTGGCGGAGGCGCTGAACTCTCGGGAACTCTCCGTCGACTGCGCGAGCACCATCACGTCCATGCTCGATGCCCTTCCCGAGACGATCCCCACCGAGCACCTTCGGAGCGCCGAACTCGACCTCGTCTCTCGCGCGCCCGGACTGACAGCGACCACGTTCGGCCGCATCGTCACCCACTTCCGCACCGCGCTCACGGTCGACACGACGCCCGCCACCCTCGAACGCCTGCGCGCGAACCGCTACCTCCACGTGTGGGAGGACCGCGACGGCATGCTCGCGATCGACGCACGCCTCGACCCCGAAACCGCCGCCCCCGTCCGCGCCGCCCTCGACGCACTCGTCAACGACGCGATGCGCCGCGCCCGCGACAACGTTGCCACCGACCCAGGCACCGGCGGCGCCAACCCAGGAACCGGCACCAGCGCCGGCGCGGGACCACTCGCCGCCACAACCGCCACGACCAGAACAGCCGCCCAGATGCGCGCCGATGCCCTCGCGGACCTCGCCCGCCACGCGCTCGCCTGCACCGCCACCGACCTCCCGCTCGCGTCGACTACGGTCGTCGTCCGCGTCCATGAGACAGACCTCCACACCGGGCTGGGCAACGCCGAGATCGACGGCACCTCTCACGCGATCGACATCTCCACCGCACGGCGCATGGCCGCCAACGCTCACGTCATCCCCGCCGTGCTGGGCTCCCACAGTGAACTGCTCGACTGGGGCCGCAAACGTCGGCTCTTCACCACGGCTCAACGGCTCGCCCTCATCGAACGCGACGGCGGCTGCGCCTTCTGCGGAGCTCCACCAGGCTGGGCAGAGGTCCACCACATCGAATGGTGGAGCCGCGACCTCGGCATCACGTCGATCGCCAACGGCGTCCTGCTGTGCCGCCATTGCCACCACACGATCCACCACCAGGGCTGGACCATCCACGCCACCACCACCGAAGTCTGGTTCACCCCACCCGCAAGCATCGACCCGCTCCAGACACCCCGCCAAGGAGGACGCGCCCGCTTCCACGCACCCCGAAGCCTCAGCATGCGCCGCGCCGCTGAAGGGACCGGGCCCGACAGCCCACTCGTCATGGGCATCGCCCCTTGACCCTGCATGGATAGGATGAAACTGCCCGACGACGACGTCCCCCCTCTCCGCATCAAGGAGCCCCATGCGCGCCACCTATGAGAAGGCCGAGCAGATCGTCTCGCGCCTCTCGACCGACGAGAAGATCAGGCTGGTGTCCGGCCGGGACGCCTGGACTACCGAGGCGCTCGACGAGCACGGCGTGCCCTCGATCATGCTCACCGACGGGCCGCACGGCGTGCGCAAGCAGAAGGGCAGCACGGACCACCTGGGAATCAACGAGTCCGTGCCCGCGACGTGCTTCCCCCCGGCGGTCACGCTCGGGTCGACGTGGGACCCCGCGCTCATCGAGGAGGTGGGTGCGGCGCTCGGCCGCGAGTGCCGGGCGAACGACGTCGCGGTCCTGCTCGGCCCGGGACTCAACATCAAGCGCCACCCCGCGGGAGGACGCAACTTCGAGTACTTCTCCGAGGACCCCTTCGTCTCCGGCAAACTCGCCGCCGCGATGGTGCGCGGCATCCAGTCGCAGGGCGTGGGCGCATGCCTCAAGCACTATGCGGCCAACAACCAGGAGTTCTACCGCATGTCGGTCGACACGATCGTCGACGACCGCACGCTGCATGAGCTCTACCTCACCGGCTTCGAGATCGCGGTCAAGGAATCCGCGCCGTGGACCGTGATGTGCTCGTACAACAAGATCAACGGCGAGCACGCCGACGTCAGCCGCGGACTCCTCACAGAGACCCTGCGCGACGAGTGGGGCTTCGACGGGCTGGTGATGTCCGACTGGTTCGCCGTGTCGGACCGCGCGCTGGGCCTGTGCGCCGGCCTGGACCTCGAGATGCCCGGCTCGAAGGGCACGTGGGACGCGGAGGTCTCGGACGCGCACGCGAAGGGGCTGCTCACCACCGCGGAACTTGACCTCGCGGCCACCCGCGTGATCGACCTCGCGCTGCGCTCGCAGAACGACACCGCGACCTCGCAGGTCGACCCCGAGGCACACCACCGCTTGGCCCGCCGCGCCGCCGCCGCGGGCACCGTGCTCCTCACCAACAACGGCATCCTGCCGCTTGAGCGCACCGGCTCGATCGCCGTGGTGGGCGCATTCGCGAAGACACCGCGCTATCAGGGCGCGGGGTCCTCGCTGGTGAACCCCACTCAGCTCGACACCTTCCTCGACGCGCTGCGCGCTGCCGTGGGAGACGCCGCCGAGGTGCACTACGCGCCCGGCTACGACCCCACCACCGGCGCCACCGAGGACGCGCTCCTCGACGAGGCGCGCCGCGTCGCGTCCCGCGCGGACGTGGTGATCGTGCTCGCGGGTCTGCCCAGCTCATTCGAGTCCGAGGGCTTCGACCGCGAGCACCTGCGCCTGCCCGACGGCCACACGGCCGTGGTGAACGCGGCGCTCGACGCGAACCCGCGCACCGTGGTCGCGCTGCTCAACGGCTCTCCCGTCGAGCTGCCGTGGGCGGACCGGCCCGCCGCGATCCTCGAGGCCTACCTGGGTGGCCAGGCCGGCGGATCCGCGCTCGCGGACGTCATCCTGGGCGACGTCGCTCCCGGCGGGCGCCTCGCCGAGTCCTTCCCCATGGCCGCGAGCGACCTGCCCTCCGACCGCGACTTCGCGCGCCACCCCAAGCAGGTCGAGTACCGCGAGGGCCTCTACGTGGGCTACCGCTTCCACGACTCCGCTGGCATGCCCGCACGCTTCCCGTTCGGCCACGGACTCAGCTACACGGCCTTCCACCACTCGACGCCGACGGTGCGCAAGTCGGGAGACGGCTACTCCGTGACACTCACGGTGACCAATGCGGGGCCGCGCGAGGGCTCGGACGTGGTCCAGGTCTACGTGCGCGATCCGCAGTCGGCGGCCTACCGCCCGCACCAGGAGCTCAAGGGCTTCGCCAAGGTCCACCTCACGCCAGGCGCGTCGGAAAAGGTCACGATCAAGCTCGACCAGCGTGCCTTCGCGGTGTGGGACGTGCGCTCGCAAGAGTGGCGCACCGAGCCGGGCGACTTCGAGATCCGGGTCGGATCCTCGTCGACCGACATCCGCTCGACCCGCACGGTCTCGATCACCGAGGGCACCGCGGTGTCGCCCTCCCACGGGCCCGCGGCCTTCGTCGCCACGGACAACGAGTTCCGCACCATGCTGGGCGGCGAAATCCCCACCCCCGAGCGCAGCGTTCCCTTCCACCGCGACTCGACCGCGGCGGACCTCAGGGAGACCGCCGCGGGCCGCGCGGCGGCGGCGATGCTGTCGAAGGAGGCCGGCAAGCAGTTCGACACCACCCATGCGGACGCCACCACGATCGCGATGTTCGAGGCCGCGACCCGCGAGGCGCCGCTGCGCATGATCGCGATGGCCAGCGGCGGCAAGCTCACGCTCGCGAGCCTGGACCGGCTCATCAGGCTGCTCAACGTGGGGTCGTTCAAGTCCTGGCGGGCGAGGGGGTAGGTCCCGGTCGGGAGGGATTACAGTCGGAGGACCAGCGCGGCTGAGCCCCGTCCCGGGGCGCCGCGACCGATCGGAGGCAATCGTGAACCCGCCCGTCCTCGTCCACGGCACTCGACCGCTGCTGCGCACGGTCATGGAGGTCGGGCGCGACTGGGCGCTGATGTCCGACGGCGACGCGATCATCCTGTGGCGCGTCCACGCGACCGCCACGGCTGCGCTCTCCGTGGGACTCGTGGTCGCCGATCACGGCTCGGGCCGCTGCGACATCGCCGGCACCGCCCTCGCCTACCGCGAGGCGGACGAGGAGGGCGACATGGCGGCCCGTGACCTCTGGGCGCTCGCCGCCTAACTCGACGCCGGCAGGACCAGCACGCACACCTCGACCGTGCCCTCGGGGCCGGTCGGACCCATCGTCGGCACGTCCGTATACAGCTCGTACCAGGACGCGTAGTCGTCGCCAGTCGACGTCCGCGCGGAGGCGGGCTCGACGCCCGCCGGCCCCCACGACTCCATCAGGGCGCGGGTCACGTCACCCACCGCCATGTACGGTCCGGTATGCCGTGCGACGGTGTAGGTGCCCGCGGGCAGCTCGCCCGCGACGAACGGGGCCTCGACCGCGACGTCACCCTCGACGATATGCCCCCCCTCGATCGCGAAGCTGCCGTCGGCGCGTGCCGTCGTGTAGCGGAGCACGCCCGGCGACAGCGCCGTGCCCCGCGCGCCCAGCCACGCCTCGACGCGCGCGAACGCGTCGCCCACGACCTGGGGCATCTCCTCGATGGAGGCCACCAGCGGCTCGGCGACGTAGCGCAGCGCTTCGCGAGGCTCAGTGAGGATGGCGGGCGAATCGGTCATGAGCGGTACTCCGGGTTCGGGTGGTCGAATCTCGCTCCCGCATCCCACTCCTTGCGGGAGTTGCCCCCCGCGGGGAAGCCGCCGCCGTCCTTGAGCCATCGGGCGGTATGGAGCAGGTTCCACGTCATGAACGCGGTGTTGCGGCGCGTGAAGTCGTTCTCGGGACCGCCGCTGCCCTCGTCGAGATAGGACGGCCCCGGGCCGGCCTCCCCGATCCACCCGGCATCGGCGTTGGGCGGGATCGTGTACCCCAGGTGCTGCAGCGAGTAGAGGACGTTCATCGCGACGTGCTTGACGCCGTCCTCGTTGCCCGTGACCACCACTCCGCCCGTGCGGCCGTAGTAGAGGTATTGGCCGCGGCCGTTGGTCTCACCCGACAGCCCGTAGAGCCGCTCGATGACGCGCGTCGCCACGGACGACTTGTCGCCCAGCCAGATCGGGGTGCCGAGCAGCAGAATGTCCGCCGCGAGGATGCGGTCCGCGAGCGCTGGCCAGTCGTCACTGTCGCGGTTGCCACCCGGCACGTCCTCACGCATGTCGGGATAGACGCCGGGAGCGATGTCGAAGTCGACCGCCCGGATGACGTCCACGCTCACGCCCTGGGCCTCGAGAATCGCGATCGCGTTGTCGAGAAGCCCCTGCGTGTGGGACAGCGCGGGCGAGGGCTTGAGCGTGCAGTTCACCACCACGGCGGTGAGGTCGGAGAAGTCGGTTCCTTGAGAAGCATCGGGAGCCATGCCTCCGACGCTACGGCACGATCAGCGCACTGTCCCGGCGACGTTGATGGCCTCGTCCCTCACGCGTGCCTCGTAGCGCTGCTTCTCGCGCGTCACCAGCACCAGCAGGATGCCCCACACCCCGGCATCGTCCACCAGCCCCAGGGGGCCCAGGACGAGCTCGGGGATGAGGTCGACCGGCCACAGGCCGTAGAGCAGGGCGCCCACCGCCGCGACCCAGGTCATGGGCGCGACGCGGTGCTCACCGCTGCGTACCGCCTTGAGGAAGGACCACCACATGTCCTCCAGTATGCGTCAGCGAACCTCGCGCAGCTCCCCCGAGTGCACGTCGAACACAAAACCGCGCACCTGCGAGGTGTCCACCATGAACGGGTTGCGGCGGATCCGCTCCATCGACTGGCGCAGGTCGGCGTCGAGGTCGCGGAAGGACTCGGGGCTCCACGTGGGCTTGAGGCCCGTCTCGTCGAGCAGCTGGTTGCGCAGCTCGTCGTCCGTGAAGGTGAGCGCGCCACAGTCGGTGTGGTGGATGAGAATGATCTCCCGCGTCCCAAGCTTGCGCTGCGAGATCACGAGCGAGCGGATCATGTCATCCGTGATGACGCCGCCCGCATTCCTCATGACGTGCGCGTCGCCCACCTCGAGACCCAGCATCGCGAACGTATCGAGTCGCGAGTCCATGCACGCGACCACCGCGAGCTGACGGCGCGGCGGCAGCGGCCGGTCCGGCGTGTAGGTCTCCGCATACGCGCGGTTGTGAGCGAGCAGTTCGTCCGCGATTCCCATGTGTCCTCCCCGACGTGTGGGCACAGCCGTGTGGGTACAGCCGTGTGAGTGATGCCGTGTGGGCACAGCCTAAGGTGCCAGGCCTATGGCCACGCGCCCGCGGCGTGGCACCATGAGCCCATGCCACGCGTCCTCGTCACCGGAGCCTCTCAGGGGCTGGGTACCGAGGTCGCTCGCCGCCTCGCGGAGGCTGGATACGAGGTCGTCGTGCACGGCCGCGACGCCGCCCGCTCCGAGGTCGCGAGGGCGCGCGTCCCCGGTGCCGTCGCCTCGGTGACGGGCAGGTTGGACTCGCTCGCGTCGACGCGACTGCTCGGGGACGATGCCCGCGGCAGGGGGCCGTACGACGTGATCGTCCACAACGCGGCGCTGGGTCCGGATCAGGATCGCGCGATCCTCACCGAGGACGGCCTGGAGAGGATCCTGCAGGTCAACGTGGTCGCTCCGTATCTGCTGAGCACGATGCTGAGCCTGCCGCAACGGATCGTGTTCGTCGGATCGGACGCGGCCTTCTCCGGGAGCCCAGCGGTCGACCTGGCCCCGCCCGACCCGTGGGACGGCCACGCGGCCTACGCGGGCTCGAAGTTGTTGCTCACGATGCTCGCGTTCGAGCTTGCCCACCGCCACACGGATCGCCAGATCAACGTGGTCCACCCGGGATGGGTGCGCACCCGCATGGGCGGGCCGCGCGCGGCGCTCCCGCTGTCCGACGGCGCGGACACCCCCGTGTGGCTGGCGACGTCGGACGAGGCGATCGCGCGGCGAGGGGGCCAGTACGTGCATCGGCGCCGGGCCGAGGCCGCACCGGCGGCCGCGCACGACCCCGCCCTGCGCGCGCGACTCATCGCGCGCCTCGCGGAGGTCACCGGAGAGCATCTGCGCTGATCACGTGGCACCGAGTGCGCCTAAGATGCCCTCATGGCCTCGTCGTCGCCCCCCGTGGGGGGGGGGGGGCCCCCCCCCCCCCCCCCCCCCCCCCCCCCCCCCCCCCCCCCCACAAAACCACCCCCCCCCAACATCGACCTCCCCCCCCACCCCCGCGCGTCGGGGCACAACCAGTACCCC
>NZ_BAABRR010000009.1:0-118529 GCF_039545075.1 Demequina sediminis | reverse complement strand
GGTCCTGACGAAGCTCGACGGCCATCCTCGTGGCCCGCTCACGCAGCTCGGCGGGGTACTTCCTCGGTGCTGACATGACTCTCATCCTCCATGGCTTGAGAGCCTCCACCGAACCCGGGGCGCAACACCCGACAGACCCGCGCTAGGATTCGGCCGAACCGTCTAGCTCGACTGATCGGAGCACCATGTCCCTCGTCGTTGAGGCTCAGCCGATCTCCGACACGCTCTTTCGCCTTGAGATCACCATGGACGGGACCGCCATCGGCGAGTACGAGCGCTCGCGCCACGCGGACATCGCGCGCAAGACCGAGGAAGTCAAGTGCGCAGAGGACTACCTCGTCGAGCTCTACCGCCGTCGCGGAACGTTCGTCGTCCGCTGGGACTCGGCCACGCGGACGAAGGTCATCCGCGACGAACTCGGCAACCACATCGGCGAAATCCCGAGGGCCTGCTGGCGAAAGCCCGCTCGCCACACCAACTCACCCCTATCGACGGCGTAGTGGATGCCTGAGGCCGCCGGTCTCGAGCGGGCTGCGGTGGAGGCTCGTACACGCCTCGGCGTCGCACTCGGCGATTTCTAGGCATCGAGCGCTCGTGTTGGCCCCCGCCATGTCCCCGCCATGTCCCCGATTGGCCCTTGCGGACCCACAGCAGTGACAAAGTCACTCGTAAAGTCGGGGTGACAGGATTTGAACCTGCGACCCTCTGCTCCCAAAGCAGATGCGCTACCAAGCTGCGCTACACCCCGTTGCGCCCATCAGCGGGCGCGTTACCCGGCATCGGCCGGGCTCCGCTACTCTAGTACCCGCCGCGCGCACGCAAGCGTCGCAAGGCAATGCGGGTGTAGCTCAATGGTAGAGCCTCAGTCTTCCAAACTGATGGTGCGGGTTCGATTCCCGTCACCCGCTCCACTGGAGCCACGCATCGGCCCCCTGCCACCAATGGTGAGGCCCACGGCAGAAATCAACCCGGTTCTCTACCGCACACCTCACACTTCCTCCCCGCCGAGTTCCGCCCTGGCCTCACGCCGCGCGAGCACGCCCTCGAGCGCCCGCAGGAATCGCTCGACCGCCGGAGCATCGATCGTGAGCGGCGGCTTGATCTTCAGCACGTTCTTGTGGTCGCCCGTGGGCTGCACGATCACTCCCTCCTCGAGCAGCGCCGCGCAGATCTCGCGCGCCGCCCGGGGGTCCGGGGCATCGGGTCCACCCCGGACCACCTCGACGCCCAGGTACAGCCCCATCCCGTGGACGGCGCCCAGCGCGCCAAAGCGGTCGCACAGCTCTCGCAGCCCGTCGCCCAGCAGCGCGCCGACCACGCGCGCGTTGTCCTGCAGCCGGTCCTCGTCGAGTACGCGGAGCACGGTCGACCCCACGACACAGCTCACGGGACTGCCGCCCGCCGACGAGAAGAACGACCCCTCCACCGCGAACGCCTCGGCGATCTCGCGCGACGTGATGACCGCGCCCAGCGGGTGCCCGTTGCCCATCGCCTTGGCCACCGCGATGATGTCCGGCACCGCGCCCTGCTGCTCGAATCCCCAGAAGTGCGCGCCGAGGCGACCGTAGCTCACCTGCACCTCGTCCGACACGCACACCCCGCCGCGCTCTCGCACCGCATCCCACAGCCCGGCGAGGTAGCCGTCCGGCAGCAGCACGCCGCCACCATTGCCGAAGATGGGCTCGCTCACCACCCCCGCAAGCTCGACGCCCTCCGCGTCCCAGTGGGCGAGCCGGTCGAGCGCGTCGCGCAGATACAGGGGCGCGTCGGGACCGCGATGGCGTCCGCGATACGTGTTCGGCGCATCGAGCAGCCGCACCCACGCCGGCCGCGTCGCGAGCGCCGCGGGGTTGTCTCCCAGGGACGTCGAGATCGCATCCGCGCCCACGGTCCACCCGTGATACGCCTCGGTCAGCGCGAGGATGTCCGTGCGCCCCGTCGCCGCCCTCGCCATGCGGATCGCGAGATCCACGGCCTCCGAACCCGAGTTCACGAGCAACACCTGGTCGAGACCCTCCGGTGCGCGCGCCGCGAGCGCCTCCGCGAACTCGACCACGGCCGCGTAGTGAAAGCGCGAGTTGGTGTTGAGGCGGCGCAGCTGCCGGTCGACGGCGGCGGCAATGCGCGGCTCCCCGTGACCCAGGATCGCGACGTTGTTGACCATGTCGAGGTAGCCGCGCCCGTCCGTGTCGAGCAGGTGATGGCGCCAGCCGCGCTCGATGCGCGGCGGCGCGTCGTAGTAGTGCTCCTGTACCAGGGGAAACGTGCGCACGCGGGCCGCGAGGAGGTCGCCCGGGGCGGGGCTCGTCGCCGCATGAGAGGACGATGCCGGGGCCGGGCGGCCCACGAGGGCACCCGGGTGGGGGCACAGTCGCCCCCACGCCTCCTCGTGTCCCGGCGCGACGAGAACTGGTGGCGTCACGCCGGTGACCGCGCACAGCTGCAGCGAGACGGCCCCCGCCGCGCCCACCCTGCCGAGCAGGTCCCCGAAGGCGATCCGATCCCCCGGCGAGGCCTCCGCGTCCACACCACGCAGATGCACCGCCCCACCCGAGTCGAGATCGACGACGACCGCGCCTCCGCTCACCCTCGACACCACGCCCGTTCCGGGAGTGTGGACCGGCGTGCCCGGCCGCAGGGCCGCCTCGATCGCGAGCGCATGAGAGCGCGGTGCGATCCCCATCGAGGCGTCGGCCGCGCCCGTCGCGGCCTCCGGGGTGAGCCGGTGCTCGCCGTACCGCGAGAGCGCCGCCCCGCCCGCCGCCGCGGCGGCCTCCGCCAACGTCCGCCGCGCCCAGTCCTGGTCCATCCACGCGCCGCCGTCCGCCGCGTCCCCGAGCACGGAGAGGTCGACCTCGGGGGCATGCTCGAGTCCGCTCACCGCGGGGGCGAGGCCGTCGACCGGCATCGCCTGTACGCGGCCCAGCGCGTCGAGGAGCAGGAGCTCGGCCTCGTCGAAGCCGAGCGCGGCCGCACGGTCGAGCATGCGTGCCTCAAGGGGACGGCGCACACGTGCGTACGTGTTCGCGGGGTCCGCGGCGAGCACGCGCTCGCCCGCCGCCGCGAGCACCACCGCGCGCGTCACCACGAGGGGCCACCACGCCGCGATCTCCTCGCGAGTGAGCGGCGCCACCGCGTCGAAGGCGGCCACGCAGTCGAGAGCGTCGCGCACCGCGGGACCATCGTGCTGAAGCAGGGAGCACGCCGCGATCGCGGCCTCCCCCACACGCCAGCCGCGCCCCAGATCGCCGAAGTCGATCACACCCGCGACCGCGCCGTCCGGGCCCATCACCACGTTGTCCGCCGTGAGGTCACCGTGCACGGCCTGGACACGCAACGCCTCGCGCCACGGGGCGAGCCGCTCCTCCGCGCCGCGCAGCAGCGCGTCGAGCCGTGCGGCCTCACCGGGAGCCAGCACCGCGAGCGACCCGTCGAGCACGCGCCGAGCCTCGCTCAGATCCCAGTCGCCGCCCTCCGCGAGGAGGCCGTGATCGAAGCGTTCGAGGGCTCGCATCAGTGTGGCGGCTGTCGTGCCCAGCGCCGCGGGCAGGACGGGTGCGGGCCGTGCAGCGGCCGCCGGGGGCGCTCCGTCGAGAAAGCCCAGGACGCGCACGCACGCTCCCGCGCCCGCGACGGCGACGGCCCTGGCGCCCGCGAGGGTGGGCCACACGCGCGGCACCGCGAAGGGCAGGCCGGAGCCCGCGAGAAGGTCGAGAGCGGCATCCTGCGCGGCGAAGTCGGTGGGCGCCCCGGAGGCGATCTTGAGGAGCACGCGGCGACCGTCCTCGAGGCTCAGCAACAGGTTCCGGTCCTCGTTCGACCCCAGTTCCTTCACCGCCACGATGGCGAGACCGTACTCACGCCCGGCGATCTCGCTCGCCGCGTCCGGCGACACCGGCATCGTCCCTCCTAGAACAGGCCCAGCACGAGTCCCGCGACGGCGAGACCCACCGTGTCATGCGCGGCGTCGATCACCGTGATCCCGGGATGGCGGATCGCGAACCCGTTGTGCAGCGCGTGAGCGCCACCACGGAAGATCAACCCCAGGAGAGCGCCCAGCACGAGCCCGCCGGCCCAGTCGTCGATCCCGAGCCCGTTCATGAGCACCGCGAGCAGGATCACGCCCAGCGCGTTCGCGACGATGGTGCCGCCGAAGGCGACCCCCATGCTCGCGCCCTCCATGTCCTCGCGCGAGATGCGGCCGAGCCTGCGCCACACCTTGAAGAAGCCCGCATCGGAGTACCACCAGAACCCGATCGCGAACGTGGCGAGAAACGCCACGACGACGGCAAGCCAGTTGATCCCCTCGAGCGTGAGCCAGTCCATGGCCGCTCCCCTCTCCCGCGGGCCACGACGGCCCGCACGTCCCCTTGTCGCGACACTAGCGCCGCGCAAGCGACGATGCCGGTTTCAGGGACGATGCCCGCTACACGAAGGCGCCGATGACCGCCCCCGCGGCGGCCAGGGCCACGACATCGTGGACGCCGTTGACGATGGTCAGCGCGGGCGGGCGCAGCTCGAAGCCGTGGTGGATGATGTGGTTGCCCACACGGAAAACGAGCGCGATGAAGGCACCGAAGAGCGCGCCGCCGCCCACCGAGAGCACGGACAGCTCGACCATGAGGACGTTGAGCACGAGCGCGGTCCCGAACAGCACCACGCCGGTCGCGACGAAGCGCGCCGGGGATGCGTCGCGCAGGTCCTGCTCGGTGAGGCCCACCAGGTGCCTCCACACGCGACCGAGCACGCGCTCGTGATACCAGGCCGCGCCCACCACGAATCCGGCGACGGTCGACAGGATCACCGCGATCCACGAGATGTCGGAGGCCGTGAACCAGCTCATGACGGCTCGACTCCCTCGGCTGCCGCCGCGATGTCCGCGAGGTCCTGCTCGAGCGCCTTGCGCGTCGCCTTCATGCCCGCGCGCCCGAAGACGAGCCAGCCGAGCCGTTGCGCCGGTCCCGGGTTCGGGGTCTGTGCGGAGAAGTCGATCACGACGTGGGTGCCCTCGTCGACGGGTGCGAGCGTGAAGTCGGTGACGTAGTGCGTGCCACGCGACTCGGCCCGCACGGTCGTGGTTCGCGGGGCCTCGGCCGCGTCGACCCACATCTCCTCGGACTCCTCGCGGCCGAACATGCGGCGCGTCTCGCGCCACCGCACGCCCACCTCATAGCCCTCGCCCTCGAGCCGCTCGACCTTGACGATCGCGCTCATCACCTCTGCCGCGAAGTCGAGATCGGTGATGATCTCCCACACGCGCTCGGGTGGCGCGGCGATGGTGCGCTCCGCGCGCACGCTGTGCCCTGGCATGACGACCCCCTCTGCTGGTTGCCTCCAGGCTAGCGGCCTCGTGTGCGCAGGTCCTCGTTGAAGTGCCTGGTGAGATCCGCGATATCGGCCTTGAGCCGGACCGTGCCACCGAGCGTGAAGAACGTGGCGATCCCGCGCCGCATGGCACGCTCGGCGAGGCTGGGGTGCGGGTGGTAGACGTGGAAGACGCGGCGCACCCGGGTGCCGTCCGGCGTCTCCTCGAGTTCGGTGGTCGACGTGAAACTGCCGTCCGGTCCGGTGCGCTCCTGGACCAGTCGCTTGAAGGGATCCACCTCGACCGTCGTGAGGCGCACCTCGACGGGCTCCGCACCCACGTCGGACTCGGTCTGGACCAGCACGTGGCCCACCTCGCCCGGTTCGCCCGCCTCGGTGCGAGCCTCCGTCACCATCGTGAAGATCTGTGCACGCCGCTCGGGCCTGGTCAACGCCTCCCACACGTCCTTCGCCGGGGCCGGCACCAGCCCCTCGCGCTCCACCGAGACATCGAGCGGGCGTGGCATCGTTCCTCCTCGCGCGGGCCTCCTCGCGAGGCTCTCCTCTCCCACCGTAACCGGACGGCGCTCCATGTGGGCGGTGGGTTGCCACGCGCGGCTCCGCGGCGATAGCCTGAGCGCCGAGCCAGGAAAGGCAAGGGACCATGAGCATCGAGCGCCGTGCGACTGTCGCACCCGCCTCTGCCGTCCTCGCCTGCTCGCCCGCCGCGATGTGCTGCGGCGTCTGCTGCTGCTGTCTCTAGAGCGCTGGCACCAGCCTCGCGGCCCCTCGGCCACCTGACCGGCTGCCCCAGCGCTCGCCCCGGCATGGAATCCCATGCGCCCGCGTTGTCCCACCCGGATCCCCGTCTCACGGATTACTCCCTGACACACCTCCCAAGGAAAGAGAAACCATGGCCCGCATTTACGAGGACGCGACCGCCCTCATCGGCAACACCCCGCTCGTCAAGATCAACACCCTCCCGGAGGGCGTCGACGCGACCATCCTCGCCAAGCTCGAGTTCTACAACCCCGCGAACTCCGTCAAGGACCGCCTGGGCGTCGCGATCATTGACGCCGCCGAGGCGGACGGCTCCCTTGCCGCGGGCGGCACGATCATCGAGGCCACCTCGGGTAACACGGGAATCGCCCTCGCCATGGTGGGTGCCGCGCGCGGCTACAACGTGGTGCTGACGATGCCCGAGACGATGTCGAAGGAGCGTCGCGCACTCCTGCGCGCGTTCGGCGCCGAACTCATCCTCACGCCGGGCCCCGAGGGCATGCGTGGAGCAGTGGCCGCCGCGGAGAAGATCGCCGCCGAGCGTCCCGGCTCGGTGCTCGCGCGCCAGTTTGCGAATGCCGCCAACGCCGAGATCCACCGCCGCACCACCGCGGAGGAGATCTGGAACGACACGGACGGCGAGGTCGACATCTTTATCGCCGGAATCGGCACCGGCGGCACCATCACCGGCGTGGGCGAGGTCCTCAAGGCCCGCAAGCCCGGCGTGCAGATCATCGGCGTCGAGCCTGCCGAGTCTCCCATCCTCAACGGCGGACAGCCCGGCCCCCACAAGATTCAGGGTCTGGGCGCGAACTTCATCCCGGAGGTCCTCAACACCGAGGTCTACGACGAGATCTTCGACGTCGACGCCGAGACGGCCGTCGCGACCGCCCGTGCCGCGGCGCGCAAGGAGGGCCTGCTCGTGGGCATCTCCTCGGGCGCCGCGCTGCACGCCGCGATCGAGGTCGGCAAGCGCCCCGAGAACGCAGGCAAGACCATCGTGGTCGTCATCCCGTCCTTCGGTGAGCGCTACCTCTCGTCCGTGCTGTACGCGGACCTGATGGACTGACCCGCTTCTCCACACCGCACCGGCCGTCCCCACCGGAGGTTTCTCGATGGCATCAGAACCCGGAGTGCTCGCCAGGGCACTCGAAGACATCCGCACCGTGCAGCGGCGTGACCCCGCCGCGCCAACGTGGTGGGTGATCGCGGGCTCTTACCAGGGCGTTCACGCGGTGTGGTATCACCGCTTCGCCAACTGGCTGTGGCGACACGGGGCGCACTCGTACGCGCGCCTCGTGTCGCAGCGGGCACGCCGGATCACCGGCATCGAGATCCACCCCGGCGCCACGCTCGGGCGACGCCTGTTCATCGATCACGGCTCCGGCGTGGTGATCGGCGAGACCGCGATCGTGGGCGACGACGTCCTGATGTTCAACGGCATCAACCTGGGCGGCACCTCGATGAGCCCCGGCAAGCGCCACCCGACGATCGGCGACCGCGTCGTGATCGGCGCGGGCGCCAAGGTGCTCGGCCCGGTGCACATCGGGCCCGACGCGCGGATCGGCGCCAATGCCGTGGTCGTCAAGGACGTCCCGGACGGTGCGACCGCGGTGGGCATCCCCGCCGTGATCCGCAACCACCCCGGACCCACCGAGGCCTCGACCGCGGCATCGGCCGTGGACTCGGGCGACTCGCACCGCCACCCGGATCCCGACGCGCCGCCGGAGCGCGTGCGCGAACCGGCGATGTACTACATCTAGACGGCGCTCACGAGGGGCCTCGCCTGCGGGCGGGGCCCCTCGTCGCGTGCGGGGGCACAGGCCTGCACCGATCCATCGAGCAGCGCGAGCAGGTGAGGCGTCGGGGAGTCGGCGCGCTCGCGCGTCGACCACACCGCGGACACCGTCCAGCGGTCGCCGCCTCCCTCGAGGGGCACCGCGACGAGCGCCTGTGCCTCGGGCTTCGCCGCCACGTGGCGCGGCACCACGGCGATTCCCAGGCCACGACCCACGAAGCCGATCAGCGTGTGCACGTCGCCGACCGTGAAGCGCACCCTCCTGTCGACGCCCGCCGCGGCGACCGCGGCATCGTTCAGCGGCCTCATCGCCCAGGAGGGATGGAAGTCGACGAAGTCGTGCCCCTCGAGGTCGCGCCAGCGCGCGGGAGAGGACGATGCCGCGGCGTGGCCGGGAGGGCACAGCACCACGAGGTCCTCTCCCCCGAGGTCACGGCTGGGCAGGGCACCCAGGTGTCCCGCGTCCGCGACGAACGCGACGTCGAGCTCCGCGGCGCGCACGCGCGCGAGCAGCTCGTGAGAGCCCGCCTCGGCAAAGTGGACCTCGACCTGGGGATGGCGGCGGTGGAAGCGCTCGAGCAGTGCGGCGACGTCGACGATTCCCAGGCACTGCTCGGCGCCGATCCTCAGCGTGCCCGACACCTCGCGCGAGGCATCGACCACGGCGTCGCGGGCCTCGACGGCCTGCGCGAGCATCGCGCGGGCGTACGGGAGCAGGGCGCGGCCGGCCTCGGTGGGCTCGACCCGGCGGGTGGTCCGCTCGAACAGCGATGAGCCCAGTTCCGCTTCCAGCGCGCGGATCGCGGTCGACAGTCCCGACTGGGACACGCCGACGAGGGCGGCCGCGCGCGTGAAGTGACGCTCGTCGGCGACGGCGACCACGTACTCCAGCTGGCGCAGATCCATCAGGAGGCTCCATTCATAGCCTGGCTTGATGAAACTCATCAGTTTCACCCGTTGGACTTCTAGGTTAGGCCCTTCCTAGACTGCGAGCGACCCCACACCTGTCCCAAGGAGGAGACATGAAGCAGCGCACACTCGGTGGCCGGACGGTCGGCGCGATCGGCCTGGGCGGCATGCCGATGTCGATCGAGGGCCGGCCCGACGCGGCCCGCTCGATCGCCGCGGTGCACGCCGCCGTCGAGGCGGGCGTCACGCTCATCGACACCGCGGACGCCTACCACCTTCACGCCGGCGAGGTGGGTCACAACGAGGAGCTCATCGCCGGCGCGCTGCGCGACCTCGGCCGCGCCGCGGATGACGTGCTGGTCGCGACCAAGGGCGGCCACCTGCGGCCGGGTGATGGAACCTGGACCCAGAACGGCGACCCCGCTTACCTCAAGGAGGCGGCCAAGGCATCCGCGAAGCGCCTCGGCGTCGAGGCGATCGGCCTCTATCAGTTCCACCGGCCGGATCCGCGCGTGCCCTACGCGGACTCGGTGGGAGCGATCCGCGACCTGCTCGACGAGGGCGTCATCCTCATGGCTGGCATCTCGAATGCCACCGTCGCCCAGATCGACGAGGCCAACGCGATCCTCGGTGGCAGGCTGGTGTCCGTGCAGAACCAGTTCTCGCCGCGCTTCCGCTCGTCGCAGGGCGAGCTCGAGCACTGCGCGCGACTCGGCATCGCCTTCCTCCCCTGGAGCCCCCTGGGAGGGATCTCGAACGCCCCCGAACTCTCCGCCCGCCACGCGGCCTTCGCCTCGGTCGCGGACGCGCACGGCGTGAGCGTGCACCAGGTGGTGCTCGCGTGGGAGCTTGCGCTGGCCCCCGTGGTCATCCCCATCCCGGGCGCGTCCCGCCCGGCGTCCATCACCGACTCGGCCCGCGCGGCGGACCTCGTGCTCACCCCCGACGAGGTCGCGACGCTCAGCGCTTCTTAACTGCGGCGCTTCTTCACTGCGGCGCCTCTTCACTGCCGCGGTTCTTGAAAGGACATCAGATGAAGACCTTCACCCTCCCCGGCACCGACATCACGGCACCCGCCGTGGTGCTGGGCCTCATGCGCATCCAAGACAAGACCGACGACGAGGTGCGCACGCTCGTGCGCACCGCCCTCGACGCCGGGATCAACTTCATGGACCACGCCGACATCTACGGATCGTCCATGCATGGCTGCGAGCGCCGCTTCGCCGAGGCGATGCGCCTTACACCATCCGAGCGCGAGGCGATGACGATTCAGTCCAAGGCCGGAATCGTCAAGGACGGCCCGTACTTCGACTTCTCCTACGAGCGGATCGTCGGCCAGGTCGAGGGATCGCTCTCCGCCCTCGGCACCGACTACCTCGACATCCTGCTGCTCCACCGGCCCGATGCCCTGGTCGAGCCCGAGGAGGTCGCGCGCGCGTTCGACGAGCTCCATGCCGCGGGCAAGGTGCGTCACTTTGGCGTGTCCAACCACACGCCGGGCCAGATCGAGCTCCTCCGCAGGCACGTGCGCCAGCCGATCGTCGCGAACCAGATTCAGCTGTCCGTGACGCACGCCCCCTCGATCGCGAGCGGCGTCGCCGCCAACATGGGCGACCTCGACCAGTCGATCGACCGCGACAACGGCATGGTCGACTACTGCCGCCTGCACGACATCACGCTGCAGGCGTGGTCCCCCTTCCAGTCGCGCTTCTTCGACGGGCCGTTCCTGGGCAACCCTCGCTACGCCGAGCTCAACGCGGTGATCGATCGCCTCGCGGCGTCCTACGACGTCCAGCCCGAGTCGATCGCGGTCGCGTGGCTCACGCGCCACCCGGCGCGCATGCAGGTGGTGCTGGGCACGACGACCCCCGCGCGCGTCGAGGCGGCGGCGCGCGGCGCCGACGTCGAGCTCACGCGGTCCGAGTGGTACGAGATGTTCCGCGCTGCCGGGCACACCGTTCCCTAAGCACGGTTCCCTCAGCACGACACGAGGGCCCCGACCAACGGTCGGGGCCCTCGCTCTGTCCTTGTGCTCGGCTACGCGGCGAAGGACCGCAGCATCCACGCCGCCTGCTCGTGCGCCGCGAGGCGCGCGTTGAGCAGGTCCGCGGTCGCGCCGTCCCCGGCGTCCTCCGCGACCTCGACCAGCGGGCGCACGAGGCGCGCGAGCGTCTCGTGGTCGCGTGCGAGGTTCTCGACCATCGTCATCGCGTCGGCGGTGCGCTCGTTGTCCTTGATCGAGGCGTGCTCGAGAAACTCGGCGTACGAGCCGGGCGCACCGGAGCCGAGCGCGCGCATGCGCTCCGCGAGCACGTCGGCCGCGGCCCACAGCTCCTGGTACTGCTCCTCGAAGAGCAGGTGCAGCGAGCGGAAGTGCGGTCCGGTGACGTTCCAGTGGTAGCCGTGGCTCTTGAGATAGAGCGTGAAGGTGTCGGACAGCACCTGCGCGAGGCCGGCGTTGATCGCCTTGAGGTCCTCGGCCTTGATGCCGATCTTCGGGTTCGACTCGGTGGTCTTCACGGGGCTCGTGGTTGCCATGTCTCCTCCTGTGTTCCTGAGTGCGGGGCACCGCTGGCCGCGGCGCCTTCCTCACTGGCCAACCGCCTGTCGGCCGCTCACATTCCCGCGGCCCTCCGCCGCGCCGCCTGCACACGGGGACGGGGGTCCCGGGCGGAATGCCCGGTCTGCGTGTTACGTTCCGTGAGCATGGAGCACATCAGCCTCGACCCGACCACCGCCACCGCCGAGTCCTGCCCGACCCCCGTGGGGGCCGACACCCCCGGCGACGACGAGATGGCCCTGGCGCTCGCGCGCACGCGGCGCGTCGCGATCGTGGGCGCCTCCCCCAACCCGTCGCGCACGAGCTACCAGATCGTGGTGTGGCTCATGGAGAACACCCCCTACGAGTTGTACCTCGTCAACCCGGCTGCGGCGGGCGAGGAGATTCGGGGACACGGCTTTTACGACTCGCTCGCGGAGCTTCCCGCGGAGATCGACCTCGTGGACGTGTTCCGTCGCGCCGAGCACACGCCCGCGATCGCCGCGGAGGCGGTCGGCATCCACGCGAAGGCGCTGTGGCTCCAACTGGGAATCTCCCACCCCGACGCGATGGCGACCGCGCGCGGCGCAGGTATGGTCGCGGTGCAGAACCGCTGCATCAAGGTCGAGTACCGCAGGCTCGAAGACCGCATCGAGGCGTTCCGCGCGATGTAGCGCCTTCCACGCGCGCGGCGACGCGCCGCGCGCGGCCGGGCCGGGGCATCGTCCGCAATGGGACGATGGCGCCATGACGGTCACCCCGGGATATCGCCTCGTCTCCCTCGAGTCCTCGCGCGCGGAGGACATGCTCGACGTGTCCATGTGGGCGTTCGTGGGCGAAATCAAGCCAACCGACCTCGATGAGTATCGCGCCGAGCTTCCCTTCGGTCGGCTGCGTGCGATGGAGATCGACGATCCCGCGGTGGGCAACGTGGGCACTCTCGCGGGCGTCGCGGGCGCGTTCACCTTCCGTATGCGCGTGCCTGGCGGGGGGCTGGTGCCGGTGGCGGGCCTCACGTGGGTCGGCGTGCACAGCGGTCACCGCAGGCGCGGCCTGCTGCGCGCCATGATGGCGGATCACCTCACCGATGCCCGCTCGCGAGGGGAGGTCGCCAGCGCGCTCTACGCCGCGGAGTCCGAGATTTACCAGCGCTTTGGCTACGGCCTCGCGGCCCGCCAGCTCGATGTGCGGATCCCGCGCGGCGCCACTCTGCGCGACGTGCCCGATTCCGAGGCGCTGCGCGTGCGCATCGAGAAGGCGAGCCTCAAGCGCCACGGCGCGATGGTGGCCGAGGTCCAGTCGCGCCTCACACGACCCGGCACTATGACGCTCGAGCACCCGCGCGCGCTGACCGCGCGCTTCGCGGATCCCTCCTCGGAGTGGGAGGGCGGCGGCGAGCGCCTGCGCATGCTCACGGTCGAGGACGCCGACGGCGCGCCCGTCGCGTACGCGATGTTCCGCCGCAAGGGTGCGTGGTCGGCCGAGGGGATACCCGAGGGCGTGCTCAGCACGAAGGAGTGCGCTGCCCTCTCCCCCGCCGCGACGCATCGCATGTGGTCGGTGCTCCTCGACATCGACCTCATGGGCACCGTCGAGGCGATGCCGCTCGCGACCGACGACCCCGTGCTGTGGCTCCTCACCGACCCTCGCTCCGCGCGACCGCGCCTGCGCGACAACCTGTGGCTGCGCATCGTCGACGTGCCCGCCGCTCTGACGGCGCGCGAGTATCTGTGCCCCGTCGACGCCGTGATCGAGGTCACGGACCCCCTCTTCCCCGACAACGCGGGACCGTGGCGCGTGACGTCGCGCGCCGGCGAGGGCCACGTCGAGTCGGCGCCGGGAGCCCAGCCGGACATCGTCATCTCCGTGCAGGAGCTCAGCGCGGCGTATTTGGGCGGCGTGAGCCTCACGGCCCTGGCGGCCGCGGGGCTGGTCGAGGAGCGCAGGCCGGGGGCCGTGCGCGCGCTCGCGGCGGCCTTCGAGTCGACGTCGGCGCCCGTGTCGAACCTGTTCTTCTGACCCGCGGTCCGGCCGATGCCGGGGTCGCGGTGATTTCCCAGGCGCCGCCGACCATGACACGGTAGAAGCATGAAGAAGGCAGAGGGATACCGGACCATCGACGCCGCGGAGCGTCTCGACGAGTTCTTCGACGTGGTGCAGTGGGCCTTCGTGGGCGAGTGGCTGCGCGAGGACCGCCAGGACTACATCGATGCGCTTCCCGTCGAGCGCGCCCGCGCCCTCGAGGTGACCGATGCCAGGCGGGGACGGGTGGGCGACGTCGCCGCGGTCCACGCGAGCTTCGGCACGCAGATGGTGGTGCCCGGTGGGCGGACGGTCTCCACCGCGGGGCTGTCGTGGCTGGGGGTCCACCCCGCGCACCGGCGCCGGGGCCTCATGACGAGCATGATCCACGACCACTTCACGCGCTCGATCGCACGCGGCGAGGCGGTGTCCGTGCTGTACGCCATGGAGGCTCCCATCTACGCGCGCTTCGGATACGGAATGGGGTCGCAGACGGTCAAGGCCGAGATCCCCCGCGGAGCAAAGATGTGGCACGTCGACGGGTCCGAGGACCTCACGGTGCGGCTCGAGCGCGCGTCCTTCGCGGACCACGACGCGCTCGTGGCCGGCCTGCAGGCGCGGCTCACGCGGCCCGGGACCGTCCACACCCCGGCGGGGTCGGGACGCAACGCTCGGTTCACCGATCCGGTGGGCAACCGCCGCGGCATGGAGCGCTGGCGCCTCGCGATCGTCGAGGACCGCGGCGAGCCGGTGGCGTACGCGTTCTTCCGGCGCCACGCGCGGTCCTCCGTCGGCATCCACGACGGCGTGTGCCAGGTGCGCGAGCACGGCTCGCTCACCCCGGCCGCCTCCCAGCGCCTGTGGCAGACGCTCACGGACTTCGACCTGGTCGAGACCACGATGACGGAGAACCTCGCGACGGACGATCCGCTGCTGCACCAGCTCAAGGACCCGCGCGGCGTGCGCTCGAAGGTGATCGACAACGTGTGGGTGCGGCTGCTGGATGTGCCCACCGCGCTCTCCGCGCGCGAGTACTTCCACGACTGCGACGTCGCGATCGAGCTGACCGATCGCGACGTGGCGGACAACGCGGGGACCTGGCGGATCCGCATCGCGGGCGGTGACGCGGAGGTGACGCGCACCGAGTCCGCCCCTGACCTCACGGTGGACATTCGCCACCTGTCGCAGTGCTACCTCGGCGGGACGTCCCTCGAGGCGCTGGTCGACGCGGGGCTCGTGAGGGAGCACACGCCAGGACAGGCCCGCGAGCTCGCGGTCGCGATGCTGTCGCCGGTGGCCCCCCTCGCCAACTGGGACTTCTAGCGGCGAGCCTCGTACTCGGTCATGAGGTCGATCCGTCGCTGGTGACGCGCGTCGCCCGAGAACGGCTCGGCGAGGAAGGCCTCGGCGATCGCCGTCGCCTCCTCGAGCGAGTGCATGCGAGCGCCGATCGAGCCGATCTGCGCATCGTTGTGCTGACGCGCGAGCTTCGCGGTCTCGACGGACCAGATGAGCGCCGCGCGAATCCCGGGGACGCGGTTGGCGGCGAGCTGCTCACCGTTGCCGGAGCCGCCGATCACGATGCCAAGGTCGCCCGGGCTGGCGGCGACGGCCTCGGCCGCCGCGATGCACATCGGCGGGTAGTCGTCGAGGGCGTCGTACTCGACCGCGCCGTGGTCCACGACGTCGTGGCCCGCGGTCGAGAGGTGGGCGATGAGGTGCTGCTTGAGCTCGAAACCCGCGTGATCCGCGGCGATGTGGATGCGCATGAGGCCCATCATGCCAGCCTCGCCGTCAGCGAAACCCACCCAAGCCAGGCATCGTCCCCCCGTAGGGTGAGGGACATGACGCTTCACTCCGGAATCGACCGCTCCGAATTCTCCCCGACCGTGCGTGCGCAGGACGACTTCTTCCGCTACGTCTCCGGGCCGTGGGAGGACAGCCACGAGATCCCGGGCGACCGCTCGGCGGACGGCTCGTTCTACACGCTGCGCGACGAGGCCGAGAAGCAGGTGCGCGTCATCATCGAGGAGGCCGCGCGGGACACGCAGATCGGCGCGCTGTACGCGAGCTTCATGGACGTGGAGCGCGTGAACGCGCTGGGCATCGAGCCGCTCCTGCCCGACCTCGCGCGCGTCGAGGCGGCGACCACGCACGGCGAGCTCGCGCGCGTGATGGGCGAGCTGCAGCGCGGCGGCGTGAGCGGAGTCGTGGGCTACTACGTCTTTGCCGACCGTCTCGACCCTGACCGCAACGTCGTCTACCTGGGCCAGTCCGGCATCGGCCTTCCCGACGAGGCGTACTACCGCGAGGACGCGCACGCCGCGACGCGCGAGAAGTACGTTGCGCACATCGACCGCATGGCCGGACTCACCGGGCTCGAGTTCGATGCCGCCACGGTGATGGCGCTCGAGACCGCGCTCGCGAAGGACCACTGGGACGTGGTCAAGACGCGTGAGGCGGAGCTCACTCACAACCCCACGACGCTCGCGGGCCTCGGGGTCGACGCGCCCGGCTTCGACTGGGCGGTCTGGGCCGAGGCGATTCACATGCCGGACGCCGCGCACGACCTCCTGGTCGCCGGGGAGCCCAGCTTCCTCACGGGATTCGCCCGCACGTGGGAGGGCACCGACCTCGCGACGTGGAAGGCGTACCTGCGCTGGCGCATCGTGAACTCGCGCGCCGCGTACCTCACGGAGGACCTGTCGCGCGCGAACTTCGACTTCTACGGGACCGTGCTGAGCGGCGCGACCGAGCAGCGCGACCGCTGGAAGCGCGCCGTGAGCCTGGTCGAGGGCGTCGTGGGAGAGCTCGTGGGTCAGGTGTACGTGGAGCGCCACTTCCCGCCGCAGTACAAGGCGCAGATGGACGCGCTGGTCGCGAACCTCATCGAGGCATACCGCGTGTCGATCGAGTCGCTCGCGTGGATGACTCCGTCGACCAAGGACAAGGCGCTCGACAAGCTGCGCCAGTTCACGCCCAAGATCGGCTACCCCGACACGTGGCGCGACTACACCGGCCTGACGCTGTCCCCCGACGACCTCGTGGGCAACGTGCGTGCCGCGAGCGCGTTCGAGGAGGACTGGGAGTGGGGCAAGATCGGCCGCCCCGTCGATCGCTCCGAGTGGCTCATGACGCCGCAGACGGTCAACGCGTACTACCTGCCCGTCGCGAACGAGATCGTCTTCCCCGCCGCGATCCTGCAGCCGCCCTTCTTCCACCCGGACGCCGACGACGCGATCAACTACGGCGGCATCGGCTCGGTCATCGGGCACGAGATCGGCCACGGCTTCGACGATCAAGGATCGAAGTACTCCGGCACGGGTGCGCTCGAGGACTGGTGGACCGAGGAGGACCGTGCCGCGTTCATGGAGCGCGCGCAGAAGCTCATCGCGCAGTACGACAGTTACTCGCCGCGCCAGCTGGGCGGCTCGCATCACGTCAACGGTGCGCTCACGGTCGGCGAGAACATCGGTGACCTCGCGGGGGTCGAGATCTCCCTCAAGGCGTACGAGATCGCCCTCGGCCACCCCATCGAGGACGCCCCCGAGGTCGACGGCCTCACGGCGTTGCAGCGCTTCTTCATCGGCTACGCGCTCACCGAGCGGATGAAGGTGCGTGACGAGGCACTCGTGACGCGGCTCGCGACGGACCCGCACTCGCCGAGCGAGTTCCGGGTCAACGGCATCGTGCGCAACCTCGACGCCTGGTACGAGGCGTTCGGGGTCGCCGAGGGCGACGGGCTGTGGCTCTCACCCGCGGAGCGCGTATCCATCTGGTAGCCGGCCCGTCCGGGACGCCGAGCGTCCCGGACGGGACTAGTCGGTCAGGTAGACCCTCGTCTCCCAGGGCTCGAGGGGGACGATGCCCGCGCCGGCGGTCGTGAGGGTCGCCGCGGCGCCCCGGTTGTGCAGGATCAGCGAGGCGCCGTGCACGTCCACCGGCGCCTCGACGGGCTCGCCCGACAGGTTTGCCACGACCGTCAGCCGCGTGCCGTCGAGCTCGCGGCGGTACGCGAACACCCGGGGATCCTCGGGCAGCAGCATCGTGAAGTCGCCGTGCGCGACCACCTGAATCCGGTGCCGCAGCGCGATGAGCTCGCGGTAGAACGCGGCGACCGAGTCGGGATCCTCGCGCTGCGCGGCGGCATTGAGCCACGCGTGGTTGGCCGTCGCGGGCAGCCATGGCGTGCCGGTGGTGAAGCCCGCATGCGGCGAGTCGTCCCACTGCACGGGGGTGCGCGCGTTGTCGCGGCTCATCGCCGCGAGGCCGTCGAGGATGCGGTCCTCCGGCATGTCGAGCGCGCGCAGCTCGTCGTACGCGTTGAGCGCCTCGACGTCGCGGTACTGGTCGATCGAGGTGAAGCCGGCATTGGTCATGCCGATCTCCTCGCCCTGGTACACGTACGGGGTGCCGCGCTGCAGGTGCAGGACGGCCGCGAGGGCCTTGGCCGACTCCGCCCAGTGGTCGCGATCGTCACCGAACCGCGACACAACACGCGGCTGGTCGTGGTTGTCCCAGTACAGCGAGTTCCAACCGCGCTCCGCGAGCGCCTCCTGCCAGCGGTGCACGATCGCCTTGAGGCGCACCAGGTCGAGCGGCTGCGGGTCGAACTTCCCCGCGGGGCCGTGGTCGACGTCGACGTGCTCGAACTGGAACACCATGTCGACCTCGGCGCGCGCGGGGTCCGTGAAGAGGACGGCATGGTCCGTCGTGACGCCGGGCGTCTCGCCCACCGTGATGAGCTCGCCCTCGCGCCCCGCGAACACCTCGCGGTGCATCTCCTGGAGGAACTCGTGGACGCGCGGGCCGTTCGCGTACAGCGGGAAGCCGTTGCCGAGCCCGCCGGGGAGCGGCTCGCCGTCCGTGAGGGGAAGCACCTTCGAGATGAGGTTGATGACGTCCATGCGGAAGCCGTCGACGCCCCGGTCGAGCCACCAGCGCATCATCGCGTACACGGCCTCGCGGACCTCGGGGTTCTCCCAGTTGAGGTCCGGCTGCTTGGGGTGGAAGAGGTGGAGGAAGTACTGACCGGACTCCTCGTCAAGCGTCCACGCCGGACCCGAGAAGAACGACCTCCAGTTGGTGGGCTCCGCTCCGGGCTGGCCGGCCTCGAAGCCCTCGCGCGGGTCGCTCCACCAGTACCAGTCGCGCTTGGGGCTGCGCGGCGAGGAACGCGACTCGAGGAACCACGGGTGCTCGTCCGAGGTGTGGTTGACCACGAGGTCCATGACGAGCTTCATGCCGCGGGCGTGCACGTCGGCGAGCAACGCGTCGAAGTCGTCGAGGGTGCCGAAGGTCGGGTCGATCGCCTGGTAGTCCGCGATGTCGTAGCCGTTGTCAGCCTGAGGGGAGGCGTAGATGGGAGACAACCAGATGACGTCGACGCCCAGCCACTCGAGATGATCCAGCCGCGACCGTATGCCCTGCAGGTCGCCGACGCCGTCGCCGTTCGAATCCTGGAAGCTGCGCGGATACACCTGGTACACCACCGCCGACTTCCACCAGTCGCTCGCCACGTGGGGCCTCCTCGCCTCGATTGGGTGTGTCTTTCACCCTAGCCGGATTGCTGGGCGGCCAGCCGGGCGTAGAGTCCCTGCGCCGCGAGGAGTTCCGCGTGGGTGCCTGACTCGACGATCCGTCCGCCGTCGACCACGTGGATCACGTCCGCCTGGGCGATGGTCGAGAGCCGATGCGCGACCACCAGGGTGGTGCGTCCCGCGGCCGCGCGATCGAGGGCAGACTGCACCACGCGCTCGGACACGGTGTCCAGGGCGCTCGTGGCCTCGTCGAGGAGCAGCACGGGGGGATCCTTGAGGAGGACGCGCGCGATCGCCACGCGCTGCTTCTCGCCGCCCGAGAGCCGGTACCCCCGCTCCCCCACGACCGTGGAGTAGCCGTGCTCGAAGGACATGATCGCGTCGTGGATGTTCGCCCCCCGGCACGCCTCCTCGAGCTCGGCATCGGTCGCGTCGGGGCGCGCGTAGCGCAGGTTTTCCGCGATGGTCGCGTGAAAGAGATAGGTCTCCTGGCTCACCACGCCCACGTGGTCGACCACCGACTCGTGACGCAGGTCGCGTTCGTCGGCCCCCGCGAAGAGGACCGCCCCGCCCGAGGCCTCGTGGAGGCGCGCGGCGAGATAGACGATCGTCGTCTTGCCGGCACCTGATGGTCCGACGAACGCGTGGGTAGTGCCCGGCTCCATGCGAAACGTCACGCCGTCCAACGTGGGGCGGGCATCGTCCCGCGCACCCGGATAGCGGAAGACCACGTCGCGAAACTCGATCGCACCCAAGGGTCCGGGGGCGTCCCGCACGTCCACGGCATCGTCCCTGTCCCGGATGGCGGGCTCGAGGTCCAGGTACTCGAAGATGCGCGCGAACAGCGCGCGTGACGTCTGCACCTCGAGCGCGACCCGCATGAGCGCCATGAGCGGGAAGAGCAGGCGCGCTTGGACGGCGGTGAAGGCGACGATTGTTCCCGCGGAGATGTCGGTCGAGCCGCGCGCGATGAGTACGCCCGCCGCGAGGTAGATCACCGCAGGCACCGAGGACATGATGACCGTCACCAGCCCGAAGAACCACTGGCCGGTCATCGCCTGCTGGACCTGGAGGCGAATCTGGGTCGAGTTCTCCGCCTGAAAGCGCTCGGTCTCGAGTCGCTGGCGGTTGTAGACCTTCGACAACAGGATGCCGCTTACCGAGAGAGTCTCCTGCGTGATGGCGGTGAGCTCGGAGAGCGACTCCTGGGTGCGCGATGCGATGCGCGCGCGCACGCGGCCCACGCGCCGCTGCACCGCGACCAGCGCCGGCATGAGGATGACCGCGAGCAGCGTGAGGCGCCAGTCGAGCAGCACCATCGCGACAAGGCTCGCGAGCACCGTCACGGAGTTGCCGACGATGCTCGACACGAACGTGGTGAGCACGCCGGAGACGCCTCCCACGTCGTTTTGGAGACGGGACTGGATCACCCCGGTCTTGGTGCGCGTGAAGAACGCGAGCTCCATCGACTGCAGACGCGCGAAGAGCCGCTCGCGAAGGTCCCCCGTGACGCGGTTGCCCACCGACGCGGTCAGGTAGGTCTGCCAGACCCCCAGGCCCGCGGTGACGAGGAAGATCGCGATCATGATGCCGACAAGCTCGGCAAGCAACGCGACCCGAGGCGCGCCCTCGGGCGGGAACAGCGCGGTGTCGAAGATGCGCTCGACAAGGAGAGGCGGGATCACGGACGCGGACGCGACGCCGACCACAAGCACCGCGGTGACCGTGAGCGGGCGCTTGTACGGGGAAAACAGGGCGATGACGCGCGGCCACAGGTCGGGGATGTCGGGCGCCTCGGCGTTGAGGGCGCGCTGAGCGTCCTCGTCGCGGCCGGCGACGCCGCGGCCGGACATTCCGCCCATGGCGGCGCGGCGGCTGCCTGCGGGCGCGGGATGACTCATGGAGGGAAGCCTAGGCCCCGTGCGCGCCGAGCAGTTTAGCCATGATGTCCCCGATGCGCGATCTGTCCGGTGTGTTCCTCCAGTGGCGGCGTCGGGCCCGATCGGACCCGCGCTCCGAGGAAGGAACCGCATGAACCGCAGGATTCTCGCCCTGAGCACCGTCGCGGCCGTCAGCCTGTCCGCGACGCTCGCCTCTCCCGCGTCAGCCGTGACCGACGGCGCGCTCGACGGAGAGGGGCATCCCCACGTGGGAATGATCGCCTTCTACGCGCCAGATGAGACGGGAGAGGTGTATCGCTACCGCTGCACCGCGACGCTTGTCGCGCCCGATGTTCTCCTCACCGCGGCGCACTGCACGCTGGGCACGGTGGGCGACACGATCGTGTCCTTCGAGTCCGTGATCGCCGAGCAACCGCCGAGCGGGCTTCCCGAGGCTGATCCCGCGACCGGATTCCAGGGGGATCAGCTCGACGCCCAGGGTCGCACCTGGCACGCGGGCACGGCGCACACGCCCGACAGCTACTCCGACTTCACGGACGTCAAGAACTGGAACGACTTCGCCGTGGTGGTCCTTGACGAGCCGATCGAGGACATCACACCCGCCGCGGTGGCGCCCGTGGGGTACCTCGACCAGTTCCGCCAGCCCACACTCAACAAGACCCTGTTCACCACGGTCGGCTACGGAACCGAGGTACGCAAGCCGGATGAGGGTCCGCAGGCTCCCACACCCATGTCCTATCCGATCGTGCGCCGCGTCGCGATCGAGCCCGGACAGAAGCTCACGCCTCAGATCCTGCAGGTTAACGGCAACGGCAACGACAATCGCGGCACGGGAGGCACCTGCTTCGGCGACTCCGGAGGCCCCACGTTCAAGGACGGCTACGTGGTTGCCGTCACGAGCTATGGCTACACGTCGAACTGCAGGTACCTCGACGGCCTTCAGCGCGTGGACATCGCGGGCGCCGCAGAGTTCCTGGCGGCCTACGGCGTCTCCGTCGGATGACGCGCTGCTGAGGGGGAGGGCGACGGCCATGGGACACTTGCACCCATGCCCGTCGCCCTCCCGTCGATCGCCTTCTATGAGCCCCGCATCCCCGAGAACACGGGTGCGGCGATCCGCCTGTCCGCGGTGACGGGGGCCCCGCTCCGGCTGATCGAACCGCTCGGATTCACGTTGGAGGAGCCCAAGCTGAGGCGCGCCGGCCTCGACTACCACGACCTCGCGACCGTCACGGTGCACCCCACCTTCGACGCACTGCTGGAATCCATGCCCTCCTCGCGAGTGTTCGCCTTCACCGCACGCGCACAGACCGTCTACACGGACCTCGAGTATCGGTCCGACGACATCCTGCTGTTCGGGCCCGAGCCCACCGGCCTGCCCGATGAGGCCATGGCGCATCCGCGCGTGACCGCGTGCGTGCGCATCCCCATGCTCGCGGGCAGGCGCTCGCTCAACCTGTCGAACTGCGCAGCGATCGTGACCTACGAGGCGGCGCGACAGCTCGGGTTCACGGACGCCGACCCCACGGCGACCCGTGCCGCGGCGGAATGCTAGCGTCATGGGGATCGAAGGGATGTTCATGAGCGTGCGCTCCACTCGCCTCCGTACCGTCGCCCTCGTCGCGGCGAGCGTCGCGGTCCTCGCCGCGTGCACCCCTGCCGGAGGTGGCCTCGCCACGACGGCGTCGCCAACCCCGACCGCATCGGCCGAGGTCGTTGAGGCCGCCCCGCCGGGCACCCCCGATCCCTGCGCCGCAGTCTCCGCCGCTCGCTTGGCGGAGATCACGGGCGCGGAGATGGCCCCCGGGGTCTTCAACTCGAGCCTCTCGAATGAGGGGCGCAACCTGTGCAGTTGGCGCCCGAAGGACGAGAACATCTCGTACCCGCAGATCACCGTGGAGATCAACTGGGGCTTCCCCGACGTTGAGGAGCACCGCGAGCTGGCTGCGGCGGCCGTGGGCGAGGTTGCCGATTCCGAGTCCGAGGTCGAGGGCGCGACTGGCGTGTACTTCCTGCCGGGCAATCGCACGCTCGGCATGGGGGTCGGCGACTACTTCGTCAAGGTGTCGTATCTGCACGGCACCAACGGCGCGATGGGTGCACGCACAATTGACGTCGCGCGCGAGGTCGCGGCGTACCTCAACTAGCCGCAGGGGCCCGGGCCTACGGCGTAGGCGCGTGCGCGTCGTACTCGCGCCACGCGCGCTGCGCGCGGGTGAGGATCGCGATCAGCACGATGATCGCCACCCCGCCCAGCAGCGGCGGGAACCACAGCGCGACGGCGGTCGCGAGCGCGCCGGCATACATGTCGCCCACGCGCGGACCGCCCGTCACCACCACGATGAACACGCCCTGCAGTCGCCCGCGCATCTGATCCGGCGCGGCCTGAATGATCATGGTCTGCCGGAAGATCGCGCTGACCTCGTCGGCACCGCCCATCCCCGCCATGGCGAGCCCCAGCACCACGAGCGTCGCCCAGTGAATCCCTCCCCATCCGGGCGCGGGTTCGTGTCCCCCGAGGCTCACCGCGAGGGTCACCCCGCCAAACAGCGCCGCGAAGACGCCGAAGACCTGGATCGCGCGCGAGATCGCGATGCCGTGCCGGCGCACGTGCTTGATGCGGCCCGAGAACACGCTCGTGAGCATCGTCCCCACCGCCCCCGCCGCGGTCAGCGCCCCGACCGTGAGGGGCCCGCCGCCCACGACCGTCGCGCCGAGCGCGGGAAACAGCACGTAGGGGCGCCCGAAGGTCATCGCGATGATGTCGACCACGAAGCTCATGCGGATGTTCGGCGCGTGCCTGAGGAACGTGAGTCCCTCCTTGAGGACGGGCCATCCCGCCTCGACGCGCTCGCCCAGCCGCGGCAACGCGGGCAGCATCCAGACGCCCAGGAAGCCCGCGGTGAACAGCACCGCGTCGATCGCGAAGGTCCAGGGCAGTCCGACCGTGGCTGCGAGCACGCCTGCGAGCGCGGGTCCCACGGTCAGCATCGCCCCGAACGCGATCCCGTTGAGCGCGGTCGCGCGGCTGATCATGTCCTCGGGCAGGATCCTGCCCACCACGGAGCCTCGGGTCGCGCTCGCGATGGTCGAGGCGACCGCGCTCAGCGTCGTGACGATGAAAAACGGCCACACCGGCGCGTGACCGCCCGCGCCCTGGAGGTGCTGGTCCCAGAAGGACAGCGTCACCAGGCCGAGCGTCGCGGCCCACGCCACCAGCGACGCGGCGATGAGCACCTTCCGCCTGTCGAAGACATCGGCGATCATGCCGCCCCACAGCCCGGCGACGATCATGGGCAGGAGCGCCACTCCTCCCACCAGCCCCACCATGAAGGTCGACTCGGTGATCTCGTAGATCTGTAGGCCCACCGCGACCTGCGTCATGAACGCGCCGATACCCGAGATCGCGCCGCCGATCCACAGTCGCGCGAACGCGGGACTTGCCTTGAGGGGCGCGAGGTCGACCAGGTGGTGACGCAGGCCGCGCCGGGACGATGCCTGGGCGGGGGCCGCGTTCGGGCTCTCGGGGGTCACCGCACGAGTCTAGAAGCGCCGCGAACACGCGGCGGGCGTGGAAGAATCGCCACCATGCCAGGTACCAACCTCACGCGCGCAGAGGCCGAGGCCCGCGCCAGCATCGTCGCCGTCGACACTTACACCGTCGACCTCGACCTCACCACGTCGGACACCACCTTCCGTTCGACCACGACCGTGCGCTTCTCCTCGACCGTGGGAGAGAGCACCTTCATCGACCTGATCGCGCCGTCCGTGCTCGAGATCACCCTCAACGGGCAGTCGCTCGATCCGGCGACGCACTTCGCGGACTCACGCATCACGCTGCCGAACCTGCAGGCGGACAACGAGCTCACCGTGGTCGCGGACTGCGCCTACATGAACACCGGCGAGGGACTGCACCGGTTCGTCGACCCCGAGGACGGCGAGGTGTACCTCTACTCGCAGTTCGAGGTCGCTGACACGCGTCGCGTCTATGCGGTCTTCGAGCAGCCCGACCTCAAGGCCTCGTTCCTCTTCACCGTCACCGCCCCCGCGCACTGGCACGTGCTGTCGAACTCCCCGTCGACCACCTCGCCCGCCGAGGGCGAGGTCACCATCGCGGGCACCGCACGCCCGGTCGCACGCTGGGAGTTCTCCCCCACGACGCGCATCCCGTGCTACGTCACGGCGATCGTCGCCGGGCCGTACCACGAGGTGCCGGGCACGATCACGTCGCGCAAGGGCGAGATCAGCGCGAACGTCTACTGCCGCAAGGCCCTCGCTCAGTACCTCGACGCCGACGTCATCCTCGCGGACACGCAGGCCGGCTTCACCTTCTACGAGGAGAAGTTCGAGACCGAGTACCCGTTCGAGAAGTACGACCAGATCTTCGTGCCCGAGTTCAACGCGGGCGCGATGGAGAACGCCGGCTGCGTGACGTTCCTCGAGGACTACGTGTTCCGCTCCAAGACCGCGCAGGCGCGCATCGAGCGCCGCACGGTCACCGTGCTGCACGAGCTCGCCCACATGTGGTTCGGCGACCTGGTGACGATGAAGTGGTGGAACGACCTGTGGCTCAACGAGTCGTTCGCCGAGTTCGCGTCGACGCTCGCGACCGCCGAGGTCACGAGGTACCGCAACTCGTGGGTGACGTTCAACGCGCTCGAGAAGTCCTGGGCCTACCGCCAGGACCAGCTGCCGTCGACCCACCCGATCATGGCCGACATCCGTGACCTCGAGGACGTCGAGGTGAACTTCGATGGCATCACCTACGCGAAGGGCGCCTCCGTGCTGCGCCAGCTGGTCGCATGGGTGGGTCAGGACCAGTTCTTCGCCGGCGTCGCCGAGTACATGCGCAAGCACCACCACGCCAATGCGACGCTCGCCGACCTCCTCGCCGAGCTCGAGAAGGCCTCGGGTCGCGACCTGTCCCGCTGGTCGGACGTGTGGCTGCAGAAGGCGGGCGTCACGACCCTGCGGCCGGAGATCGAGACGGACGATGCGGGGGTCATGACGTCCTTCGCGGTCCGCCAGGAGGTCCCCGAGGAGTGGCCGACGCTGCGCCCGCACCGCCTGCGGATCGGCGGCTACGACGTCGCCGTGTCCGACGAGGGGGCCGAGGTGCTCCGCCGCGTCATCGACGTCGAGGTCGACATCGACGGCGAACTCACGGCGATCCCCGAGCTCGTGGGCCGTCCCCGCCCCGCCCTCATCCTCGTGAACGACGGCGACCTCGCGTACGCGAAGGTGCGTCTCGACGAGGCCTCGCTCGCGACCGCGGTCGAGCACGTGTCGAAGTTCACCGATCCGCTCGCGCGCTCCATGGTGCTCGCGGCGGCGTGGGACATGACGCGCGACGCCGAGATGCCGGCGCGGCAGTATGTCGACCTGGTGTTGCGCAACGTGGGTGCGGAGACCGAGTCGACGACCGTGATGGTGCTGCTGCGCCAGCTCGCCACGACGCTGAGCCTCTACGTACACCCGACGCTCGCGGACCACGCCCAGACCGAGGCCGCAAGCCAGGTGTGGACGCTCGCCCTCGCCGCCGAGGCAGGCTCGGACAGCCAGCTTCAGTTCGTCCGCGCGTTTGCCGGCCTCGCCAACACGGAGGCGCAGTTCGACACGGTTCAAGCGTTGCTCGACGGCAAGCTGCAGGTCGACGGCATCGAGGTCGACACCGACCTCGCATGGGATCTGCTCATCGCACTCGTCGCAGGGGGCCGCGCGGCCGACCTCGCGATCGAGCTCCAGCTGAGCAAGGACGCGACCGCCTCGGGTCAGCGACGCGCCGCGCACGCCCGCGCCGCGATCGCCACCCCGGAGGCGAAGCGCGCGGCCTTCGACGCTCTGGTCAACGCCGAGACGGACCTCCCGAACGCGCTCCAGTACGAGACGATCGCAGGCTTCATGCATGCGCACGACCACACGCTGCTCGAGCCCTTCGTCGGCGAGTACTTCGGCGCGCTGCGCAGGCTGTACGAGACCAAGACCAACGAGATCGCCGCCAACCTCATCGAGGGCCTCTACCCCGTCGCTCTCGCGGGCCGGGTTCCCGACCTGCAGGACTCGGCGTTCGGCTGGCTCGAGGCCAACGCCGATGCGCACGATGCCCTCAAGCGGCTCGTGGTCGAGGGCAAGGACGGCGTGCGGCGCGCGCTCAAGGCGCAGGCCGCCGACCTCGCGTACGACGCCTAGGGACCGCTTCCTGGTCCTTCGGGAACGGCGACGGTCCGCCCCTCCTGCCAGACTGGGGTCATGCCAGGCATGAACCTCACGAAGCAGGAGGCGGCGGACCGCGCCGCCCTCGTGTCGAACGTCCACTACTCCGTGACGCTCGACTTCACCACCGGCGGCGACACCTACCGCTCGGACACCACGGTCACGTTCGACGCGACTCCCGGCGCGACGACCTTCATCGAGGCGACCGGCGCGACGATCGACCTCGTCGAGCTGAACGGCGCCCCGCTGGACCCCGCCGGCCATCGCGAGGGACGCATCGTCCTCGCGGGACTCGCTGCGCACAATTCTCTGCGCATCGCGGGCGACTTCGCGTATCGAAACGACGGCCAGGCCATCCACCGGTTCGTCGACCCCGCCGATGGGGAGGTCTATCTCTACAGCCAGTTCGCGGCCAACGACGCCAGGGGCGCGTTCGCGTGCTTCGACCAGCCGGACATCAAGGGATCCTTCAGCTTCGACGTGACCGTGCCCGACCACTGGGTGGTCGTCTCGAACTCCCCCACCCCGGCCCCCGCGCCGCTCGACGGCACCGTCGACATCGCGGGCACGCGGCGCGGGCGCTCGCGCTGGACCTTCGCCGCGACCGTGCCGATCCCCTGCTACGGCGCCGCCGTGGTCGCGGGCCCGTACGCGTTCCACGAGGGCGTCCTGCACGGCACCGCGGGCGACATCCCCGCGCGCGTCTACGGCCGCCCGTCGCTCGAGCAGCACTTCGACGGTGATCGCGTCCTCGCCGACACCCAGGCGGGACTCGAGCTCTATGAGCGGGTGTTCCGCACCCCCTACCCGTACGACAAGTACGACCAGATCTACGTGCCGCAGTACAACCTGGGAGCGATGGAGAACATCGGCTGCGTGACGCTGTCCGAGGACAGGCTCCTCTACCGCGGGCGTGCCTCCGCGGCGGAGCTCGAGGAGCGGACCGTGGTGGTCCTCCACGAGCTCGCGCACATGTGGTTCGGGAACCTCGTCACGATGAAGTGGTGGGACGACCTCTGGCTCAACGAGTCCTTCGCCGAGTTCATCGGCACGTGGGCCGCGGCCGAGGTCACTCAGTGGAAGGACTCGTGGGTCACGTTCGCGGCCGACCGCAAGTCGATCGCGTACGTGCAGGACCAGCTGCCCACCACGCACGCGATCGTCACCGAGGTCCCCGACACCGAGGCAACGGTGTCGGCCTTCGACATGATCACGTACGCGAAGGGTGCGTCCGCGCTCAAGCAGCTCGCGCGCTACGTGGGCGAGAATGCCTTCTTCGGCGGCGTCGCGACCTACCTCGAGCGCTATCACCACTCCAACGCGACTCTCGCGGAGTTCCTCGCCGAGGTCGAGGCCGCCGCGCAGCGCCCACTCGACGAGTGGGCCAGCGTCTGGCTCGAGACCCCCGGTGTCACGACCCTGCGCGCCGTGGTCGCGACGGACGATGCGGGGGTCATCTCCCGCCTCGCGGTCGCCGAGGACGTGCCGGCCGAGTACCCCGTCCATCGTCCCCACCGTGTGGAGATCGCGGGCTACGAGGTGACCGATGGCGTCCCGCGCCGCGCCTGGACGCTGCCCACCACGGTCGGCGGCGAGCTGACGGAGATCGACGAGGCCAAGGGCCGCGCGGTGCCCGACCTCCTGCTGGTCAACGATCGCGACCTCACGTATGCGAAGGTGCACCTCGACGAGCACTCGCTCGCGACGCTCGACGCGTACGGGGGCGCGATCGAGGACCCCATGGTCCAGGCCGGCGTCCTCGACGCGCTGTGGCACATGACCCGCGACGGCTCACTACCGGCCCAGCGCTACGTCGACGCGGTGCTCACGCTGCTGCCGCGCGTCGCGAACTCGGCGACCGCGGAGTCGCACGTCGCGCTCATGGTCGTCGCGCTGCGTCGCTATCTCGCTCCCGAGTTGCTGGCGACCGTCTCCGAGTCCGCCGCCGAGTCGCTGTGGTCCGCGCTTGCGGCGGCGGAACCGGGCTCCGACATCCAGCTCCAGCTGCTCAAGGGCTACGCGCTGCTCGCGGCCACAGAGGACCAGGGGCTGAGGCTGCGCGCGCTCGTCGAGGCGAGCGCCGAGCTGCCGGGGCTGCCCGTCGACTCGGACCTGCTGTGGGACCTCCTCGGTGGGATGGCCGCATGCGGCGGCCTCACGTCCGACGAACTCGACGCGTACGCTGCGCGTGACGTCAGCGCAGCGGGCGAACGCCGCGCCGCGGGGGTGCGTGCCTCGCTCGCAAGCCCCGCCGCGAAGCAGGCTGCGTGGGACGCGCTGGTACGACCGGCCAACGGACCGGCGGCCAACGCCGTCCAGTTCGAGCTCGCCGCCGGCTTCACCCGCGCGATCGATCCGGGCGTCCTGGTCCCGGTGCTCGACGACCTCCTGGGCTCGTTGCGCGAGTACTACGACGCGAACGCCGGATTCGTGGGCGCGCGCGTGGTCAAACACGTGTTCCCCGTCCAGCTCACGGGCCGCGTCGACGACCTCGCCGCGCGAGTGACCGCCTGGCTGGCGGCGAACGCCGACGCCCCGAGCGTGCTGCGCAAGGCGGTGGTCGAGGGACTCGATCACATTCACCGCGCGCAGGTCGCCCAGGCCGTCAGCCGCATGGCCGCGCAGCCCGGCGCGGCCACCACGGAGGGAATCCGCTAGGCGCGCGCCGCCTTGATCGCCCGGAACAGGCGGCGCACGCGCGGGTGCTCGAAGAGGTCGTCGAGGAGCACCGGCACGCCGTTGCCGTCCGTGACGGGGATGCACCAGTTGGGGTACTCGGTGTCCGTACCGGGCATGTTCTGCGCACGGCGCTCGCCCACGGCATCGGTCACGGCGATGCCCGTGAGCAGCGCGGGGCTGTTGAGCACCCATCGGTGGAGGCCCGCAATGAGGTCTTCCTCGTTGTAGTCCGGCAGGATCCAGCCGCGCTCAAGCATGATGTCGATGAAGGCCTGACGCTCGCGCGCCGCCTCGGCCTGCGCGTCCTCGATGCTGCCGTCGCCGAGCATCCCCAGCTCCGCGCGCAGCCGCACGTGCTCGCCCGCGAGGTACGCGCCCGTGGGTGGAAGGTCGTGAGTGGTGACCGCCGCGAGAGTGTCCGCACGGTAGTCCTCCGGCACGCGGGGGGCGCCGTCGTCGTGGCGCTCGAACCACGCGATCGAGGTGCCCAGGATGCCGCGCGAGTGCAGGTACTCGCGCACCCACGGCTCGACGGTGCCCAGGTCCTCGCCGATCACGACGGCCCCGGCACGCTCGGCCTCGAGCGCGATGATGCCCATGTAGGCCTCGTGGTCGACATACACGTACACGCCGTCGACGGGGATGTGCCCGGCCGGCACCCACCACTGGCGGAACATGCCCAACACGTGGTCGATCCGTAGCGCCCCAGCGTTGCGCACCGCCGCGCGCACCAGATCGCGGAACGGAAGATAGGCCGCGGCCTCGAGGGCGCGCGGCTGCCACGGCGGGATCGACCAGTCCTGGCCGAGTGCGTTGTAGAAGTCCGGCGGCGCGCCCATGCTCATGCCCTGGGCCAAGACGCGCTGATACGACCACGCGTCAGCACCCTCGGGATGCACGCCGACCGCAAGGTCGATCATCACGCCGATGCTCATGCCAGCGCGCGTCGCGGCGGACTGCGCGCGCTCGAGCTGCTCGTCGCAGATCCACTGCAGCCACGCGTGATAGAGCACTCGCTCGGCGTTCTCGTCGCGCCACGCGGCGACCGCGGAGGATGTCGGCGAGTCGAACTCGGCGGGCCACGGCAACCCGCGATGCGCCTCCGCGATCGCGCACCAGGTCGCGAAGTCCTCGAGGGCGGCGCCCTCGCGCAGGCAGAACGCCTCGAACAACGCGTCACGTCCCGCGGAGCGCGGCGCGCGGAATACCTCCTCGAGCGCGGCGGACTTGAGCCGCCAGATCGAGTCGCGGTCCAAGAGGTCGTCGGAGTCGTTGAGGCGCTGCGGTCGCTCCGCCTCCCACGCCAGCAGCGCGCGCTGCTGCGACGGCAGGTAGGCGACCTCCGGAATGTCCTCGACGCGGATGTACAGCGGCGACATGAAGCGCTTGGACGTGGGCAGGTACGGCGAGTTGGTCAGCGGGGCCACCGGCTCGGTCGCGTGCAGCGGGTTGATGAGCACAAAGTCCGCATCGCCGCGGGCCTTGCCCAGCGCGCACAGGTCGGCGAGGTCGGCGAGGTCCCCGATCCCCCACGAGCGCTCCGAGCGCAGCGAGTACAGCTGGACGGTGAGGCCCCACGGCCGCTTCTCGCGGACCTCGGAGGGAAGCGACACCCGCTCGGGCGTCACCACCACGTAGCCGCGGCCGCGCCGGCCGTTGGTCGTCGCCTCGACGCGGTGCCAACCGAGCGGCAGGTCCGCGGGGATCGAGAACGTGGCCCGGCCCATCGTCTGGTTGCCCACGGTGCGGGGAGGCACCCACGCGTCCACCTGCGGGGCGCTGCGCACCTCGCCCGACTCGAGCCGCAAGGCGACCTCGACGGGGTCGCCGTCGATCACGTGCACGGGGAAGGTGCGCTCCTGGCCCGCCGTCACCACCGTGACCGGTGGCACGAGCCGCAGCCATTCCTGATCCTCGAGAGCATCGAGGGAACGCGCGCATGCGGCGTCCGACGACGCGTCGAGTCCCATCGCGGTAAGGGCGGCGCGAATCGCCGCGGCGGAGCAGTGGACAAGGGTTCCGTCGATGGCGTAGTACTCCACGGACACCCCGCACGCGCGAGCGAGCGCGGCGAGGGCCTCCGATGGAGTCTCGCGCTCGACTTCGGGCGCTTCGATCACGGCTCAATCCTGCCAGAAGCGCGGGCGTCAGGGGCGAGCGCCGCGCGCTCGTTACTCTGTCTTCGTGACTCCCTTTGCCGCACTCGCCCCGGTCACGCGCTCGTCGACCCCCACGCCCAGCCCCTCCACGGCGGAACAGCAACTCGAGGACAGTCGCGAGGTGCTTGCCGAGTGGGTCGACAGGCTGCCGTCTGCCGCGCTCACGCTCGGGGTGGTGCTGGTGGTGTTGGTGGTGTTGTGGTTCGTGGGTCGCGCGCTCATTCGCGGCGTCACGCTGGGCATCGAGCGCGGCGCCCCGCTGCAGGACGCGCGCACGCGCAGGGCGCTATCGAAGGCCAAGATTCCGATCGCACAGCCCGACACTGTCGAGATGCGCCTCGAGGCCGAGCGCCGCAGGAAGCGCGCGCGCACTCTCCAGCGGGTCCTCGAGTCGGCACTCGCGGTGGTGCTCATCGCGATCGCGCTGACGACCCTGCTGACCACGCTCGGGGTGCCGGTGGGGCCGATGCTCGCGTCGGCGGGTGTCGTGGGTGTCGCACTGGGCTTTGGCGCCCAGTCGCTGGTCAAGGACGTGCTGAGCGGCATGTTCATGCTCATCGAAGACCAGTACGGCGTGGGCGACGTGGTCGACCTGGGCGAGGCCACCGGCTCGGTCGAGGAGGTAGGCCTGCGCTCGACCCGGCTGCGTTCGCTCGACGGCACCGTCTGGTACATCCCCAACGGCGAGATCCGGCGCGTGGGCAACATGACGCGCATGTGGTCGCGCGCGGTGGTCGAGGCGCGACTCGCGTACGACACGGACGTCGAGGCCGCGCGCCAGGCCATGATCGACGCGGTCGAGGCCGCGAAGGCCGGCTCCGAGATGGTGGCCTCGAACGTGCTGTCGGAGCCCGACGTCGCCGGCATTGAGTCGCTCGAGTTCAACGCGGTGATGCTGCGCCTCCTCGTCCAGGTCAACCCCGCGACCCAGTGGGACATCATGCGCGAGATTCGCCGAGAGATGCGGCGCATCTTCGACGAGCGCGGCATCGAGCTAGCCGTGCCTGGAGAGGCCATGGTGGTCGACACTCCCCCGCGCCGCCCGCGCGCGCACGGGGGACATGACGCGCACGAGGGAGGCGACGAGTGAGCACGCCGGGCATGAGCGTGGGCGACGGCCCCACGCAGGCGGAGGGCCAGAGTTTCTTCGAGGCCGTGGGTGGCCACGCCACGTTCGACGCGATCGTGCGAGCGTTCTACGAGGGCGTGGCGGCGGACCCCGTGCTGCGCCCCATGTATCCGGAACACGACATGGAGGGCGCGATCGAGCGCCTCACGCTCTTCCTCGAGCAGTACTGGGGTGGACCCACCACGTACTCGGACCGGCGCGGCCACCCGCGCCTGCGCATGCGTCACCAGCCATTCCGCGTCAACCCGGACGCTCGCGACCGGTGGATCGCCCACATGCGCGAGGCGGTCGCGCGCCAGAATCTCGCGCCGCTGCACGCCGTCACGCTGATGGACTACCTCGAGCGCGCCGCGCACTCGATGGTCAACTCATTCGAGCCCACCGAGGAGGACCGATGACCGCGTTTGAGGACACCTGGGGATCGCAGGCCGTGACGGCGGGGCTGTCCGCGCTCACCCTGCGTCGCGAGTCCGAGACCCGCTTCGAGGGCGACTCCCTGCCGATGCCGGGCGGACGCGTGTTCGGCGGCCAGGTGCTCGCCCAGGCCCTGCTGGCCGCGGGCGCCACGGTGACCGAGGACCGCTTCGCGCATTCGCTGCACGGCTACTTCCTCAGGGCGGGCGACGCCTCCCGTCCCATCCAGTTCGAGGTCGAGGTGCTGCGCGACGGGAGGTCGTTCTCGGCCAGGCGCACGCACGCGCTCCAGGACGGCCGCCCCATCCTGTCGATGATCGCGTCCTTCCAGATCGAGCAGGAGGGGCCCGAGCACGCGGTCGCGATGCCCGAGGTCCCCGGTCCGGACACGGTGACGTCGGGCGTCGAGGTGCTCGCGCCGTTTGCGGGACACCCCCTCGCCGACTTCTGGCTCACCCAGGCGCCCTTCGACGTGCGCCACGTCGAGGGCTCGCTGTTCCTTGGCCCCGACAAGCGGCCCCAGCCCTACCAGACCGCGTGGATGCGCACCCGCGGCCCGATCGAGGGTCCCGACGTGCTTCATCGCGCCCTCCTTGCCTTCGGCTCGGACCAGGTGATGCTCGAGCCGCTGTTGCGCCGCCACGGCGCCTCGTGGGTGACTCCCGACATCTCGTTCGCGAGCCTCGACCACGCCATGTGGTGGCACCGCCCCGCCCGCGCCGACGAGTGGCTGCTCTTCGTTCAGGACGCCCCGACGGCACAGGGCGGGCGCGGGCTCACCGGCACGTGGGTGTTCTCCGAGGACGGGAGGCTCGTCGCCTCCGCCTCCCAGGAGGGGATGATTCGCCTCCCCTTCCCGCCCGCCTAGCAGGGACGATGCCGCCTGGGGGGCCGCGCATCGGCCGCCTGCCGTTTATCTCAATTTGGTAAACATTTGTCCTTGCGGAATGAAAGCGGACGTGTGACGTTGGTACGGTCGTAACGCCGCCCTCCCGGGGTGCGTGGGCCTGCACGGCCCGTCGCCCGGAGGGCGCCATCGACCAGCCAAAGGCCTCGTGGCGTCGCCCACCCGGGCGTGCCTGAGCGCTAGTAGCGGTGCCACACGGCGCCGCCCGGCGGGCCCGTGATTGCCGTCCGACGGCTGCGAGTCCCCTCGCTAGCCGAGGTCTTTCGCGCACACCGGAGCCTGAGCTCCAGGAGCAGAGGACACGTGAACGACGAGACGACAGCACTGACGGTCGACGGCCTGTACAAGGTCTTCGGACGCCACGCCGACGATGCGGTGATCGCGCTGCATCGCGGCACCCCCCGCGAGCAGCTTCCGCCCGGCACCACCGCCGCGGTCATCGACGCCTCCTTCGAGGTCAAGCGCGGCGAGATCTTCGTGGTGATGGGCCTGTCGGGATCCGGCAAGTCGACCCTCATCCGCACCCTCAACGGGCTCCTCGAGCCCACCGCGGGCACGGTCACGGTCGGAGGCGAGCGCATCACGGGCATCACCCCCAAGCGGCTGCGCGCCGTGCGCCGCGAGCGCATCTCGATGGTCTTCCAGCACTTTGCGCTCCTCCCCCACCGCACGGTGCTCGACAACGTCGCCTACGGGCTCGAGATCCAGGGCGTGGCGCGTGCCGAGCGCGAGGAACGGGCGCGCGAGATCACCGAGATCGTCGGCCTCGCCGGCTGGGAGGACAAGCACCCCCACCAGCTGTCGGGCGGAATGCAGCAGCGCGTGGGTCTCGCGCGCGCCCTCGCCGCGGACACCGACGTGCTCCTCATGGATGAGGCCTTCTCCGCGCTCGATCCCCTCATCCGCCGCGAGATGCAGGAGCAGCTGGTCGACCTGCAGGCGACCCTGGGCAAGACCATCGTGTTCATCACGCACGACCTCAACGAGGCGATGTTTCTTGGCGACCGGATCGCGGTCATGCGCGACGGCAGGATCGTCCAGATCGGCACCCCCGAGGACATCCTCACCGACCCCGCCAACGCCTACGTCGAGCAGTTCGTGGCCGACGTCGACCGCACGCGGGTGCTCACCGCCGAGTCGGTCATGCGCAAGCCGCGCGCCGTGGTCCACCCTTCCGCCGGACCCCACGGCGCGCTCACGATCATGCGCGACGAGCAGCTGAGCGCGGTCTACGTCACCCAGCGTGACCGCAGCCTCGTGGGCTGGGTGAGCGACCGCGATGCTCTCGACCTGGTGCGCAGGGGCGAGCGCGACCTTGCCACGATCATTCGCCGCGACCACGGCGCCGTGCCAAGCGACACCGCGCTGTCCGACCTCTTCATCCCCGCCCTCGAGGCGCAGCTGCCGCTGGGCGTGCAGGACGACAAGGGCCGCCTCGTGGGCGTGATCCCGCGCGTGACCCTCCTCGCCACGCTCGGCGGAGAGCCCGATGCCGCGGCGCAAGCGGCCGCACGGCCCGATCCCTTGCCCACGGAGGTGGTCGACCGGGCGCTCGAGGCCGCGGCCGACTCCCGTTCGCTCACCACGACGGAGGTGCGGTAATGGACCTGCGCATCCCCTTTGGCTCCTGGATCGAGACCGGCACGGACTGGATCGAGGACAACCTCGACTGGCTCCTCGGCTTCCTCGGCGACCTGTGGACCGGCATGTACGACGCCGTCAACTGGGTCTTCTCCTCCCCGCCCGCAATCGCCGTGATCGCGGTCCTGTCCCTCGCGGCGCTCTTCGCGCGAGGCTGGAAGTTCGCGGTCGGCACGGCCGCTGGCCTCACCTTCATCATCGGCGTCGATCAGTGGGACAACGCGATGGACTCGCTGTCGCTCGTGCTCGTCGCGGCGGCGCTGGCGCTGGCGATGGGCATCCCGCTGGGCATCTGGGCGGCGCGCAGCCCGCACGTGTCCGCGGTCGTGAAACCCGTCATGGACTTCCTCCAGACGATGCCCGCCTTCGTCTACCTCATCCCCGCGATCGCCTTCTTCGGAGTCGGCGTCGCCCCCGGCATCTTCGCCACCGTGCTCTTCGCGATCGCCCCCGGTGTGCGCCTGACGGAGTTGGGGATCCGCGGCGTTGACAAGGAGGTGGTCGAGGCCGGTCAGGCCTTCGGCGCCTCGCCGCGGCGCATCCTGCGCCAGATTCAGCTGCCCCTCGCGATGCCGTCCATCATGGCCGGCGTCAACCAGGTCATCATGCTGTCGCTATCGATGGTGGTCATCGCCGGCATGGTCGGCGCGCGCGGCCTCGGAGGCGACGTCACCAGGGCCGTCAGCGCCCTCGACATCGCGATTGGCGCCGAGGCCGGAATCTCCGTCGTCATCCTCGCCGTGGTGCTGGACCGCTTCACCGGCGCCTTCGGGCAGAAGCGCGGAGCGGGCCTCCTCACGCGGCTGCGCGGCACCGTGCTGCGGGCCTCCCCCGTCACGCAGACCCAGGGCAAGGACACCGAGCGGATCCTCGCGGAGAACTCCGGCAACCGCCGCAACCCCGGCCGCTGACGGCGCCTGCCACACCACCACAGACCTCGCGGTCGGACTCCGATCGCGCGCACCCCGCCCCGACCGATGGGCGAACGGTGCTCACGACGGGGGGAGACTCCCCTCGCCGGGAAAGGAACACTCATCATGAACGTGCGCTCCATCGCGCCCCTCGCCCTGGCCGCCACCGCGGGGCTGGTCCTCGCCGGCTGCTCGTCGGCCGACTCGGGCGACGCACCCGACTCGTCCGCCGACGCCGCGCCCGCCGCGGGCGGCGAGATCACCTTCGGCGTCTTCAACGGTTGGGACGAGTCGGTCGCCTCGTCGCTGCTGTGGGAGGCCATCCTCGAGGACAAGGGCTACGACGTCACCCTCGAGTACGCGGACCCCGCCGTCACCTTCCAGGCACTCGCCGACGGCGACTACGACCTCGTCACCGACGTGTGGCTGCCCGTGACCCACGCGTCCTACCTCGACCAGTTCGGCGACGACATCGTCGAGGTGGGCTCGTGGTTCGACAGCGCGGCCCTCACGGTCGCGGTGAACGCCGATGCGCCGATCGACTCCCTCGACGAGCTCGCCGCGAACGCGGACGCCTTCGGCGGCCGCATCGTCGGCATCGAGCCCGGAGCTCACCGCGGCGGTCGAGGGCGCGATCCCCGTGTACGGGCTCGAGGGCATGGACTTCCTGACCTCGTCGACCCCCGCGATGCTCGCCGAGCTCGACTCCGCGATGGCGGACGGCGAGAACATCGTCGTGACGCTGTGGGAGCCCCACTGGGCGTACGGCGCGTACGACCTCAAGAACCTCGAGGACCCCGAGGGCACGCTGGGCGATGCCGAGGAGATCGTGACGTACTCGCGCACCGGCTTCGCCGACGAGTTCCCCGAGGTCGAGGGCTGGCTCGCGGGCTTCTCGATGGACGCCGAGCTCCTGTACGACCTCGAGAACCAGATCCTCACGGCTGACTCCGAGGACGACTACCCCGCGATCGTCGATGCCTTCATCGCCGACAACCAGGAGTGGGTCGACTCGCTCACCGCATAGGGTCCTCCCCCACCGCGAACGCGCCGGCCGCCCCCACGGGCGGCCGGCGCGTTCGCGCGTGTGGCGTCAGCGCTTGCGGAAGGTCACGGGCGCGTCGAGGTGCGCGCTCCACACGTCGCGCTCGGAGTCGGTGAGCCGACGAGGCTGCTGCGTCGCGGCGTCGATGAGCACGAGCGTCGTGGTCGCCTTCGCGAACAGCACCGGCACGTCCGAGCCTTGCGGCGACCACACCTCGTAGCAGATCTCGATGCTCGCCCCTCCGAGCCTGCCGATCCACAGCTGCACGTCGAGGGGGCGGCGCAGGTAAGGAATGGGCGCGAGATACTCGATCTGCTGCGCCGCGATGAGGGTGAGAGTGTCGGCGTCGACGCCGCCTGCGATGAGCGCGGTGTGAGGAACGTCGTGCTCCTCCGCCGCCGAGCGGTCCGCCCAGAAGACCCTGATGCGGGCCTCCTCCAGCAGACGGAGCATCTCGGCATTGTTGACGTGGCCGTAGGCGTCGAGGTCGGACCATCGCAGCGTGATCGGGACGTGAATGCGCGTCATGCCTTCACCGTAGCGCGGACGCGCGACGGCCCCACCCGGCTTGCGGATGAGGCCGTCGCGGTGCGCGTCAGTCGGGTGTCAGTCGCGCGTGAGCTTGCGGTACGTGACGCGGTGCGGGCGAGCGGCGTCGGCCCCGAGCCGCTCGACCTTGTTGGCCTCGTACGACTCGAAGTTGCCCTCGAACCAGAACCAATTGCCCGGGTTCTCCTCGGTGCCCTCGTACGCGAGGATGTGGGTCGCGACGCGGTCGAGGAACCAGCGGTCGTGGGAGACCACCACGGCGCAGCCGGGGAACTCGAGCAGCGCGTTCTCGAGCGAGCCGAGCGTCTCGACGTCGAGGTCGTTGGTCGGCTCGTCGAGCAGCAGCACGTTGCCGCCCTCCTTGAGCGTGAGCGCGAGGTTGAGGCGGTTGCGCTCGCCGCCCGAGAGCACGCCGGCGGGCTTCTGCTGGTCGGGGCCCTTGAATCCGAATGCGCTCACGTACGCGCGCGACGGCATCTCGACCTTGCCCACGTTGATGTAGTCGAGTCCGTCGGAGACGACCTCCCACAGCGACTTCTTGGGATCAATCCCGCCACGGCTCTGGTCGACATACGAGATCTTGACGGTCTCGCCGACCTTGAGCTCGCCACCGTCGAGCGGCTCGAGGCCCACGATGGTCTTGAAGAGCGTGGTCTTACCCACGCCGTTGGGGCCGATCACGCCGACGATGCCGTTGCGCGGCAGCGTGAAGGACAGCCCATCGATGAGCGTGCGGTCGCCGAATCCCTTGTTGAGGTCCTTGGCCTCGATGACCACGGATCCCAGGCGCGGGCCCGGCGGGATCTGGATCTCCTCGAAGTCGAGCTTCCTGGTCCGGTCGGCCTCGGCCGCCATCTCCTCATAGCGCGCAAGTCGCGCCTTCGACTTGGTCTGGCGCCCCTTCGCGTTCGAGCGCACCCACTCGAGCTCGTCCTTGAGGCGCTTTGCCAGCTTGGCGTCCTTCTTGCCCTGCACCTGCAGGCGCTCCTGCTTCTTCTCGAGGTAGGTCGAGTAGTTGCCCTCGTACGGGTATAGGCGGCCCCGGTCGACCTCGCAGATCCACTGCGCGACGTGGTCGAGGAAGTAGCGGTCGTGGGTGACGGCCAACACGGCGCCGGGGTACTTGGCGAGGTGCTGCTCGAGCCACAGCACGGACTCGGCGTCAAGGTGGTTGGTGGGCTCGTCGAGGAGCAGCAGGTCGGGCTTCTCGAGGAGCAGCTTGCACAGCGCGACGCGACGGCGCTCACCGCCGGACAGCACGCTGACGTCCGCGTCCGGCGGCGGGCAGCGCAGCGCGTCCATCGCCTGCTCGAGCTGAGAGTCGAGGTCCCACGCGTCGGCGTGGTCCAGCTCCTCCTGCAGGGTGCCCATCTCCGCGAGCAGCGTGTCGAAGTCCGCGTCGGGGCTCGCCATCTCCTCGGAGATCGCGTTGAACCGCTCGAGCTTCGCGTGGATCTCGCCGACACCCTCGCGGATGTTGCCGATCACGTCCTTGTCCTCGTTGAGAGGGGGCTCCTGGAGCAGGATGCCCACCGAGTAGCCGGGGCTCAGCCGCGCCTCGCCGTTGGACGGCTCCTCGATGCCGGCCATGATCTTGAGGATCGTCGACTTGCCCGCGCCGTTGGGTCCCACCACGCCGATCTTCGCGCCAGGGTAGAACGCCATCGTCACGTCATCGAGGATGACCTTGTCGCCGTGCGCCTTGCGCGCCTTCTGCATGGTGTAGATGAACTCTGCCACTGGTGCTCCGTCAACTCGTCCTGAGCGGGCGCGAGGCGCCCGCATGCCGCCCCTAGCCTACGCGAGGACGATGCCCGGCAGGGGCGGCGCGGACGCCATGCTCAGTGGCCCACGAGCGCCTCGGCGGTGTCGACGGAGTGCTCGTCGGAGTGCTCGTCGGAGTGCTCGTCTGCGTCCTCGACCGCGGGCTCCTCGTCGGGGCCCTCGGCGAGCTCGTACGACTCAACCTCGCCGGACGGCTCGCTCTCGCGCGCCGCCGCCAACGCCGCCGCGGCCGCGGTCGTGTCGGCCTCCGTGAGCGCCGGGTCTCCCGTCGCCCTCGTGAAGGTCGCGGTGCCCCGCGTGCAGTCCGGACCCACCGCCGTGGCGTCGATGATGAGGTCCGTGCGCGGGCCCTCCTTGGCCTCCCACCTGCTGGTGCGCAGCCGTCCCGTGACCACCACGGGCTGCCCCTTGGTGATCGACTTCTCGACCGTCAGCGCGGCCCCGCGGAACAGTCGCACCGTGAACCACTCTGTGGTTCCGTCGACCCACTGCCCGCGTTCGCGGTCGTAGAAGCGCGGCGTCGTGGCAAGGCGGAACGACGCGATCGCGAGTCCCCCCTGTCCCAGCGTCAGCCGCACGTCGGTGGCCGCCCACCCCGTAGCCGTGATCGTGAGTTCGTTCATGTCTTCCTCCCTGGTGGCGCACCGTGCGCGCCCCTCCAGCGTCGCCAGGTGTTCGACGCGGAGCGCGACCCGCGCGCCAACTCGTGGACGGCATCGTCCGGTGTCGGGGCTGGGGACATCGCCACGCACGACGGCGGCGCCGGCCCCCGCGAGGGGACCGGCGCCGCCGGTGAGGGAGGGAACTACGCGCCGTACGTGCGCATCAGGAACGCGCGGCATCGTCCCGGCATTGCCCGGGTGACCCACGAGTGAACGGAGCGCGGGCCGTTCACGAGAGATTCACTCGGCGGCGTCGCGCCTGTCGGGTGCCTCGGCACGCGCAATGACGGTGAGCTCGTCGAGGTTGCGATAGGCCTGATGAATGAGTGCCGTGGGGTGCACCACGAGCGGCTCGATCGCACCACGCACGGCCGCGTGGGCGCTCGCGATCATCTCCCTGCGCAGCGCCGCGGCGCGCGCTCGCCGTCGCCACAGCGACCGGTGGGGCGCGACGGGCGGCCACTCGACGTCGGACAGCGCCGCATCGATGCGCTCCGTGAGCTCGTCCGCCGGCGCGACGGCGTCCCCGATCACGATCCGCCAGGTGACGGGCAGCCCCTCGGACGCGGCATCCACCCAGTCGAGGCGTTCGCGCTCGACGACGTCGCGGCGCAGGGGCGTGGGCTCCGGCACTGTCGTGCCCCGGCCGGCGACCACCGCGGCGGCGGCCTCGGCACGCGCGTCGACGCCCGCGGCGGCGGTGAGCGCGGCGACCAGCTCCTGCACATCGGGCAGGACGGGGTCGGCGTCGCGCGCGAGCGCCCGCTCGAGCGTGCGCCCTGCCTCGACAAGGTCGGCCGCCACCGCATCGGCGGCCACGGACCGCGCCTGCACCGCGCCCTCGAGCTCCGCCCTCAGCACGTCGACGCCCTGGCCCGTGCGCGCGCTGAGCGGCATGACGGGAACATCGACCATGCCGTCCTCGGCGAGCAGCCGCTGGAGGTCGCGGGCCACGGCCCAACCGTCCTCCGTCGTGAGCCTGTCGACGTGGTTGAGCACTACGAGCGACGGCTGGCCGTGATCCGAGGCCGCCCGCAGGTAGCCCGAGTGAATCGCGTGATCGGCGTACTTCTGCGGGTCCACCACCCACAGGAGCAGGTCGACCCTCGGGATGATCGTGTCGACAAGCTCGCGATTGTGGGGGTTGATCGAGTCGTGGTCGGGCAGGTCGAGCAGCACGAGCCCGGAGAGCTGCGGGTCCTCGGCGGCACCGGCGGCGCCCTCACGGCGCAGTCGCCGCTCGCGGCCCACCCCCAACCAGTCGAGCAGCGCGCCCGCATCGTCGGGCCCCCACACCGCGGCGCTCACCTGCGAGGTCGTGGGTCGCGCCACACCCGGCACCGCGAACGGCACGCCCACGAGCGCGTTGAACAGCGTCGACTTGCCCGACCCGGTCCCCCCCGCGAGAGCGATCACGGTCCAGTCGATGCCGAGGCGCAGCCGCTCCTCGCAGCGGTCGACCGTCGCGTGAAGCTCGTCCCTGACCGCGAGGGGAATCGCCTCGCGGGCCCAGTGCAGCGAGGACCGCAGGCGATCGACCCTCGCGCGCAGCACCGCCGACTCGTCGCGCGGCGCAAGGTGGTCGAAGCTCACGCTCACATGAGCCCCCTGAGCTCGGCGCGGCGCAAGCGGATCTTGGCCGAGGCATCGGGCATGAGCGACGGGATGTCGGTGGGACGCATCATGTCGAGTGCCTCGCGGTTGACGCAGTGACGGCGCGCGGCGGCGAGCTCGGCACGGGCCTCGTCGACCGCGGCGCCCACGCCCTGCGAGGTGAGCACCATGAGCGCGGTGCGCGCGGGCTCGACGCCGAGCGCGGCGCTCGCGAGGGTCGTCGTGAGGCCCGGCTCGCCGACCATGCGCACGCCCGTGTCCGCGCCGGGAAGCGCGAGGGCGATCTCCTCGCACCGGTGGAGCCATCGACGCGCCGCATCCGCGGCCTGCCGCTCGCGGGCCTGGCGCGCGTCGCGCGGGTCGCGACGCTCCGCGAGCCACGGCCCGACCCCGGTGCCCGCGCGCCGCAACGTCTCCTCCATCGCCTCCGAGACGGACGATGCCGCCGCCACCAGCCGGGATTCGACCGCCTCGAGAAGGTCGGCGTAGATCGCGAGCAGGACCGCGTCGCGCTGCTCGCGCGCGTGGCCGCGACGGTGCCACGCGGTCGAGCGCAGCCGGAACAGCGCGCCGCCGTCGCTGGTCGCCTGCGCCCAGCGGGTCGTGACCGCTCCGGTGGGGATGCCCTCCCACCACCGGTCGCCGCCCTCCTGTTCGACCTGCGCCGCGCATCGGCGCACCTCGGACCGCACGTCCTTCGCGGCCGCGGACTGGTCATCCATCGCCTCGGCGAGCGTCTCGAGCCACTCCTTGACGGACTCGGCCGCGCCGCGCAGCGTGCGCTCGACGATCGTGGTCGCCGAGGCCGCCGCGACCGAGTCGAGCCAGCGCCCCAGGCCGCCCACGACGTCGCGCGGCACGGTCGCCTGGCGCGTGGTGTCCTCGGGAATCACGAACAGCGGCAGCGACTCGAGGTGCTCCGAGGTCAGCCGGTCGACGAGTTCGCGCCTGACCTGCGCGGCGACGTCGACCGTCACGCGGTTGAGCACGACCGCGATCGACGCGCCACGGTCGGCCCCCTCGCGCAGCGCCTCCCACGGCACGGCATCGCCGTAGCGCGCCGCGGTCGTGACAAAGATCCACAGGTCGGCGGCCTCGAGCAGCAGGCGCGCGACCTCGCGATTCTCGCCGCGCACCGAGTCGAGGTCCGGCGAGTCGACCAACGCGAGGCCGCGCGGCACGGCCTCCGTGGCGATCACCTTCGCGCGCTTGGCGACGTCGGAGAGCACCTGTGTGTCGAGCGGGTGGTGGAAGAGATGAGGGATGCGCGTCGTGGGGCGCAGCACGCCGGACGGCGTCAGCTGCTCACCTACCAGGGCATTGACCACGGTCGACTTGCCCGCCCCGGTCGAGCCGGCGACCACGACGATCGCGGGAGAGGCCTCCTCGCGCACGCGCGGGATGAGGTGGTGATCCAGCTGGTCGAGGGTGCGCCGGATGGTCTCGCGCGCCTCCTCGACGCCGGGCGTCGGCAGGGGCAGCTCGACCCCCGCGACCACGCGTCGGGTATCGACCAGGGCGTCGAGGAGGTTGCCGGGGTACGACCACGTCTTGATCGGACGCATGCTCATGCGTCGACGCACCCTCTCCTGACCATGCCCCCAGGGTAGCGCGGGCCTACTTACCAGGAGGCACGGGGAGAGGCGGGAGCGGTCTGGCGCTCCTGCTCCGGGGCACCCAAGCGCAGGCCCCTGATGAGCAGCGTCAGGGCGAGCGCAATCTCCCACGCGAAGATGGGGACGGCCGCCAGGCCGCGAAGCGTCGACGTGTCCGCCTGCCATCCGGCCAGCACCGCGACGTTGGACACCGTCACCAGCACCGCCCCCGCGACGCCGAGCACGGGGATCCACGCCGGGATCGCGCGCAGCCTCCCGAGGGTCACGGCGAGGAGCACCGTGTGGACGCCGACCAGCAGCCCTGGCCCCACCGTGAAGGCCGCCGAGTACAGCTCGCGCAGGGCGAGGGCCGCGCCGGCGCCGTCGGCACCCGATCCGCGCAGCGCCACCACCCCCAGCACGGCGGCAGCGCCGACGAGGATCGTGGCGGCCTCCGCCGTGCGAAGCAGTGCATAGCCCGCGGATGCCGCGGGGGCGTGGCGGCGCAGCAGCGCGAGCAGTGTCGCGCCGGTCGCGACGACCGCGGCGGCGAGCACGACGTCGAGCAGGGCGCCCAGCACCTGGGCACCCGACCCGCCCTCGGCGGCCAGCCACGAGTCGTCGGTGAGGAGCGGGCCGTAGAGCAGCACGGCCCCCACGGAAGTCACGTGGGTGAAGAGGTACGACGCGCCGGCGATCGCGGCGAGACGGCGAGAACGGGTCATGCGGGGGCTCCAGTCCGTGCGAGGTGTACGGCGTACACCTTCTGGGCCAACGCTAGGGTGTATGGCGTACACCGTCAAGAGTCACGCGGGAGGCACCATGGGGGACGATGCTCGAGTCGCCCGCGGCGCACGAGTGTCCGGCGGCGCGCGGCGGGCCACCCTGACGAGCGCCGTGGTGGTGAGGGAGGCGATTGCGCTCGCCGACGCGCACGGCCTCGACGCGCTCAGCATGCGGTCGCTCGCCGACCGACTGGGCGTGGTGCCGATGGCGCTGTACAAGCACGTGCGTGACAAGGACGCCCTGCTCGATCGCATGGTGGACGCGATCCTGGCCGAGCTCCCCGCCGCCGCCCCCGCGGGATCACCCGTGCGGTGGCAGGACGCCGTTCGCGAGCGCATCCTCGGCACGCGCGCCGCGCTCCATCGTCATCCGTGGGCGTGGCGCGCGCTCGAGACCAGGACCGCACCCAGCCCCGCGATGCTCGATCACCTCGAGTCCGTGATCACGATCCTGCGGGACGGCGGCCTCGACGCCTCCCTCACGCACCACGCGATGCACGCGCTCGGCAGCCGCGTGTGGGGCTTCACTCAGGAGCTCGCGCCCTCTCCCCCTCCGCCCGCGGACCCCGCCGTGCGGACCGCGATGCTCGAAGCGATGGCGTCGCGCTGGCCGCGGGTGCTGGAATCCGCGATGGCGGCCAGGCACGACCCGGGCACCGCGGTGGGGCCGTCGTGCGACGACGATGCGGAGTTCGCCTTCGCGATCGACGTCCTGCTCGACGGCATCGCGCTCCGGCACGCCGCGGGCTGGACTCCGCCGCCCGCTGCGGGCCCCCGCCCTACCCCTGCGTGACGACTCAACCCCTGTCGCCGCCTCCCTCACGGAGCGGCTCATCGCCTGCGGCACCGAGGCCTGCTCCTCGACCCGCGTGATGAGCATGACGACCTCTCCGATCTGGCTCGAGGACTCGCCCAGCTTCGCCACCGTCGCGCGCGCGGCGCCGCTCTTGTGCCGTCCCCATCGGCCGCGCCGGCCTCCTACTCGAAGCGCGTCGTCTCCACCTCCGTCGCCTTGCGCACGAGCCCGAAGGAGCCGATCAGGGCGACGCCAGCGAGCGCGACAGCGCCCAGCATCGCGATCCAGTAGCGCGCGTCGGGCCACGAGACCGTGAGCCCGTTGCCGAGCGTCTCGATCATCACCCAGGCCACGAGGAAGCCCAGTCCCGCGGAGACGGCGAGGGTCGCGCCGAGCGGAACCGCCGCCTCGGTCGCGACGGTGGCGCGCAGCTGTGACACCGGCATACCCGACAGGCGCAGCAGCCCAAACGTGCGCCGCCTGTCGATCGCCGCGGCGACCGTCGACACCGTGAGCGACAGGGCCGAGATCCCGATCGCGATCGCCATGCCGATGTACGCCATGACGCTCAGTTCCTGCGTGACCTCGAGGGAACCGCTCGCCGCGAACTGCGCGCGAGAGGTGGGCGGCAGGCTCGACGGGTTGGCGAGCATGATCGCGGTGTGGGCACGCGCCATGGCGGCCTGCGATCCGTCTGTCACCGCGACGAGCAACGCCGGCTCGAGGCCGTCCTCCCTGGTGGTGGGCTCGGGAGCCGCGACGGCATCGGCATCGGTGAGCCCCGTGCCCGCCGCGATCATCTCGAGGGCGTCCACCAGCACCGCGGAAGCGTCGGGCACGTCCACGGCGCCGATGGCGCGCGCGTCCTCGGGCGACAGCACCACCCGATTGTCGTCGGCCACGGCGGCGCGATGGCCCACGACGACCGTCTCCACGCCCGAGACCCGGGCGACCGCGCCCTGCACGGCCGCGGCATCGGCCCCCTCATCCAGCCATGCGATGACGGCGCCGTCGTCGAGCGCGCCAGGCTCGGGGCCCGGCTCGCCGATGCGTTCGATCGCGCTCGCGGCTCCCGCGAAGGTGCTGACGATGAACACGGCGACCACCAGTCCGGACACGGCACGAAAGGTCGCTCGCGGATGGCGAGACAGGCGGCCGGCCGCCACGACGCCGGTCGCGGAACTCGTCGCCCTGCCGAACGCGGCGCTCACCACGCGGGTCAGCCAGGGACCCGCGAACACGATGCCGAGCGCGACCACGACGAATCCACCGAACATGCCGACCATGACGAGCTCGGATCCGAGGACCCCGGCCTGCGCGCCGAGGGCCGAGAGCGCGTAGACCGCGAGGCCTGCCGCGAGCGGCACGGCACGCCACGCGCTTGCCTTCTTTTCCGCCCGCTCCCGCACCGCGCCCGGCGCACCCACGTCGTCGCGATACGTGCGCCACCATGCGGTCAGCGCGGCGAGCAGCGTCACCCCCGCGACCACGCCGATGGCGAGCGCGGGCGTGGGCGCAAGGTCCGCGGTGAAGGACGTCGCGCCGTTGATCGGGATGCGCGCCGCGAGCGGCCCCAGCCCCGCGGCGACCGCGAGTCCCGCGAGCGCGCCCAACCCGGCCGCGACGGCCATCTCCAGCGCGGACACCGCGGCAATGGCCCTGCGGCCCGCGCCGATCAGGCGCACAGTCGCAAACCGGTCGCGCCGCTCGGCCGCACCCAGCTGCGACACGATCGACACCAGCAGGATGATCGGCACCAGAATCGACACGGCGCCGATCGCAAGGATGAACCGATACGTGAGCGAGGCCGCCCTGCCACCCGTCTGCGTGAACTCCTCTTGGAGCACCGCCGACGGGTCAGACGCGAGCACGTCCCACTCCGCCCCCGTGAGGGCGACCAGCTGGCTGGGACCCTGCAGCGTCGAGTCGGGTAGGAGGCCGATCAGCGTGCCATAGCGGTCGCTCCACTGGTCCGCGGGCACCGCCGCGAGACGCTCCGCGAGCGCGGGCGACGCGTAGAACTCGCCCGGCGCGGGTGGGGTGATGCCGCCGGGGAAGGCGACCTGCGTGTCGGGGGTCGACGCCACCGCCACGAGCGTCACGAAGTCGAGACCGTTGACATCCGTCGCGAATGTCGTGAGCACCGTGGAATCCGTGGGCGCAGGATCCTCGGGTCGGTCCGCGTCCCACGGCGTGGCCGGCGCGGCCCATGCGATGCGGTCGTCCCGCGCGGGCATGTGCGTGTAGGCACCCACGAGCACCAGCAGCATGCCCACACCGAGCGCGACGCCCGCGCTGATCGCCGCGAGGCGGCGCACGGAGGACGCGGTGCCGAGCAGCAGCAAGCGCGCCGCGGCGGGCTTCATGACCGCCCCACGAGTGCCGAGCCCGAGAGCCGACCGTCGCGCACGATGACCTCACGGTCCGCATACGCGGCCGTGCGCGGGTCGTGGGTGATGAGGAGCACCGTGGTGCGCGCCTCCCGCACCACGTCGAGCATCGTCTCGAGCACGGACTCCGCCGCCACGGAGTCGAGCGATCCCGTGGGCTCGTCGGCGAACAGCACCGTGGGACGGGTCGCGAGGGCGCGGGCGATCGCGACGCGCTGCGCCTGGCCTCCCGACATCTGGCCGGGGAACTTGTCTCCCTGATCGCCCAGGCCCAGCCGCTCGAGCCACGCGTAGGACTCGGCGCGTGCGGCCCGTCGGGAGGCGCCCCCCATGAGCAGGGGCAGCGCGACGTTGTCGACCGCGGTGAGGTCGGGCAGCAACTGCCCGAACTGGAACACGAAGCCGATCTCCTTGAGCCGCAACCGCGCCCTGGCGTCAGCATCGAGCCGACCGAGCTCCGTGCCGTTGATGGTCACGTCACCCGCATCGGGCGTGAGGACACCCGCGAGGCAGTGGATCAGGGTCGACTTCCCGGAGCCGGAGGGTCCCATGACGGCGACCACCTCGCCCCTGTCGATGTCGAGGTCGATGCCGCGCAGCGCCTCGGTGGGCCCGAAGCTCTTGCGCAGGCCGGTGGCCCTGATGAGGGGCGCGGTGGTGGCGAGGTCAGCCATCAGCGGACAGCTCCTTCTTCATGTCGGTGAGGCGCGCGCTGGTCGCGTCGATCCAGCGGAGGTCGGCCTCGATCTGAAACAGCGCGTGGTCGATCGCGAGCCGCTCGAGGAGCGGCGCGGAGTGCTTGAGGGTGGTGAGCTCGCGCATGCGCGCCAGGTGGGCGGCGCGCTGCACGTCGAGCAGCTGGTCGGCGTTGTCATCGAGCATGAGCGCGAGCACCGTCTTGGCGAACAGGTTGGACGCGAGCGCGGGCGAGGGCACGTCGGGGGTGCGCAGCCAGTCCTCAAGATGGCGGCGACCCTCCGCCGTCACCTCGTAGCGCTTGCGCGCCGGCCCGGCCCCCGCCTCCTCGCCGAGGGCGACGATCAGCCCGTCCCTGATCATCCGCGCGAGCGCGGCGTAGATCTGCCCGAACGCGATGCGCCGCCCCGCGAAGACGCGGTCGTAGCGCTGCTTGAGGTCGTATCCGTAGGTCGGCCCCTCGGCGATGAGCCCCAACAGGGCGGGTGACGTGTCCATGCCGCGACTATACGCTCGGTGTATAGCACGCCGTCCATGGGGGGATCCCCTGATATTTCGCCCGTGAGGGACCGCCGCCACTACCCTGGTGTCCGCGGCCTTCGTCGCCGGCCCTCGTAGCTCAATGGATAGAGCAACGGCCTTCTAATCCGTAGGTTGCAGGTTCGAGTCCTGCCGGGGGCGCCACCACACCCGCTCACCCGGGCCCTTCGGACCAGAGGGGTCCCTGATGCGCTCGGCTAGAGTGCGAGCGGGCGAACACCCCGGCAGCTCGGCGGTCTCGCGACCGCCTCTCGCCGGGCCGTTCGTTTGCCACGGCCCCCGCCCGTCGCCCCGTGCGGCTGGCCCCGACCGGTGCCCCCGGGCGCAGAAGTGGAAGAACCATGCGGATAGGTGTCCCCGCGGAGACGCGCGCGGGCGAGCGGCTGGTCGCGGCGAGTCCCGCCTCCGTCGCCGGACTCATCAAGCTGGGCTACGACGTCACCGTCGAGTCGAGCGCAGGCACACAGGCGAGCTTCCTCGACGAGCAGTACGTGGCAGCGGGCGCCACGCTCGGCGACGCGGCGGCCGCGTGGAGCGCCGACATCGTGACGTGCGTCAACTCGCCGGCCGATGCCGACGTCGCACGCCTCACGACGGGCGCCACGCTCGTGTCGATGATGTCCCCCCAATCGAACCCCGCGCTGGTCGAGGCGCTCAACGCACGCTCGGTCACGGCGCTCGCCCTCGACGCGGTCCCGCGCATCTCGCGCGCGCAGGCGATCGACGTGCTCAGCACGCTCTCGAACGTCGCGGGCTACCGCGCGGTCATCGAGGCGGCCGAGCAGTACGGCGGCATGTTCACCGGACAGGTGACCGCGGCGGGAAAGACCGCCCCCGCGACCGTCTTCATTATCGGTGCCGGCGTCGCCGGCCTCGCGGCGATCGGCGCGGCCTCGAGCCTGGGCGCCCAGGTGCGCGCGTTCGACGTGCGTCCCGAGGTGGCCGAGCAGATCGAGTCGATGGGCGGCGTCTTCGTCTCCGCCCCCGAGGCGCAGCAGGAGGTGAGCGCGGACGGCTACGCCAAGCCGCTCACCCAGGAGCAGCAGGACGCCGCGATGCGCGTCTATGCGGCCGAGGCCGCCAAGGCGGACGTGGTCATCACGACGGCGCTCGTGCGCGGCACGGCCCCCACCACGATCACCGCGGAGATGGTCGCCGGCATGCGTCCCGGCTCGGTCGTGGTCGACCTCGCCGCCTCGGGAGGCGGCAACTGCGAACTCACCGTGCCCGGCGAGGTGGTCACCAGCGACAACGGCGTGACGATCGTGGGCTACACCGACCTCACGAGCCGCATGCCGCGCCACACCTCGCAGCTGTTCGGCACCAACATCGTTCACCTCATGGCCCTGCTCACCCCCGCCAAGGACGGCGTGCTCGCGCTCGACCTCGACGACCAGGTGCAGCGCGGCATGACCGTCGCGCACGCTGGCGAGATCCTGTGGCCGCCGCCGCCCGTGGCCGTGTCGGCGGCACCCGCCGCACCGCAGGGCCCCTCCGAGGAGGAGCTCGTGGCGCAGGCCCTTGCCGCGCACGAATCGGCACAGCGCAAGGCCCGCCGCCGCAGCATCGGCTATGGCCTGGGCGCGGTCGCGGCCCTGCTGCTGCTGTCCGTCGCGGACTCCGCCACGGTCCAGCACCTCACGGTGTTCGCGCTCGCGGTGATCGTGGGCTTCTACGTGATCTCCAACGTCAAGCACTCCCTGCACACGCCGCTCATGTCGCAGACCAACGCGATCTCGGGAATCATCCTCGTGGGCGCGCTCCTGCAGATCGGCTCGTCGAACGCCGTGGTGTCCACGCTCGCATTCATCGCGGCTGCCGTCGCCAGCATCAACATCTTCGGAGGATTCCTGGTGACCTACCGGATGCTCGGGATGTTCAGGAAGGACGCGCCATGACCCTCACCTCCCTCGCGCAGGCCACCTATGTGGTCGCCGCCGTGCTCTTCGTGCTCTCCCTCGCCGGACTGTCGAAGCAGGAGACCGCGCGCCGCGGCAACATGCTCGGCATGGTGGGCATGGTGCTCGCCCTCGCGGCCACCGTGGTGCTCGCTCTCGACGTGTCCGAGCGCTCGGTGCTGGTCACCGCGCTCCTCATCGCGTGCGTCTTCGCGATCGGGGCGAGCGTGGGCATCTGGAGGGCCCGCACGGTCGAGATGACCCAGATGCCCGAGCTCATCGCGATCCTGCACAGCTTCGTGGGCCTCGCGGCGGTGCTCGTGGGCGTCAACTCTCACCTCACGGAGAGCGCCGATGCCGTGCACCAGGTCGAGGTGTTCCTCGGCATCTTCATCGGCGCGGTGACGTTCACCGGCTCGATCGTCGCGTACCTCAAGCTGTCCGCGAAGATCAAGTCGAACCCGCTCATGCTGCCCGGTCGTAACCTGCTCAACCTGGGCGCGATCCTCGCCAGCGCAGGACTGCTCGCGTGGTACCTCGCGAGCCACAGCATCGTCCCGCTGCTCCTCATGACCGTGATCGCACTGGCGCTCGGCGTCCACCTCGTGGCCGCGATCGGCGGCGGCGACATGCCCGTGGTCGTGTCGATGCTCAACTCGTACTCGGGATGGGCGGCGGCCGCCGCCGGCCTCATGCTGAGCAACGACCTCCTGATCGTCACGGGTGCGCTCGTCGGCTCGTCGGGTGCGATCCTGTCCTACCTCATGTGCAAGGCCATGAACCGCGCGTTCCTCTCGGTGATCCTGGGAGGATTCGGCGCCGAGGGCGGCAAGGCCGCTGCGGCGGGTCCGGAGGGTGAGCACCGCGAGGTCAGCGCCACCGAGGTCGCCGACATGCTCGCGGCCGCGCGCTCCGTGGTGATCGTGCCCGGCTATGGCATGGCCGTCGCGAAGGCCCAGTACCCCGTCGCGGATCTGGTCGACAAGTTGCGCGCCCACGGGGTCACCGTGCGCTTCGGCGTCCACCCCGTCGCCGGCCGCCTGCCCGGCCACATGAACGTGCTGCTCGCGGAGGCCCGCGTGCCGTACGACATCGTGCTCGAGATGGACGAGATCAACGACGACTTCCCCGAGACTGACGTCGTGCTCGTCATCGGCGCGAACGACGTCGTGAACCCCTCCGCACTCGAGGACCCGGGCTCGCCGCTCGCCGGAATGCCCGTGCTCGAGGTGTGGAAGGCGGCCCAGTGCATCGTGTTCAAGCGCTCGATGGCCACCGGCTACGCCGGGGTGCAGAACCCGCTGTTCTTCCGCGAGAACTCGGCGATGCTGTTCGGCGACGCCAAGACCCAGGTCGAGGAGATCCTCACCGCCCTGCGCGTCGGCGAGGGAGCATCGGCCTGACCGGCGTCGTGCCGCCACTGGAACGATGTTTTCCCTCGTGGCGGCGCGACGCCGATAGGATCACCCGGTGACCAACGACCCGCGCTTCACCCGCAGCGCGGATGCCCTCGCGGCGGCGGTGCTTGCGCTCGCGGCGGAGCGCCCGATCGAGCGCATCTCGGTCACCGAGATCGCACGGCATGCGCGGGTGACCCGCGCGACGTTCTACAACCATGCGACGTCGCCGTCGATGCTGCTCACGCGCACGCTTGAGGCCGAGCTCGACCGGATCAGGAGCGACTTCCTCGAGGAGGTCACAGCCGACCCCGGCGAGGTCGAGCGCATCTGGCGGGACTCCGAGCTCTCGCTGGTCCAGCACCTGCTCGCCCACGCCGCGGTGTACCGGTGCGGGCTGGCGCCCGCCGAGGGCGCTCACGGCTCCGTGCTTGCGGCGCTGCTCGCGTCGCACCTCGAGGGAGGGCTGCTCGCGTATGCCGATGCCTCGGGCATGCGTGCCGCCGGTTCCGACCTGGTGCGCCTGGAGATGGCCGCCGCGTTCGTGAGCCAGGGCACCGTGGGCGCGCTGCGGGCGTGGCTGCTGAGCCCCGAGCCTCACGATCCACACTTCGCGGTCGACACCATCGTGGGCTTCATCCCCGCGATGTGGTTCGCGCTCGCGCGCGACTGACGCGGCCGCGGACTCCCTCCCGCGGAATCTCCCAGGACCCTGGGGTGTTGCTGACCTCGCGGAGGAACGCGACGATGCACCCCGTCCCCCCTAGCTGTAAGGAAGCTTGATGACGTCTGCCCTGTTCTCTCCCCTCGCGATCCGCTCCGTCACGACCCGCAACCGCCTGTGGGTGAGCCCGCTGTGCCAGTACTCGTGCGAGGACAGGGACGGCACGCCGAACGACTGGCACCTGGTGCACCTCGGCTCCTTCGCGCGCGGCGGCGCTGGCCTGGTGATGAGCGAGGCGACGGCGGTGCTGCCCGAGGGCCGCATCTCGCCGTGGGACACAGGCATCTGGAACGACGCGCAGCGCGACGCGTGGGCGCGCATCGTCGACTTCATTCACGGCCAGGGGGCCGTCGCGGCGATCCAGCTCGCGCACGCGGGACGCAAGGCGTCCACGTACCGCGAGTGGAGCGGCGAGGGCACCGTGCCCGCCGCCGAGGGTGGCTGGGACACCGTCGCACCCTCCGCGGTGGCCTTCGACGGCTACGCCGCTCCCACCGCGCTCGATGAGGACGGCATCGCCGCCGTGATCGACGCGTTCGGCGAGGCCGCGCGACGGTCGCTCGAGGCGGGCTTCGACGTGCTGGAGGTCCACGCCGCTCACGGCTATCTGCTCCACCAGTTCCTGTCCCCGCTGTCGAACACCCGCGAGGACCGCTGGGGAGCGGGCCTCGTGGGACGCGCGCGACTGCTCCTGCACGTGGTGCGCAAGGTGCGTGCGGTCGCGGGCGATCAGGTGCCCGTCCTCGTGCGCGTGTCCGCGACCGATTGGCTCGAGCCCGAGGGGTGGACGCTCGACGACACGGTGACGGTCTCGCAGTGGCTGCGCGAGGCAGGTGCCGACCTCGTGGACACCTCGACTGGCGGGCTGGTCCCCGGCGTGCGGATTCCCACCGGCCTCGGCTATCAGGTCGCGCACGCGAGCGCGATTCGCGAGCGCTCCGGAATCGCGGCGACCGCGGTCGGGCAGATCGTCGAGGCGCGCCAGGCGGAGAGCATCATCGCGTCGGGTCAGGCGGATGCCGTGTTCGTCGGCAGGGAGTTCATGCGGGACCCGCACCTGCCGCTGCGCGCCGCGCACGAGCTGGGCGTCGAGATCGACTACTGGCCCGCGCAGTACCGGCGTGCCTCGTTCTCCGCGCGCCCGAGCATCGTCGCCGACGAGGACTGATGCGCTAGGCGGGCCGCGTCGACTCGCGTACCACCAGGTGCGTGGGCAGCGGCGTGTCCGTGGTCTCGCCGTCGGTGTCCTCGAGGGCGACGAGTACCTTCTGCATGATCGTGCGTCCCAGCGCCTCGAAGTCCTGGCGCACGGTCGTGAGCGGGGGGTAGAGGAATCCCGCCTCGGGGATGTCGTCGAATCCCACGATGCTGATGTCGTGCGGCACGCGCAGCCCACGCTGCCTCAGGGCAGACATCAGCCCGATCGACATCTGGTCGTTGCCCACGAAGACGGCATCGCCCGACACGATGTCGAGCTCCATCCCGATCGCGTGGCCGCTCGCAGCGGTCCAGTCACCGTGGGTGGGCTCGACCGTCTCGAGCCGCCCCGCGGCGAGCTCATCGCGCCAGCCGCGCACGCGCTCGGTCGCGTCAGGGGCGTGCGCGGGACCCGCGACGTGGAGGATGCGCGCGTGGCCGAGCTCGGCGAGGTGGCGCACCGCGGTGCGCGCTCCCCTGTACTGGTCGATCGAGACGATGCGCGGGCCCCGGCGCTGCGTCGAGGCGGCGGCGACGACGGGGATGGCCACGTCGAGTCCTCGCACCACCTCGAGAGCGGCGGCCTCGGCGACGATCACCACCACCGCGTCGACCCGCTGGCGCAGCAGGCCCTCGATGGCCGACCTCACGGCGGTCGGGTCTCCGCCCGCGGTGCTCACCGCGTCGACGCTGTAGCGCGCCTCGCGCGCCGCGAGGTTGAAGTGCATCGCGATCGACGCGGGTCCATAGTCGACGTTGTTCGGGGTGATGAGGCCGATGGTCCGGGTGCGGCGGGTGACGAGCGCGCGGGCCGCCGGCGACGGGCTGTAGTGCAGCTGGGCGATCGCCTGCTCGACGCGCTCCTTGGTCGCCGGGCGCACGTTGGGCAGCCCGTTGAGCACGCGCGAGACGGTCTGATGAGACACTCCCGCGAGGCGCGCGACGTCAAAGATGTTCGCGGCGCGGGCGCTCTTCTCATTCGCCACGTGCTACTCCTGATCCTCGTCGGGCTGCGCGACCAGGGCGAGAAGCGCGGCGCTGGACATCTCCCCTGCCGCGACCGTATCGACGATTCTGCCGTCCCGTAGGACCGCCACGCGGTCGCCCACGCGCAGCACCTCCTCGAGCTCCGCGGAGATGAACATCACGGACATGCCGTTGTCGGCAAGCTCGCCCACCAGATTCTGGATCTCGACCTTGGCGCCCACGTCGATGCCGCGCGTGGGCTCGTCGAGCACGAGCACGCGAGGCGACAGCGCGAGGAGCCTCGCGAGCAGCACCTTCTGCTGGTTGCCGCCCGAGAGCGTGCCCACGGGCCGATCGAGGTCGGCCGGGCGGATGCCGAGCGCATCGACCCAACTCGCCGCGAGCTCTCGCCTGCTCGCCGGCGGGATGCGGCGGAACACCCCGCGCTCGGACTGCAGCGCGAGCGTGATGTTGTCGAGGATGCTGAGCTCCGCCACGATCCCGTCGCGCTGCCTGTTCTCCGACGAGTACACGACGCCGAGCGACATCGCGCGGCGCGGCGAGTCGAGGCTCACGTCCGTCTGCTCGATGCGGATGATGCCCGCCTCAGCCTTCGTCACTCCCGTCAGGGCACGGGCGAGCGACGTGCGCCCCGAGCCCAGCAGTCCCGCGACGCCCAGCACCTCGCCCTCGCCCATGTCGACGTCCGCGTCCCTGATGCCGTGGCCGCCCGTGAGCCCGCGCGCGTGCAGGACCACGGAGGCCGCCGGCTCGGCGGCCTCGACGCGGTCGCGAGAGCGGTGCTCGGCGGCCTTGCGGCCGAGCATCTTCTCGACCAGGTCGATCCGCAGCAGCTCGTTCGTGAGGTACTCCCCCACGAACTCGCCGTCGCGCAGCACCGTGAGGCGATCGCAGACCTCGTAGACCTGGTCAAGGAAGTGCGACACGAAGAGGATCGCGACGCCTCGCGACTTCAGCTCGCGGATGATCCGGAACAGCTCGGCGACCTCGTCGAGGTCGAGGCTCGACGTGGGCTCGTCGAGCACGAGCACCTTGACGTCGACGGACAGCGCGCGGGCGATCGACACCAGCTGCTGCACCGCGAGCGAGTGCGTGCCGAGCGTCGACGCCGGGTCGATGTCGAGGCCCAGCTCCGCGAGGATCTCGCGCGCGTGGGCCTGCATGCGCTTGGCGCTGATGACTCCGCCGCGTCGCTGTTCGCGGCCGAGCCCGATGTTCTCCGCGACGGAGAGGTTGGGCAGGAGCTCGACCTCCTGGTAGACCGTGCTGATGCCCGCTCGCTGCGCCTCGTACGGCGTCGCGAAGGTCACTAGTTCGCCGTCGAGTCGAAGCTCGCCCTCGTTCAGCGGAAGCACGCCCGTGATGGCCTTGATGAGGGTCGACTTGCCCGCACCGTTCTCTCCCATGAGGGAGTGCACCTCGCCGGGGAACAGCCGGAAGCTGACGTTGTTCAACGCCGCATCGACACCGAAGCGCACCGTCGCGCCGGTGAGCTCCAGCAAAGGCCGCACCTCGTCCACGCCCCCATTATCAGGGCGAAGACGAGGTGCGGCGTGCAACCCGGCGGAAGAGTCCCTAACGGCGTCCCTCCGCACGGGCCACAATCGCCCGCTGCACGACGATGAAGAGCAGCAGGAGAGCTCCCACGATGATCTGCATCCACGACTGCTCGGCACCCATGAACGAGATGATGGTCTTGATGGTGCCGTACACGAACACACCCACCATCGAGCCCAGCACGTATCCGCGGCCACCCGTGAGCAGCGTGCCGCCGATCACGACCGCGGCGATCGCGTCGACGCCCTGGTTGATGAAGCTGCGCACCGCGGCGATCTGTGCGGCGGGGTCGTTGTCCGCCGCGTTGAAGATCAGCTCGAAGCCGTTCTCCTCGGAGAACGCGGCCTTCATCGACTCGGTGTTGGCCGAACGCCAGCCGCTCTCGGAGCCGGTCTGGGCGAAGCCAACGGTGATGGTCTCTTCAGTTCCGCCGCCGCCCGCAGCCGGCGACTCGGACGAGCCCGGGTCCGCATCCGTCGAGCAGGCCGTCAGCGCGAACGCCGCTGCGCCTGCCAGCGCGATGGTGGAAAGGAAACGCTTGTTCATTTCTCAGAACCTCCCTGTTCTGGTCCGGCGACACTGCCGGGTCGAGCGCATAGCCCCGCGGCACCGGGAACGGTGCCGTGTGATGAATATTAGCGCTCACAATTGCCCGTCCCGCAACCCGCTCTCGGTCACGGTTGTGTAACGGAGGCCTGGTGCGGCACGGTACCAGCCACCTCAGGCCTGCTGCACGGGCTGCCGGAATGTGAGTGTTCACTTTCCGAGAATGGCCGATGCCCGGGTGGGGTGACACTGCCGCGTCACCTCACCCGGGCATCGGCCCGCGTCACGTACTCAGCTTCGGATGGATGCCCGCCGCAACAGAAGATGCCCCACGAGGGCGAATACCCCGGCGAGCGCGACCGCCCATCCCGACAGCTCGACGAGAGACGAGCCCTCGAAGAAGCGGCCCACCGCGCCCCACGCATCCGCGCGCGTCACGAGGTAGATCGCGCCGATCAGCACCACGCCGAGCGCCCCAAAGAAGAGCAGCATGCCGGTCGAGCCCCACCTCACGTACACGGAGGCCACGGCGGCGCCGAGCATGGCCATGAACGTGATCGCGGCGGCATACGCGAGCGCCACCTGCCACAACGGGACCTCGAGCAGGAAGAAGGGCGAGAAGAAGCGACCGCCGACTCCCCACCCATCCGTCGCGCGCTCGATGGCCGCCAGGAGCGTCATCCCCAACGAGTAGAGCACCGCCATCGCGAGGAAGAAGAGCACCGTGCCGAGGTAGTAGTCACGCCGGGTCGCGCTCAGGCCCACCGCGAAGCGGAACGTCTGGTTCATCGCGATGGTCGCCGCGACCATCATGTAGAACACGATCCACGCCGCGCCGCCGTTGTACTGGAACGCGTCGGGCTCGAGAGAGCCCTCGTCGGCCACGCTCGTCACGATCCACCAGATCGCGAGGTTCATTCCGAAGATCGCGAGCGTGATGAGCCACGGGGTGACGAGCGTCGCGACGGGGTTGGCGGCGTGGATGCGCGCGCCGTTGAGGATGCGCCGCGACGCGGGCATCGCGGGTGCGAGCGTGGCACTCATGCGGAGACCTCCTGCGCCTGGTCGCCGCGCGTGCGGCTCACCACGAGTTCCTGCAGGGACACGGGAGCAAGCTCGAGACCCGCGGCGAGAGCCTCGGCGCGGTCCGCCTCGCTGATGCCGTCGACGGTCGCCGACGCGATCCCTCCCACCCAGTCGCGGCGCAGCACGGATCTTCCCTCGACGAAGGCGTCGACCTGCGACGCCCTGCCCACGACGCTCACGGCGCTGCCGCGGAGGTCCTCGGCCTCGGCGTCGATGACCACCCGACCAGAGTCGATCACCACGACGCGATCGAGCAGCCGCGAGGCCTCGTCGATGAGGTGGGTCGACATCACGACGGTCCGCGGGTTCTTCGCGTAGTCGTCGAGGAGGAGGTCGTAGAACAGCTGCCTGGCGACGGCGTCGAGTCCCGCATACGGCTCGTCGAAGAGCGTGAGCGGCGCGCGGGAGGCGAGCCCGACGATCACACCGATCGCGGAGCGCTGCCCGCGCGAGAGCTTCTTCATGCGCCGGTCGAGCGGCACGCCGAACTCCCTGACGAGCCGGCGCGCGTAGGGCTCGTCCCAGTCCGCATATGCCCACGACGCGGCACGCAGCACGTGGCCGCCCTTGAACGTGTCGGGATAGGTCTGAGACTCCTTGACCAGGCACGTGCGGCCCAGCACCGCGGCATTCTCGAGCGGTCGCTCGCCGAAGACGCGGATCTCGCCGGCGCTGGCGAACTCCTGGCCGGTGACCAGCTGGAGCAGGGTGGTCTTTCCCGCGCCGTTGCGGCCCAGGAGGCCGCACACGCTGCCCTCCTCGACCGCGAAGCTGACATCGTCGACGGCGCACACCGCACCGTATGTCCTACTCAGGCGCTCGGCCTCGATGATGGCGGTCAAGTGGCCGCCTCCTTCCTGATCATGTCCACAACCTGCCCCTGTGTCAGGCCCAGCGTCGCGGCCCGCTCGACGAGCGGACGGACGTAGGCATCTCGAAACTCGTCGCGCCTCGCGGCCAGCAGCCGCTCGCGCGCGCCGCCCGCCACGAACATCCCGATGCCGCGGCGCTTGTACAGCACGCCGGAGTCCACCAACAGGTTCACCCCCTTGAGCGCGGTCGCCGGGTTGATCCGGTGAAAGGCCGCGAGCTCGTTGATGGACGGCACCTGGGACTCCTCCGGCATCGAGCCGTCGAGGATGCGCGCCTCGAGCTGCTCGGCGATCTGCTGAAAGATCGGTCGGCCGTCGTCCACGCGCTCCCCCTCTCGTGTCGTGTGAGGCTCGCCGCACGGACGCGGCGACCACCCTGGTTAGTTACTTCACCAACTAACCAACCATGCCGGCCCCTCCGTGTCAACCCCGGCATCGTTCCCGCGGGCCGTCGGTAAGGTGGGGGCCATGACGGACACCCCCCTCGTGTGGATCGATTGCGAGATGACAGGCCTCGACATCAGCAAGGACGCGCTCATCGAGGTCGCGTGCTTGGTGACGGACTCGGAGCTCAACGTGTTGGGCGACGGCGTCTCCGTGGTCATCAAGCCCTCCCCCGAGGCCCTCGACGGGATGGGCGACTTCGTGCGCCACATGCACGTCGAGTCGGGCCTGCTGCCCGAGCTCGACGGCGGCATGACGATGGCCGAGGCGCAGGAGCGCGTGCTCGAATACGTGCGCGCGCACGTCCCGGTCGCCGGCAAGTCGCCGCTCGCTGGCAACACCGTGGGCATGGACCGGATGTTCCTCGACCGCGACATGCCCGAGCTCGTGGGCCACCTGCACTATCGCGTGGTCGACGTCAGCTCGATCAAGGAGCTCGTGCGCCGCTGGTACCCGCGGGTGTTCTTCCAGGCCCCGGCCAAGACCGGCGGCCACCGCGCGCTGGGCGACATCCGCGACTCGATCACCGAGCTGCGGTACTACCGCGAGACCGTGCTCGCCCCCTCGCCGGGCCCCGACTCCGAGCAGGCCAAGGCGGCCGCGGCGCGCGTGTCCGCTCCAACCCCGTAGACCGGGTACACTACTTCGTGGCTCTTCGCGCAAGGGCCGATGGTGGCTATAGCTCAGCTGGTAGAGCACCGCGTTGTGGTCGCGGGGGCCGCGGGTTCAAGTCCCGTTAGCCACCCCAAACGGGTCAGGTGTGAACTTGCGACCAAGGGTCCGCCCTTGGTCGCGGTTCGCGCCTGGCCCATTTTCTTTGCCTCGGCGGCCCAGCTCAGGGCGTCGGCGTGGAGGCCGGGGACGCTCAGCCCGTCGTACGGGTTCCGGTAGCCGACGCAGACGTCGTTGTCCTCGTCTATGTAGATCGCCCTGAACAGTGCCTGGTTGCACAGCCTGCGGTTCGCGGCGTCGGCGTGCTCGTAGATGTCGGCGGCGTTCGACAGCAGCTTCAGCGAGTCGTCGAGGTTCGCCCGCGCGTCGGCGTAGTGGCCGTGGTGAGCGTTGATCCGATGCTCGATGGTCTCCAACGACGAAGTGATCCGGTCCTGCTCCTTCTTGAGCAGGTTGAGCGGGATCGCCCCGGCGTAGTGAGCCTGGAGCAGCTTGTGCTGCTCGCCTTCGAGCTGGGTTCGTCGTGTCGCCAGGTCGGTGAGTTCGGCGGCACCTTCGGCCATCATCTCGTCGAACCTGGCATGGAGCATGGCCGAGACCGCCTGCGTCGTTTCGGGGTCGAGCTAGACCTTGGCGTAGAAGCGTTCGATGAGGTGTTCGACCTGCTCGATGAGCATCGCCTGCCGGGTGCAGTCACCTCTGCCACCATGCCGGCTGGCGCACACGAAGTGGTCAAGTCCCGTGACGACTGCCTGCACGTGCTTGCGGGGACCCGCGCCGCGTGGCGTCCGGCTGATCCGGGGCCTGCTCTAGCCTTGAGACAGACGAAAGGGGGCCGAGGTGGCACAGAGACGAAGCACACCCTTGGTGGTCCCCACCGCCGACCCTCATGTCTGCACACCGGGCGTGCGGTTGCGGATGCTGGCACGTGTGCCGTTGTTCGCGGACCTGGACGTTCACGATATCGCCCAGGTCGATCGGCGCTGTCAGGCTCATGCCTTTGAGGCTGGAGCGGTCGTGTATCACGCCGGAGCATCGGCGACAAGGATGTATGTCGTGGCCACGGGGGCTGTCAAGGCGGTACGCCCAGCCCTCGATGGCCGCGAGACGATCCTCGACCTGTGCGCTCCGGGCGACTTCCTCGGCGCTGTTCCCGCGTTGGGCGAGGACGTCTACTCAGACACCGCCTGGGCGGTCTCCGCCTCGTGCCTGTTGGGCCTAGAGGCTCATGACTTCGACGCGATCATGGAGAGGTTCCCCGCCGTGGCCAGGGCCACCCTCAGGGGTGTCTCCCGCAGGTTGAGCCAGGCACAACAGGCGGTCCATCTGTTGGCGGGCGCACCGTTGGAGCAGCGCCTAGCGGCCATGCTGCTGCTGATCGCGGACAAGATGGGCCGCCCCTGGGACGGCGGCACCCTGCTCGATGTGCCGCTGACACGTGAGGATTTGGCCTCGATGACCGGCGCTGCGCCTGAGTCGGTCAGCCGGCTGTTGAGCGGGTGGCGACGAGAGGGCCTGATCGACTCGGGCCGACGATGGATCGCCGTGCGCGACCCCAAGGCCCTCCACTCGCTGCGCGACGCCTGACCATCTCCGGTCGGACACCCGACCCTTCTCATGCACAACTGAGGTCAGTGCGGCTGCACGCGTGGGTGCGCGTGGATGGAGAACCCTCCGCCGACCGAGCGGTCTCAGACGACTCGCCGAGTTCACCCGGAGCACGATGAACCCGATCCTGGGAGGAATCTGCGGTTACTTGATCTGCGTCATGGTGACCCTGCCGGACCGTTCGTAGCGTCATGAGTACCAGCCCAACTCCGGGCGGAACCGTCATCGAAAGGGATGATGATCATGACGACGAACGCTTCTTCCACACGCACCGTCCTGCGGGCCGAGGGCTTCTCCTGCCCCTCGTGCGTGGCCAAGATCGAGAAGCAGGTGGGGCGCTTGGACGGCGTGTCGGCGGTGAAGGTGCACTTCGCCTCGGCTCGCATTGAGGTCGACCACGATCCGGCGCTGGCGAGCGTCGAGGACTTGGTGGCTGCGGTGGCCAAGGCCGGCTACGTGGCACGACCGGCCACCTTCTAGCCCAGCCCTGATCCCGAAGTCGGCGCCTACGGATACCCCTGGGCGCCGACACCCATCGATCCGAAGTGAACCGCCACCCAAGAACGCGAAGGAAACCACCATGAGAACACTGACCGCACTCCTGCACCGCCGCTGGGCGATCCCCGGCGTCTCGGGACTGCTAATCGTCGTCTCTATCCTGGCCCAGCGGCTGTTCGACCAGCAGCTCCTCGTGAATGCGCTGATGGTGGCTGCGGCAGCCGTTGCAGGCACCCCCATCGTCATCAAGGCCACCCGCGCCCTGCTCACTCGCGCGATCGGGATCGACCTGCTGGTCAGCGTAGCCGCGATCGGAGCGATCATCATCGGCGAGTACTGGGAGGCTGCGGCCGTCACCTTCCTGTTCGCCGTCGGCCACGCACTAGAAGCGGCCACGCTGAACAAGACACGTTCAGCATTGGCCGAGCTGGTGGCCGTTGCTCCCGATGCGGCGGTCGTGCTGCGGGACGGCCATCAGGTCGAAGTCCCTGCCAATGAGGTCGCGATGGGCGAGATCGTGCTGGTCAAGAACGGCGCCAAGGTCCCCGTCGACGGCGAGGTCGTGGCCGGCACCGGGAGCATCGACGAGGCCTCGATCACCGGCGAATCGATCCCGGTGGAGAAGTCCGAGGCCGATCACGTCTTCGCCGGCACCGTCTCCCGTAGCGGCTTCTTGCAGGTGCTTGCCACCGGCGTCGGTGCCGACACCACCCTGGCCAGGATCATCCACCGGGTCGAGGAGGCCCAGGACGCCAAGGCCCGCACCGCCCAATTCATGGACCGCTTCTCAGCCTGGTACACCCCCGCCATCATGGTCGGCGCACTCGCCGTCGGCCTGATCACCTCCGACGTCGTGCTGGCGCTGACCCTGCTGGTCATCGGTTGCCCCGGCGCCCTGGTGATCTCCATCCCGGTCTCGATCGTCGCCGGGATCGGCCGCGCCGCCCGGGACGGCATCCTCATCAAGGGCGGGGAGTTCCTGGAGACCTCAGCCAAGATCGACACCGTCGCGGTCGATAAGACCGGGACCCTTACCGAAGGCCGACCCCAGCTCACCGACGTCATCGTGCTCAATCCAGCCCTCGACCGCACCGGCGTCCTGCGATGGGCCGCGCTCGCCGAGGCCGGCTCCGAACACCCCCTCGCCCGCCCGATCCTGGACGCCGCGGCCGACGCCGGCGTCGCCCCGGTCGGGCTCGCCGACCACACCGAGCCCGTGCCCGGCAAGGGCATCGCCGCCACCGCCGGCCAGCACCGGGTCCTGATCGGCAACGCCGCGCTGCTGGAGCACTACGACCTTCCTGACACCCTCCAAGCAACCCGCGTCGCCGAAGAACTCGCCGCCGCCGGGCAGACACCGATGATCGTCGCCATCGACGACACCGTCGCAGGCGTCATTGCCGTCGCCGACGCTCTGCGGACCGATGCCGCAGCGATGGTCGACCGCCTGCACCACTCTGGCGTGCGCACCGTCGTCATGCTCACCGGCGACGCCCCCGAGGTCGCCCACGCCGTGGCCACCGCGACCGGCATCGACGAGGTCCACGCCGGTCTGCTGCCCGAGGACAAACTCGACGCCGTCGCCGCTCTGCAACGCCGCGGACACACCGTGGCTATGGTCGGCGACGGCGTCAACGATGCCCCCGCCCTGGCCACCGCCAACATCGGTGTAGCCATGGGCGCCGCCGGATCAGCCGTCGCCGTCGAGACCGCCGACATCGCCCTCATGGGCGACGACCTGCTCAAACTCCCCGAAGCGATATCGCTGGCCAAACGCACCGTCAACAACATGCGCCAGAACATCACCATCGCCATGATCACCGTCACCCTGTTGCTCGTCGGCGTCCTCTTCGGCGGCGTCACAATGGCTATCGGCATGCTCGTCCACGAAGCATCCGTCCTCATCGTCATCATCAACGCCATGCGCCTCCTACGCCGACGGGCCCGACAGCCAGCGCCGAGGTTCGCTACTTCCTGCGTTGCTACACGCCGAGCAACATCCTGCTCGATCTGATCCGCACGAGGAAGGGACTGAAGTGGGGCGTCCCCGCGATGCTCCTTGCCGGTCCCTACCTGGCCATCGCCCTCTGGTGCACCACCCTCATCGAGAACGGCGGCCCGGGATGGCTCCACCTTGTAGTCCTGCTCTGCATCTGGAACGCTCTCAAGATGCTGGGCACCGGCCCTGCGAGCGTCGTTCTCCTCACGAAGGCTCGCGCCCGTGAGCACCGCGCGCAGCGGCAGGAACCGTCCGATGTGCCACTGCGCGAGCTCACTCGGAGCTCTCGCTGAGTCCAGCGTCAGGCAGCCAGTGCCGGACCTGCGCGCTACAGCGTGCGTGTCGGACCAAGCGAAGGTGGGCGGACCTCCATGTCGAGTCGCTCTCGTGGCACCTGGCCTGGTTCAACCAGACTCGCGAGGTCCGATGTATCCGCCACCAGGGTTGCGATGCCATCGCGCAGCAAACGATGCGGCCCAACGCTCGCGGCACTCGTGACCGGGCCAGGGACGGCTCCGACACGTCGGCCGAGTTCGGCGGCTCGCTGGGCAACCACCAGTGAACCTGACCGACCGCCAGTGGGCACGCCTGGACGCCCTGTTCGACGACGACGCCCATGCTGAGGTCGAGGTCACCTGGACCGCCTACCAGCGCATCATCACCGCCTACCGTCACCCCGACCGCGCGACCGCGGAGCGCGACTTCACGGCACTCATCGAGTCGCTTCGCACCGGCGTGCCGGCCGCGCTGGTCGAGCTTCGCAGGCTCGGCCGGACCCTGAGCCATCGCGCCGCCGACGTCCTGGCGTACTTCGACCGGCCAGCGACCTCAAACGGGCCCACAGAGGCCATCAACGGCCGACTCGAGTACCTCCGCGGATCCGCCCTGGGGTTCCGAAACCTCACCCACTACATCGCGAGATCGCTACTCGAGACCGGAGGCTTCAGGCCACTCCTACAGCCCTAAATGCGAAGAGCCCTTATTCGCACCTGCTTACGGTCGACTCCGAGCGTGCGGGCGATCGCGCGCATCGAGATGCCACCGCTGTGCAGCTTCATTGCCTCTGCGGCTTCCTCGATTGTGAGGCCGTGCTGACGTCGCACGACGTTGGTTCGGGTGAGGTGCTTCGAAACGGTTGCGCGATGCACACCATACTTTTTAGCCAGGTATCCGACACTGAGACCAGCGAGGTAGTCGTCGATCAAGCGGTCTACTTCAGCGGGGGTGAGAATGGTTTGAGGTTTCCCAATCCTCCTGACACAGGGCCCTCGCACGTCTTGAATCGGGGCGCTACCGACCCGCTGAGACACCCGGTATGTCCCTCTTTTCCAGCGGGAAATCAACGATTCTAGCTTCGGGGTGGGGTTTGAGAACTGTCTACGCAGGCACCCCAGTCGAAGGCCCCCGGCGTCACTCACGCCGGGGGCCTTTCGCTTGCCGTGCGGACTATCCTTGCCAGGGTGCCGCATCGCGGCGAGACGCCACCGAGCCGCGACGCGGCGAATCCGAGGAGGTCACGTGTTCGCAGCCCTGACCGGAATGGGCCTGTCCGCGGCCGCCGGCCTCAATGCGTTCATCCCGTTGGTGATGGTGGGGCTCTTCGCTCGCTTCACCGACTTCATCGTGCTTCCCGAGCACCTGGACTGGCTCCAGTCGTGGCCCGCGATCATCATCGGGTTGGTGCTGCTCGCGGCGGAGCTCGTGCTCGACAAGATCCCTGGCGTCGACCACATCAACGACCTCATCCAGTCGCTCATCCGGCCCCTCGTGGGCGGCGTCATCTTCGCGGCGACCGCGGCCGCGCAGGTGATCGACCAGAGCAACTTCTGGCAGGACAACCCCCTGATCGCGGGAATCGTGGGCGCGGTCATTGCCGCCGGCGTCCACACGGCGAAGTCGGCGTCCCGGCCCGCGGTCAACGCCGCGACGGCTGGCACCGGCGCCCCCGTGGCCTCGTTCGCCGAGGACGCGACCGCGGTGGGGCTCAGCCTCATCGCGATCTTCGTGCCGATCCTGGTGATCGTGGTGCTCGTGGCGATGGGAGCGGTCTTCTACAGGATCGTCACTACCGGCCGCCGACGCCGCAGGCGTCGCGCGCAGCTCGAGGCGGAGGAGCGTGCCGAGCGGGAGGAACGCGCCGCCGCCGGCATCAAGACGCCATGGTGGCGGGGCCGCTGGCGGTAGCGTCGCCGGGGGGACTCGTCAGGCCGCGGTCTCCTCGCCGAAATCGGCAAGGAAGTCCGCCACGAAGGCGTTCGCCGGTGCCCCCTTGACCTCGTCGGGAGTGCCGAGCTGCTCGAGCACGCCCCCGGTCGACAGCACCGCGATGCGGTCCGCAAGGAGCATCGCCTCGCGCATGTCGTGGGTCACCATCACCACGGTGGTGCCGAGGTCGCGCTGGAGCGCCTGGAACTCTCGCTGAAGGCGCCGCCTGCCCTGGGGATCGACCGCACCAAAGGGCTCGTCCATGAGCAACACCGGGGGCCGCGTGGCGAGGGCGCGCGCCACGCCCACGCGCTGGCGCTCGCCTCCCGACAGCTCATGGGGGTAGCGATCGGCATACGTGTCGCCATGGAGCCCGACCAGCTCGAGGAGTTCCGCGACGCGAGCGCGCGTGCGCGCCTTGTCCCACTTGAGCAGCCGGGGCACCGTCGCGACGTTCTGCGCGACCGTCCGGTGCGGGAACAGTCCCACGTGCTGAATGACGTAGCCGATCCCTCGACGCAGCTCGACCGGGTCCTGCCCCATGACATCCACGCCGCCCACGGAGATCACTCCGCCGGACGGCTCGACCAGCCGATTGATCATGCGCAGCGTGGTCGACTTGCCGCAGCCGGACGGCCCCACGAGCGCGAGCACCTCGCCGCCGCGGATCTCGAGGTCGAGGCGATCGACCGCGACGGTGCCGTCGGGATAGGTCTTGCGCACGCCGTCGAGCCGGATCTCGGTGGTGTCCATCGAGCCACCGTAGCGCGCCTGTCACCCTGTACGGTCAAGGGGTGGACAATCCCTGGCTGTCGCTCGACTACCTGCGACGCAGCGGCGGCGAGGTCTGGGAGCACCTCGTGATCCACGCCTCGCTCACGCTGCAGGCCGTCGCGATCGCCGCACTCATCGCACTGCCCCTCGCGGTGCTCGCGCGGCGGATCCCGCGACTGGCGGCGCCCATCCTCGGCGTCACGGGAGTGCTCTACACGATCCCCTCGCTCGCGCTGTTCGGCCTGCTCGCTCCGTTCACCGGGATCGGCCGCACCACCGTCCTGATCGGTCTGGTCGCGTACGCCTTGCTCGTGCTCGTGCGGAACATCATCGTGGGTCTCGAGGGCGTCGACCCCGACGTCGTCGATGCCGCGCGGGGGCTCGGATACACGCGCGGCCGGCTGCTGCTCACCGTGGAGCTGCCCAACGCGCTGCCCAGCATCGTCGCCGGGCTGCGCCTCGCGACCGTCACCACAGTCGCGCTCGTCACGGTGGGCGTGGTGGTTGGCTACGGCGGGCTGGGCCAGCTCATGTTCCGTGGCATGCAGTCCGACTATCACGCGCAGATCGCGACCGCCACGCTGCTGTGCCTCGCCCTCGCGCTCGTGCTCGACCTCGCGATCCTGCTCGCGGCCAGGCTCGCGATGCCCTGGACGCGCTCGCGACGCGCCGGCGCCCGGCGTGCCCGCTCGCGTGCGCGGTCGCGGTCTCGCGACGAGGTGACCGCATGAGCACGCTCGGCGACGCCTGGGACTACCTCACCACAGCCACCAGCTGGGTCGGGGCGAACGGAATGTTCGGGGAGAACTTCGACGGCTCGCTGCGCTTCCAGCGAGACTCCATCCTCGCGCTGATTCTCGAGCACCTTCAGATGTCAGCCGCCGCCGTGGGGATCGCGGCCGCGCTCGCGCTGCCGCTCGGGCTGTGGCTCGGTCACCTCCGCAAGGGTGGCGGCGCGACCACGGTGATCGCGAACGTGTCGCGCGCGATGCCCACTCTCGCGCTCCTCACGCTCTTCGCGGCCTCGTCGATCGGGTTCGGCAACCGCGCCGTCATCATCGCGGCGGCGATCTTCGCGTTCCCTCCCATCCTCACCAACACGTACACCGGCATGGCCGGGGTCGACGCCGACGTCCGCGAGGCCGCGTTCGGCCAGGGCATGACCAAGCTCCAGGTCGCGCTGCGGGTCGAGCTGCCGCTCGCGGTGCCGCTCATCGCGGCCGGGCTGCGGACCTCGGTCACGCAGACCGTCGCGACGGTCCCCCTCGCCGCGCTCGTGGGCGGCGGCGGTCTCGGCGTCATCATCGTCACCGCGCTCGCGACGCAGCGGTATGGCCAGGCGCTCGCGGGTGCGCTGATCGTCGCGACGCTCGCGCTGTCCGTCGACTGGCTGCTCGGACGCCTCCAGCGGCGCGTGACGCCCGCGCCGCTGCGCGACCGGGCACGCGTCGCCGCCTAGTCCCGCCGGGGCATCGTCCCCACCCATCCGCCCGCGACACCTCCGCCCGCGCGCGCGGCGCGAATGGTGAATACCCTGGAAGGCGCGGCCGACGGGAACAACCGACGCGCGCGAGAGGTTGCGACCTGTGTCCGTCCCCCACTCGAGGAGAGAACATGCGTACCAGAACCGGACTCCTTGCGGCCGTCGCCGCGAGCGCACTGATCTTGGCCGGCTGTAGTTCGGGCACCTCGGAGGGCGAGGCCACGGTCGAGCCCACCGTGGGCGCCACCGGCGGCACGACCGCACAGGAGTGCCAGCCGGTCCCCGGCGACGCCCTCGTGGTGCTGTCGGACGACAAGATGCTGCAGAACTCCGACAACATGATTCCCGCGATCAACGCCGACGCCGCGACCCCCGCGCTCATCGCGGCCCTCGACGCGGTGTCCGCGGTGCTCACCACGGACGACCTGATCCAGCTCAACAAGGCCGTCGACATCGACCGTCAGACCTCGCAGGAGGCGGCGACCCAGTTCGTGGCCGACCGCGGCATCGAGGCGCCCGAGCAGGGCGAGGGATCGATCGTGATCGGTGCGGCGAACTTCTCCGAGAACATCACGGTCGCGGAGATCTACTCCGCGGTGCTGGCCTCGGCCGGCTTCGACACCGAGGTCCGCACGATCGGCAACCGCGAGACCTACCTGCCCGCCCTGCAGAACGGCGAGGTCCACGTGGTGCCCGAGTACGCGGCCACCGTGACGGAGTTCCTCAACCGCGCGCAGAACGGCGCGGAGGCCGATGCCGTGGCGTCGGGCGACATCAACGAGACGGTCGCGGCGCTCGCGCCGTTGGCGGCGGAGGCCAGCCTGGTGTTCGGCGCGCCGTCCGCGGCCCAGGACCAGAACGCGTTCGCGGTGACGCAGGCCTTCGCCGACGAGTACGGCGTGACCTCGCTGACCGAGCTCGCCGACACCTGCGGCACCATCTCGCTGGGCGGCCCCCCGGAGTGCCCCGAGCGCCCGTTCTGCCAGATCGGACTCGAGGAGGAGTACGGCCTCGAGGTCGCGCAGTTCGACTCGCTCGACGCGGGCGGCCCGCTCACCAAGACCGCGATCCAGCAGGGACAGGTCATGGTCGGACTCGTGTTCTCGTCGGACGGCTCGCTGGCGTAGCGCTGACGTCTGACGATGACTCTCTGGCCCGTCCCCTTCGCGGGGGCGGGCCAGAGTCGTGTCGGGAAAGGCCCGCGCATCGTTCGCCGCCCGCCTCCCCGTGCGCTCCCCGCCCACCGCTTCTAGATTGAGTCTCGACCGCCCTCAAGAGGAGACCCCCATGTCCGTGCCAGCCGCCCCCGCCGGGTACACGCGCTACCTCATGAAGAGCAAGCTGGGCATGGGACGCGACTTCCGCGTGCTCGACCCCGCCACCGAACAGGACCTGTTCCTCGTCGACGGCAAGGTGGGCGCGCGACCCAAGGCCCAGATCCTCGACGCCGCGGGCGCGGTGCTCTTCGAGGTCACGGGCAAGCTGCTCGGGATCCCCAAGCGCATGGACGTCACGACTCCCGACGGGACCCAGGTGGCGCATCTGCACTCCCCCGCGCTGAAGTTCGTGCGCGACCGCTACACGATCGATGTCGCCGAGGGCGTCGAGCCTGGCCTCGCGTTCTCTCTCGTCTGGGCGATCGACCGCTGGGTCGAACGGGACTAGCGGTCGGGCTCGGCCCGATCCGCCGCCGGCGCCAGCGCCAGCGGGCGATTCTCGTAGAAGGTCTGGAGCACCACCGTGGTGCGGGTGGTCGCGCGGACCGCCCGCCGGATGTCGCGGATGAGCTCCTCGAGGTCGGGAGGCGTCGCGACGCGCACGAACAGCATGTAGCTGGCATCGCCCGCGATCGAGTGGCATGCCTCGACGGCGGGCAGGTGCTCGAGGAGCTGAGGGACGTCGTCGGCCTGGTCCGAGTCCAGCGGCGTGATCTCGATGAACGCGGACAGCGGACGCCCCACGGCCTCGGGGCTGACCAGCGCCCGGTAGCCCGTGATGACCCCCGTGGACTCCAGGCGCCGCAGCCGCGCCTGCACCGCGGACGTCGACAGCCCCACGTGCACGGCGAGCTGGGCGAGGGTCGCGCGCGCGTCGCGCGAGACCTCCGCGACGAGGCGGGAATCGACCGGATCCTGCATGACACGGACGGTACCCCATCGCACGGGTGCGAGGCGCACCGCCGAGGCCGCGCGAACCGGCAGAATCCTTGACCGCGAGGCGTTCCAATGGAAGGCTTCCCGTCATAGGCGCTCCACACAGGAACAATCCCCGTCAAAGCCGAAAGGGGCCGCCCATGTCAGTCCCCCACACCGCCGCGCCCGCCGCCACGCCCGCAGTCGCGCCCGCCAGCGCTCACGACGTCCAGACGGTCGAGACGAGCCCCGCGTGGCATCGGCTGAAGGCCGCCGCCACCGCGCTGCAGCCGCTCCAGGTCAAGGACGGCTCGATCCCCGACCCCGAGGATCACCCGCGCGCCCGCGACCTGGTCTCGAGCATCGTCGCGTCGATCCGCGAGCTCGCGCCGCTGTTCCCCCACGACGCCGCCTACCTGGGCGCGCTGCCGGGAGACTTCGCGCGCTGGGTCGACGGCGGCTTCGCGGTGCCCGACTTCCTCGACTCGCTGGTCGAGTTCCAGCCCCAGCGGCATCGGGTCGACGGCGTGCGCCACCTCGTCGTGTTTCCCATGTACACGCAGAACGGCTCGCCCGATCGCCACGTCGAGGCGCTGATCGTCGAGGCGATCTGGCCCGACTTCGTGGCGGCCCTCGAGGCGGGCGACTACGGCAACGCGCTGTTCGTGTCGCTGCGCCTCATCGATTTCACCCCCGGCTACGACACCAACTCTGCGGTCCTGTTCCCCGAGACCGTCGCGATGCGCGAGATCCCTCCGTTCACGTGGGGGGCGATCTTCCAGGACCGCGAGGCCGCGCGCTACCGCCGCGTGGTCGCGGCCGCCGCCGACATCACGCGGCTCGCGCTGCCGGAGGATGCCGCGGAGTTGATCGCGGACCAGGACGTCGCGGAGCGCACGTTCGTGATGTGGGACATCATCCACGACCGCACCCACATGCGCGGCGACCTGCCCTTCGACCCGTTCATGATCAAGCAGCGCATGCCGTTCTTCCTCTACACGCTCGAGGAGCTGCGTTGCGACCTCACCGCGTTCCGCGAGTCGGTCGGGATCCAGCGCGCCCTCGACGCCCGCGTCGCGGCCGGCGAGGACCTCACGGCGATCGAGCGGGACACCCGGAGGCATGCGCGGCTGGTGCAGTACGCAGTGCTCTTCGACCGCATCTTCCGCTTCCCGATCACGGGCTCACGGGTCCGCAATTACGACGGCCTGGGCGGTCAGCTGCTGTTCGCGTGGCTGCACAAGAAGCATGTGCTCGAATGGCGAGACGTCGAGTTGAGCATCGACTGGGCGCGCCTCGCCGACGCCGTGATCGAGCTGAGCGACATGATCAACGAGCTGTACTGGGAGTCGATCGACCGCCCCAAGACTGCCCATTGGCTCGCGGCGTACGCGCTGGTCTCCGGCATCGTCACCCCCCACCCGGCATCCGTGTGGGCCCAGGGGCTGCCGCGCGACGTGCTCGCCGGCCCGCCCAAGGGCTACACGGACCTGGTGATGGACGACGAGTTCCCGCTCTCGATGTTCTACGAGGCGCTCGACAAGAAGATGCGGGACGTCATCGAGTCGACCGCGGGCATCCGGGCGAGGACGTCCTGACGATGCCCGCGGTGGCCGGGCGGAGCGTGCTCATCGCCGGCGCGACCAGCGCGGTGGGCCTTGCCGCCGCCCGGGCGTTGACCGATGCCGGCGCGCGAGTCGTGGCGGTCGGGCGGAGCGCGGAGCGGCTCGAGCCCCTAGCCGGGCTCGGGGCGCGGACCGAGGTGGCCGACCTCGCCGACGAGGCCCAGGTCGCGCGCCTCGCCGAGCGCCTGCGCGGCGACGGAATCGCCCTGGACGGCGTGCTGTGTCTCGTGGGCGGGTGGCGCGGCGGCGGCGGCCTGGCCGGCCAGACCGAGGCGGACTACCGAGTGCTCGAGGCCTCTTTCACGGCACTGCGCCACGTGTCGCGCGCCTTCGAGGAGGACCTGGTCCGCTCTCCCGCGGGCAGGCTCGCGATCATCTCCTCGACCGCGGTGGCACGACCGCTCGCGGGCGGCGCGAACTACGCGGCGATCAAGGCGGCCAGCGAGGCGTGGGCCCGCGCGATCGCCCAAGGCTTCGCCAAGCACGCGCGCGAGGCGCGCGAGCCGGAGCGCGCGGAGGCCGTCATCTTCCGGGTCGCGAGCCTGGCAGGCCTCGAGGAGGCCGTCGCGGAGGCGTTCGTGGGGCTATGGGAGGCCGATGCGCCCGTCAACGGTGAGATCGTCGAGGTCTCCGGGCGGGAGTGAGCGGCGCGGCCCGGAGATGCACGAAGGCCCGGTTCTCGACACTGTCGTGAACCGGGCCTTCGCCGTCCGTACGCCCCCAGGGACTCGAACCCTGAACCCGCTGATTAAGAGTCAGCTGCTCTGCCAGTTGAGCTAGAGGCGCATCTCGCGCGTCGCGGCGCGAGAGACAACATTAGCAGGACCCGCGGCCCGAAGTGAAATCGGCCCCAGCCGGAATCCGAAGGCGCGGCGCCGGCGTTACCGTCTGCACTATGAGCGACACTCGACTGAGCGTGGGCGACACCGCCCCTGACTTCACCGCCCCCACCGACACCGGCACCCTCAGCCTCGCGGACCTGCGCGGCTCGAAAGTGATCCTGTACTTCTACCCCGCGGCGATGACGCCGGGATGCACCACTCAGGCGTGCGACTTCCGCGACTCGCTGGACGCGCTCCAGGCCGCCGGCTACACCGTCGTGGGCGTATCCAAGGACTCCCCCGCAAAGCTCGCGCAGTTCCGCGAGCAGGAGGGCCTCACCTTCACGCTGGTCTCCGACGAGGACCGGGCGATCCAGGAGGCGTACGGCGCGTGGGGCCTCAAGAAGCTGTACGGCAAGGAAGTAGAGGGCTCGATCCGCTCGACGGTCGTGATCGACGAGTCAGGCAAGGTCGCCCTCGCGCAGTACAACGTCAAGGCCACCGGCCACGTCGCGAAGCTGCGCAGGGACCTCGGGATCGACTGACCTCCCGCCCCAGCCCGGCCGCACCCGCGCACCCGCCCAGCCCGACCGCACCCGCGCCCGCGCCCTATGGGACGCTCACGGTCGCTTTTCGCGAGTGCGCGCCTCCCATGGGACACCCATGGTCGCGACGCCGCCTATCCTTGTCTCGCGCGCGAGTGGCGGAATTGGCAGACGCGCTGGATTTAGGTTCCAGTGTCTTCGGGCGTGGGGGTTCAAGTCCCCCCTCGCGCACGTCCTCGGCCCCGCATCGGCCTTCCGCCGATGCGGGGCCTCTCGCGTCCCTGCGCCGGCCCAAAGCAGCCCCACGCAAGCACCACCCCAGACGCGACACAGGCCCGGCCCCCGCGACTGCGGGAACCGGGCCTGCCGACACCATGAGGCGTCGCGCGCGACGCCTCGGTCGTCGAACTTAGTGCTCGGCGGACTCGTGCTCCGCGATCTTCGCGCGGACCTCGTCCATGTCGAGGCCCTCGACGGCCTCGACCAGCTGCTGCAGTGCCGGGCCGGGCAGGGCGCCCGCCTGGTTGAAGACCATGATGCCGTCGCGGAAGGCCATCAGCGTCGGGATCGCGGTGACGCCGAACTTGACGCTCAACTCCTGGTGAGCCTCGGTGTCGACCTTGGCGTGAACGATCTCGGGCTTGGTCTCCGACGACTTCTCGAAGATGGGCGCGAAGCGCTTGCACGGGCGGCACCAGTCCGCCCAGAAGTCGACGAGGACGATTCCGTCCTTGGTGACGGTCTCGTCGAACGTCTCGGTGGTCAGATCGATCGTTGCCATTGCTTCCTCTCTTGCGGCGTATACCCCCAGGGGTATCCTACCACTGCCCTCTCGGCGGCTTCATTCTTGGTATCCAGGTTGGCACGCTCCGGCGCGGATGGACAGCCATTCGCGGCGAGGCGGTAGAAAAGAGTCATGACCGACATGGCCGAGCTTCCCGACGAACCCACCGGTTGGCTGTCCGATCGCGAGCTGCAGCATGTGCGCTCCGAACTCCCGCTGGTGTACGTCAACGTCCTCCCCGTCCGGATTAATTCCATGGGCGAGATCACCGAGGTCGGCCTGCTCCTGCGCGCCTTCGACGGCGTCATCTCGCGTGCGGTGGTCGCCGGCCGCGTGCTCTATCACGAGCGCATTCGCGACGCGATCGTGCGCAACCTCGAGAAGGACCTCGGGATCGGCGCGCTGCCGCAGGTGCCGCTGTCCCCGCTGCCCGTCGCCGTCGCCGAGTACTTCCCCACGCGCGGCGTCACGCCGTTCCACGACTCGCGCCAGCACGCCGTCGCGCTCGTCTACGTCGTACCCGTCGGTGGCCACTGCGAGCCCCAGCAGGATGCCCTCGACCTCACGTGGCTGTCCCCCGAGGAGGCCGCGAGCGACGACGTCGCGAGCGAGATGGCGGGCGGCCAGCACGTGCTGTTGCGCCAGGCGCTCGCACACTGCGGTGCTCTCAGCTAACGCCGTCGCGGACCACTGCGGCGAGCTCTCTCCACCACTCGAGACGGGTCGCACGCCCGTCGTAGGACGCGCGGCCCTGGTTGCGCCCGCTGGGGCTCGGCAGCACGAACACTCGCGCGCCGCCGAGCAGCCAGTCCTGGACGCCCAGTCCCGGGCGCGGCCGTCCCGCCCAGCGGGAGGCCGCCGCGCCGGCCTCCTTCGAGGTGAAGGCGACCCACGCGGGACGATGCTCCTCCACCTTGGCGACGAGCCCGGGGACGTCGTACGGCAACCCCCGGTCGTGGCTCTGCGCCAAGGTCTTGACAAGGTCAGTCAGACCGATCCCCCACTCGCCCACCCGCGCATCGTCCTCATGCGACAGGCGCTCGGTCACCAGCCCCGCCTCCCACAGCAACGACCAGAACCGGTTGCCCGGTCCCGCGTAGTAGTGACCGCGCGCCGCGGACACGAGTCCCGGCGCGGTGCCGCACAACACCACGCGCAGCCCCGGACGGAGGATGTCCGGGAGGACCTCGGGAGCGTCGGCGCCGCGAGCCACGCTATCCCCGCAGGACCGCCGCGATGTGCGGCGCGAGCGCGCGGAAGGCGCGCCCACGGTGGGAGATCTCGTTCTTGCGTGCCGGGTCGAGCTCCGCGGTGGTCACGGACTCGCCCTCCGGGATGAAGATTGGGTCGTAGCCGAACCCCCCACCGCCCGCGGGGGCGAGCGCGAGCGTGCCCCGCAGCACTCCCTCGCACACCTCCTCGCGTCCATCCGGCGTCACCAGCACCGCCGCACAGACGAATTGCGCGCCGCGGTGCTCGAGAGGGATGTCGGCCATCTGCGCGAGCAGCAGCTCGACGTTCTCGCGGTCCGCACCGTGGCGCCCCGACCACAGCGCGGAGAAGATCCCCGGCGCGCCGCCCATGACGTCGACCGCGATGCCGGAGTCGTCGGCGATCGCGGGCAGTCCCGAAGATGCGGCGAGGGCGCGCGCCTTGATGAGCGCGTTCTGCGCGAACGTCACGCCGTCCTCGACCGGCGACGGCGCCCCTAGTTCGCCCGCCGACGCGAGGTCACCGTCGACGAGCCCCGGCACCAGCGGCGCGAGGATCGCGGCGATCTCGCCCACCTTGTGGGCGTTGTGGGTCGCGATCGCGAGACGCGGCGCGCGTGCGCCGCTCGCTGCCATGGCAGCCCCGCTCACAGCGACAGCGCGGCGGCCTGCAGGCGGGCCAGCTCGGCGTTACCCGCGGTCGCCAGCTCGAGCAGCGCGGCGAGCTCCGTCGGGGAGAACGGTGCGCCCTCGGCGGTGCCCTGCACCTCGACAAAGCCGCCCGCGCCCGTCATCACCACGTTCATGTCCGTCTCCGCTCGCACGTCCTCGACGTACGGAAGGTCGAGCATCGGGGTGCCGTCGATGATGCCCACCGACACCGCGGACACCGAGCCCGTGAGCGGCGCGGCGGCGGCCTTGAGCACGCCGGCGCCCTTGGCCCACGTCACCGCGTCCGCGAGCGCCACATACGCGCCGGTCACGGCCGCTGTGCGCGTGCCGCCGTCCGCGTCGAGCACGTCGCAATCCAGGACGATCGTGTTCTCGCCCAGCGCCTTGACGTCGATGATCGCGCGCAGCGAGCGACCAATCAGCCGGCTGATCTCGTGCGTGCGCCCGCCGATCTTGCCGCGCACGGACTCGCGGTCGTTGCGGGTGTTGGTCGCGCGCGGCAGCATCGCGTACTCGGCCGTGACCCAGCCCTCGCCCGAGCCCTTCTTCCACCGCGGCACGCCCTCGGTGAACGAGGCCGAGCACAGCACCCGCGTGCCGCCGAACGTCACGAGGCACGAGCCCTCGGCATTGCGCTGGAAGCCGCGCTCGAAGGAGATGGGACGCAACTGGTCGAAGGCGCGGCCGTCCGCGCGGGTGATCGTCATGCGGACGAGCCTAACCGCCCCCGCCGACCACGCCCCGCGCGGGGCGGCCGCGACCGGCGAGAACACGTGGCTCTAGAACACGTGGGTGTCGCCCGGGGTCGCCAACACGACGGGCGCCCCGTACGCGACGGCCGCCAACTCGAGAGTCCCTCCCGGGTCGACCCACGACGCGACGTGCGTGACGATCAGCTCGCCCGCGCCCGCGTCCCTCGCGAGCGTGCCGGCCTGGGTGCCGTTCATGTGGATGCCCTCGGGATTGACGCGCGAGTGCGCCCAGCCGGCCTCCGCGAGCAGCACGTCGCAGCCGTCGGCGAGCGCGGCGACCTGATCGCATCGGTCCGTGTCACCGGTGAACACGAGGCTCGCGTCGCCGTCGACGGCGGAGGGCCCGGTGATGCGCACCGCGACCGCGGGGACCGGGTGCCAGGCGGTCGCAAACTCGAGCAGCAGCGGGCCGACCGTGACGGCGTCGCCGCCCGCGACCGCGGTGAAGGCGAAGGGCTCGAGGTCGTGATCGTCGTCGGCCCCCGCGATCTGGACGATGCGCCGGTCGAGCCCCGCGGGGCCGTACAGCGGGAGCGGGGCGAGGCCCTCGTCCTTGGTCGGCCCGTAGCGGCGCAGCACCGACAGCGCCGCGAGATCGGCGCAGTGGTCGGGGTGGCCGTGTGACACCACCACCGCGTCCACGCGCGCGGGGTCGCAGTACCGCTGCAGCGGTCCGATCGCCCCCGAGCCCAGGTCGAGCACCACGCGCCACGTGCCGCCCTCGCTCTCGGCCTCGAGCAGGTAGCACGAGGCGGCCGAGTCGGGGCTCGCGGTCGATCCGGCCGACCCCACCACGGTGAGCTTCACGAGGCCGCCCCCGCGGCGTTCGACGCGGCCGGCGCGGGCAAGGCCTCGACGCGCGTGACCACCGGGCCGAGGAATCGCTGAGCGAGCGCCTCGAAGCGATCGCGCGGCCCTGTCGCGGAGAAACGATGCGACGGCGGCGTCGCGCCCGAGTTTTCGAGGCCGTTCGCGGCGAGCACGCGGTACACGTCGCGAGCGGTCTCCGACGCCGAGTCCACCAGCGTGACGTCCGGGCCCATGACGTAGCCGATCGCCCCCGCGAGCAGCGGATAGTGGGTGCAGCCCAGGATGAGCGTGTCGACCCCGGCCTCCTGCACCGGGGCGAGGTACTCGCGCGCCACCTCGAGCACGCGCGGGCCCGCCGTCTCCCCGGCCTCGACCAGCTCGACAAAGCGCGGACACGCGCGCGACGTGACGGCGATGTCCGGCGCGGCGGCGAGCGCGTCCTCGTAGGCGCCCGAGGTGACGGTCGCGACCGTGCCGATCACGCCGACTCGCCGCGTCTTCGACAGGGCCGCCGCGCGTCGCGCGGCCGGCAGGATCACCTCGACCACGGGGATCCCACGCTCGGCGGAGAACCGCTCGCGCGCGTCCCTCAACACCGCGGCGGACGCCGTGTTGCACGCGATCACCAGCATCTTCACGCCGTCCGCGACCAGCGCGTCCATGATGTCGAGCGCATGCCTGCGGACCTCGGCGATCGGCAGCGGACCGTAGGGGCCGTGGGCCGTGTCGCCCACGTAGTGCACCGACTCGTGCGGCATCGTGTCCATGATGGCGCGCGCGACCGTGAGGCCGCCCACGCCCGAGTCGAACACGCCAATGGGCGCGTCGTTCATTCGGTGCCTCCTAGTGTGAGCGACACGAGCGACTCCTGGAGCCACGTCAGCGCGTCGTAGAGCATCCCCAGCCACAGCCGTTCCGCGTCCTCGAACTCCGACGGGTCGCCGCGCCTGGCCACCATCGCCGCGCGCGCGATCTCCTCGTGCAGCGCCTCGGCGTCCTCGTCGGTCTCGAGGCCCAGCCGCGACGCGACCACGAGCCGCACGTCGGTGAGCGCCGCGGCGACCGTCATGACCTCGTCGGCCGGAATGACCCACTCCGCACCCTCCGCACTGAGGTCCTCCCACAGCCCGCGCAGGCGCGCGAGCTTGGTCGCCCGCAGGTCCTCCTGAGTGAGCCTGCGGAACTCGTCCGCGACCTCACGATCAGTCGGTGCGGCGTTGGGCAGGAGACGCAGCAGCGCGGGGTCGTCCGGCTCGACGGGCGTCTCGCTCAGTCCGTCGAGAAAGCGCAGCGCCTCGGCCAGGTCCTCACGGTGCGGCACCCGCGCGTGCTCCTCGACACCAAACCGCTCGCCGCCCAGCAGCAGCCCGACATCCGCGACGATTCTCGCGATGACCAGCCGCTCGTCCTCGTCGAGGCCCGCGACCGCGACGCCATCCCGCGCGACAAAGCCCCTCACTCGCCACCCCGCTCGAGCGTCGCCCACAGCCCGTAGCCGTGCATTGCCTGCACGTCGACCTCCATCTGCTCGCGGGATCCCGCGCTCAGCACCGACCTCCCGCGCTCGTGGACCTCGCGCATGCGCGCCTCTGCCTCGTGGCGAGGGAGCCGGAAGTACTCCTCGAACACGCGCGTGACGTAGCTCATGAGGTTGACAGGGTCGTTCCACACCACCGTGACCCACGGGTCGCGCACGCGCGTCCCCGTGCCGACCTTGGCGTCGAGACTCTCCTGGGTACCCACGGCTTTAGCGTACGGCCGCGCACCTCGCGCGGCGCGCTACTCGTCGCCGTCGTCCGAGCCGAACACGCCGTCGAGGATCTCCTTGCACGCGGGGCACACCGGGAAGCGGTTGGGGTCGCGTCCGGGGACCCACACCTTGCCGCACAACGCGATCACGGGCTCGCCCGACAGCGCGGACTCGAGGATCTTGTCCTTCTTGACGTAGTGCGCGAAGCGCTCGGCATCGCCCGGCTCGACCAGCTCGCGCGTGTCGACGCGTTCGATCGTGGACGTGCCGCCCTGCGGCTGGGTCATCGGCTCGAGGGTCTCGCTCATGAGGGACATCGTACGCGCGGACGATGCGATGGCCGGGTTACGCCACCGCGCCCAGCAGGCGGCCGGCGCGGCGGTCGTAGAGCGCGCCCGCGGCGCGCAGCGCGCCCACGTAGGCGCCGACCCCCGCGCCGATGCCCGCGACACACGCGAGCCACCCCCACCTGGGGTCGACGGTGAGCGACAGCACGAAGGGCACGAGCACGAGCGGCAAGAGGGCGAGCGCCACGGCCGACGACGCGAGTTGTGCAAGCAGCCCCGCTCCCACGGAGCCGATCTCGGTGCCGAATGGGCTTTGCCCTGGGGCGGGAGCGCGGTACGGCATGATCACGGCGGCCAGGGCCGCGACGCCGAGACTCACGCCCAGCACGCCCACGCACGCGCCGAGCAGCCCGGGCGCGTCGGCCCAGCGCCCCGTCCACGCGAGCGTGGCCAGCGCGGCGGCGATCACCAGCGGGAAGGCCCACGCGGCGGCCGCCGAGAATCGGCCCACCATCACCGCACGCCCGAGGCGCCCGGACACCACGTCGAGCCAGAGTGCGCTCGAGTCGAACGCGACGTCGTTGTGACGGCCCCACCCGGTGGTCGCGGCCAGGATGAGCGGCACGGCGTAGGACCAGCGCCCGTCGAGGTCAAACACGGGCACCACGAGGATCACGAATGCGGCGGGCAACAGCAACACCCCGGCGAGCGATGACAGGTAGCGCGGATCCGTCAGCCATGCGCGGCGTAGCCGCGCGTGGACGGCCGCGGCGGGCCCATCCGACGGCATCGCGAGCCGCACACGGGGGTCGAGCACGGCATCGTCCCTCCTGCGGCCCCCTCCCCCGCGTCCCGAGGGGCGCACGAGCGCATGGGCGACGTTCGCGTGCCACGCTCCGATCAGCACCGCGACCCAGCCGGCCTGCATCGCGAGACGCCAGGCGGCACCCGTCCAGTCGCCGTGCGCCGCGGCGACGGGCGCGGCGGCGCCCGCACCCAGGGGCGTCACCGCGAGCTGATCGAGCAGCACCTCGACGTCCGTCTCGAGCACGGTGCTCAGCCCGTCAGAGAACAGCTGCACCGCGACCAGCGCTCCGGCGGCGAGCCCCAGCAGGACCACGACCGAGGTCGCGACCTTGGCCCGCCGCGACGCGAGCACTCGGGCGCCCCACATCGCCGCGACGCGCGCGCCGACGATCATCGACGCCAGGGTGAGGGCGAGCCCCACCAGGGCGACCGCGAGCACCCCGGCTCCCTCGCCTCGCCACGACAGTCCCAGGACCGTGAAGGCGAGCACGAAGAACACGACGGGCAACGTGAGCACCGCGGCGGCAAGCAACCCCGGCATGAGCCGGCGCGCCTCGACGCCGAACGAGCGGAAGCGCACGGGATCGAGCGTGTCGTCGAGGCCGGCCACGATCAGCGGGACCACGATCCACCCGAGGGTGGCGAGCAGCGCGATCGCGATCATCGCGTCGCCGCGCACGCCCGGGTCCTGTCGCGACAGCGCGATCTGCGACCAGCCGAGCGAGGGAAGGATCATCAGCATCCACAGGACGCCGAAGCCGGTGGCGAGCGCGCGCCACCACTCGTGTCGCAGCAGGTGCCCCGCGGTGCGGAAGCGAATCCCTAGGACTGTCGCAACCACGCGAGGTCCCGGTGTTCGCGCACGTCACCCACGAGTTCGACGAAGCGCTGCTCGAGATCCGCGCCACCGCGGACGTCGTCCAGCGTGCCCGCCGCGAGCACGCGACCGCCCCCCACCACCGCGACGCGGTCACACAGCCGCTCGACCAGGGCCATCACATGAGACGACATCACGACCGTGCCGCCCGACTCCACGAACGAGCCCAGGATGCGGCGGATCGCACCCGCCGACACGGGATCGACGGCCTCGAAGGGCTCGTCGAGCACGAGCACGCTGGGCGCGTGCACGAGAGCGCACGCGAGCCCCACCTTCTTCGTCATGCCAGCCGAGTAGTCCTTGACGAGCGTCTGGCTGTCGGCCGCGAGGTCGAGTGCTGCCAGCAGATCGTCCCTGCGCGCGCGGGCGGTCGCGCGGTCAAGGCCGCGCAGGCGTGCGGCATACGAGATGAGCTCCGCCCCCGTGAGCCGATCGAACGTGTGCAGTCCATCCGGCAGCACGCCCAGCAGCGGCTTCGCGCGAGCCGGCTCGCGCCACAGGTCGACGCCGAGCACCGCGACGGTCCCCGCATCGGGCTCAAGCAGGCCCGTCGCCATCGACAGCGTCGTGGTCTTGCCCGCGCCGTTGGGGCCCACCACTCCGTAGAAGGAGCCGGCGGGGATGTCGAGATCGATCCCATCCACCGCGAGCGTCGCGCCGAACCTCTTGGTCAGCCCGCGCATCGCAAGCGCGGGAGCGGAGGGGGTACTCACGCGCCTCAGCGTACTGGGACCGTGCGACACACCCTTCCCCATCCAACCTACGGTCGCGTAGGGTAGGGGGTATCCGCACCACGGGCGCTCGCGCTCATCACCGGCTGGGAAGTCACCACACCACGCCAGGAGAGGCATGTCCGCACCGCAAACGCCCGCATCGTTCCCGCTCAACCGCATGACGTCCACGTTCGCCTCGTTGCAGGCGACCGTGAAGGAGATGGGCCTCATGCGCCGCTCCTATGTCTTCTACGGCGTGTACGGGCTCGTGCTTGCGCTGGCGTTCGGCGGCGTCGTCACCGGATTCGTCCTGCTCGGCGACTCGTGGTTCCAGCTGCTCATCGCCGCGGCGCTCGGCATCGTGCTCACGCAGGTCGCCTTCCTCGCTCACGAGGCGTCGCACCGCACGGTGCTCGCGTCCGGTCCGGCCAATGATCGCCTGGGCCGCTTCCTCAGCACCCTCGTGGTCGGCATCAGCCACCAGTGGTGGATGCACAAGCACACGCGTCACCACGGCAACCCGAACAAGATCGGCAAGGACCCCGACATCGAGAAGGACACCATCTCCTTCATCGAGGAGGATGCCGTCAAGGCGCGCGGTCCCATCCGCTGGATCACGCAGCGCCAGGGCTGGCTCTTCTTCCCGCTGCTGACGATGGAGGGCCTCAACCTCCACTACCGCTCCGTGGCGTCGCTCCTCACGACCGGCACCCGCCTCGACAAATGGCGCGAGCTGCCCGCCATCGCGCTGCACTTCGGGCTGTACCTGGTCCCGCTGTTCTGGTTCCTCCCGCTGGGCATGGCGTTTGCGTTCCTCGGGATCCAGATGGCCGTCTTTGGCGTCTACATGGGTGCGTCGTTCGCGCCCAACCACAAGGGCATGATGATCGTGTCCGCCGACACCAAGATGGACTTCCTGTCGAAGCAGGTGCTCACGAGCCGCAACATCCGCGGCGGCTGGGCGATGTCGATCCTCATGGGCGGCCTCAACTTCCAGATCGAGCACCACCTCTTCCCGTCGATGGCGCGCCCTCACCTGGGCCGCGCCCGCGAGATCGTGCGCGAGCACTGCGCGACGCTCGGCGTGCCGTACACCGAGACCTCCCTGGTCGAGAGCTACGCGATCGTGATCGCGTACCTCAACCGCGTGGGCCTCGCGGCGCGCGACCCGTTCGACTGCCCCGAGCGCGTCGCGATGGGCCGTTAGGGACGATGCCTGGCCTCCCCGGGCGCCCCGGCCCGGATTCGATCGCGGCGGGCACCCGCATGGGACCCGTCGAGCTGCGGGTCGAGGATCTTGACCTCATGCTCGCGTACTACCGCGACGTGCTCGCGCTCGAGCAGATCACGGTCGACGGCGACCGCCACGTGCTGGGCCGCGGCGGCGTCGCAACCGTCACGCTCACCCCCTCGCGCGGGCTGCCCCGCTTCGACCGGCGCGGCGCGGGGCTGTTCCACACCGCCGTGGTGTTCGACACGCGCGAGGGCCTCGCGGCGGGCGTCGCGCGTGTGGCGCAGGCGGCGCCGGGCTCGTTCACGGGCGCCGCCGATCACCTGGTGAGCGAGGCGTTCTACTTCGACGATCCGGAGGGCAACGGCGTCGAGCTCTACGTCGACCGCCCTCGCGAGTCGTGGCGCCGCGACGGAGCGGGCCGGCCCCTCATGGGTACCGAGCACATCGACGTCAACGGCTTCCTGCGCACCCACCTGTCCGAGTCGGAGTTCGCGGCGCCCGCAAGCGCCGCCACGGTGGGCCACGTCCACCTGCAGGTGGGAGACATCCCCACGGCGAAGGACTTCTACGTGGGCACGCTCGGCTTCGACGAGGTGCTCGACATGGGCTCCGCGTTGTTCGTCTCGGCGGGCGGCTATCACCACCACGTGGGACTCAACACGTGGAACTCGCGCGGCGCGGGGCCGCGCGCCGCGTCCCTTGGCCTGGGCACCATGGACATCGTGCTGCCCTCCGCCGAGGACCTGGGGGCGGTGCGCGAGCGCCTCACGCACCGCGGCCTGACCATCGAGGACGACGGTCGCACGCTCACGGTGCGCGATCCATGGGGCTCACAGATCCGGCTCACCGTCGAGGCCTGACGCCATCCGCGGCCTACGCGGTCGCGACGAGCGCGACGGTGTACGCGGCCCAGGCCGTCACGAGCACCGCACCCTCGATGCGATTGATGCGGCCGTGCCCGCGCGGGCGATAGCCCATCGCCACGAGCGCGACCGTGAAGATCACCAGGATCGGCAGGTCGCGCGCGAGGGCGACCGGCTCGACCACGGTGGGGGCGATGAGGCCCGCGAGCCCCACGACGGCAAGCGTGTTGAAGATGTTGGAGCCGATCACATTGCCGAGCACCAGTTCTGTGGCGCCGCGCCTGGCCGCCGCGATAGCCGCGGCCAGCTCGGGTGCCGAGGTCCCGACGGCCACCACGGTCAGGCCGATCACGAGGTCCGACCAGCCCAGGCGCTGAGCGATGCCCACGGCTCCCCACACGAGGACGCGTGAGGCGACCACCAGCAGGACGATGCCGCCGAGCGTCCACGCCCACGCCCTGGCGCGGCTCATCGCCTCGATGCGTTCGCGCTCCTCCACCTCGATCGCGAGCTCGTCCGGCTCGGCCTCGCGCTGGCGGCGTCGCGCGTCCCAGATCGACCACGCGATCTGCGCGCCGAGCGCGGCCACGAGGATCAGCGCGTCGACGCGCGAGATCTCCCCGTCAAGCATGAGCACCGCGAGCAGCACGGTGAGGCCCAGCAGCAACGGCATTTCGCGCACGAGCACGCCACGATGCACCGCGATGGGCACCAGGATCGCCGTGGCGCCCAGGATGAGGCCGATGTTCGCGATGTTCGACCCGATCGCGTTGCCGAGAGCGATCCCTGGATCGCCTCCCGCCGCGGCGAACGCGGACACCACGAGCTCGGGCGCGGACGTCCCGAAGCCGACGATGAGCATGCCCACCAGCAGCGGCGACACGCCCATGTGAGTCGCGACCGCGGACGCACCGCCCACAAACCGGTCGGCGCTCCACCACAGCGCGAGGAGTCCGACCAGCGTGGCGAGGATCGCGAGCGTCATGGACAGAGCGTAACGATGCGGGCGGGCGTGCGAACGGCCGCCCACCCGAACCGGGTGCGGCGGCCGCTCGTGAACCACAGGGATGAGTGGAGATGCCGGGAATCGAACCCGGGTCCGCATGTCCAAACCGAAGTCTTCTCCGGGCGCAGCCTGAGGAGTATTTCTCGGCCCCCGGCACGCATCAGGCGAGCACGTCGGATAGGCCCAGTCATCTAAGAGTCCCGCAGCCCCCGATGACGAGGAGCTGAAGCAAGTTCCCTAGTCGACGCCAGGATCCGGGTCGGGAACACCCCCGGGCTGACGGACTTCATGGCGCTCGCTTAGGCAGCGAGGGCGAAGTCGGTGCGCTTGGAATCGGCACCTATTGGTTTGCAGGGGTCGTTAACGAGATAACCCTGCGTTCTCGGCCCGCTTCCCTTCGGAAGTAAACACACGTCGAAACCGATCATCCCCTGTGTAGTTGTAGGACCATTCTACCGGCACGACCGACACCGCCCAAGCCCCCACTGCCCTACCCCCGTGCGGCGCTACAACTCGAGCCGCACCGCGGTCTCGAGCGCGACCTCGATCGAGGCCATCCACCCATCCTTGAGTGCCGCGTTCTTCTCCGAGTACAGGCTCGCGCCGTCGACCAGGTTCGACGAGCACGCGCAGATCATCCCCGCACGCAGCCCGCGCAGACGCGCGACCACATACATCGCGGAGCTCTCCATCTCGACGTTGAGGATGCCCAACCGCGACAGCTCCGCGATCCACTCGGGCCCCTCGGCGTAGAACGCGTCGTCCGTGGCGTTGATGCCGGCGAAGACGCGCCGCGCGGTGCCCGCGGTGAGTTCGCGCGCCACCTGCGTGAGAGACGATGCCACGGCGAGGTCGGGCACGGCGGGATACCCGGGATGGACATAGGCGGCCGTAGTGCCGTCGTTGCGTAGTGAGCCCTCGGACACGAGCAGGTCACCCGGCTCGATGCCCGGCTGCAGCGCGGCGGACGACCCCACACGGATGAACGAGGTCACGCCCACGCGCGCGAGCTCCTCGACGGCGATCGCGGTCGAGGGGCAGCCCATGCCGGTCGAGGTCGCGGTGATGAGGCGCCCCTTGTAGTAGCCGGTCATGGTGCGGTGTTCGCGCCGGTGCGCGACCTCCGTGACGTCCGTGAGGAACTCGGCAATCATGGGCACGCGGAACGGGTCGCCGGGCAGGAGCGCAACCGTCCCCACCTCACCCGGCGCGAGGCCCACGTGATACTGGCGGGCGTTCAGACCCGCGGCGGACTTGTCGACAATGGTGGGCTCAGACACGAGCGACCCTCCGGCGCAGGACCCGAGCGGCGGGGCCCGCCGCTAGCGAAGGGCCTGCGTGGCGCCGAGGCTAGCAAGCGCAGGTTTCGCCCGTGTTGCCTGGCTCCACTCCGGGCAGCCCCATCACGATCCGCCAGATCCAGGTGGCGGCCTCGCGAGCCGAGGGGCGCGGATCGAGGGCGAGCCACTCGCCGATCACTCCCAGCACCAGCCCGGTGATGCCCGCGGCGACGGCGTCGACCGGGACCTCGCGCGGGATGACGTCGCCCGCCTCCGGGGCGAGCCCGCGGATCGCCTCGCGCGTCTTGAGTCGCAGCCGCGCGAGCACCGCCCCGTAGCCGGGCTCCGTGAAGACGCGCACGTAGAGCTCGGCATGGGTGTCGATGTGGTCGAGGAACAGCACGAGCGCCTCGGGGGGGTCGGGCGAGTCGAGCTCGATGCGCTCGAGCTGCGCGCCCGCCTCCTCCGCGATGAGATCGAGGGCGTCGGCGAGCAGCGTCTCCTTGTCGGAGTAGTGCTGGTAGAACGTGCTGCGGTTGACGCCTGCGCGCGCCGCGATGTCACTCACCGAGACCTCGTCCACGCCGCGCTCGCGCGCGAGAGCGAAGAGCGCCTCCTGGAGGCGGCGTCGGGTCTTGACGATGCGGGCGTCCACACGGAGATTGTGGCACCTTTGGGGACACGTTCACCACCCGATAACCAACAGTTGTTGCACAACTCCCGCGCGTCACTTACGCTGATCCGAGGCCAGGAGCCCCGCCGCGACACTCGCACCGGGAGCCCGGCCGTCCCCGGCATCGTCGCCACCGCCCCCTTCCCTCACCGCAGAAAGGTGCCCCCGTGGCCAACCTCCTGTACCGCATCGGCCGCTCCGCGGCGATGCGGCCGCTCGTCGTGATCCTCGCGTGGATCCTCGCGCTCGCCGTCGCGGGCGGATCGTTCGTCGCATTCGGCGGCACGCTCACCGACAGCTTCTCGATCCCCGGCCTCGAGACCGAGCGGGTCACGGACCAGCTCTCCGAGGAGATTCCCGGGCTCGACGGCGGCTCCGCGCGCGCCGTCTTCCACACCGAGGACGGCACCGAGCTCACCACAGAGCAGCGCGAAGGCATCTCGGAGGCGCTCGCCGCGGCCGAGGACGTGAGCGCGGTCTCCGGCGTGGTCGACCCCTTCATCACGCAGGCGCAGCTCGCCGAGCAGCGCGCTCAGCTCGACGCCGCCCCCCAGCAGATCGCCGATGCGCGCGCCGAGATCGAGGCCGGCCAGGCTCAGCTCGACGCGGGTCAGGAGCAGCTCGACGCCGCCCGCGCGGAGCTCGAGGCGGGCCAGGCTCAGCTCGACGCCGCGATCGCGCAGGCCCGCGAGGCGGGCATGTACGAGGCCGCGCAGGCCGAGTTCGACGCGCAGCAGGCCCAGCTCGACGCTGGCCTCGCTCAGCTCGAGGAGCAGCAGTCCGAGATCTCGACGCAGCAGGAGCAGATCGACGCTGGCCTCGCGGAACTCACCGCGCAGGAGGCGCAGCTCGCGCTCGGGACGCAGCTGGCCGACGCCGCCGCCGGCATCCGCTCCGTCTCGGAGGACGGCACCACCGCGCTGGGCCTCATCCAGTTCGACACGCCCGTCTACGGCGTGGTGCAGACGGACAAGGAGGCCGTCATCGAGGCGATCTCCACCGCGGTCCCCGAGGGCGTCTCCGTCGACTTCTCGGCCGACCTCGCGTCCGACGTCTCCGGCATCCTGGGCGTGGGTGAGGTCGTGGGCGTCGCGCTCGCGTTCGTCGTACTGATGGTCATGATGCGGGCGATCTGGCCCGCGGTGCAGCCCATCCTCACCTCCGTCCTTGGCGTGGGCGTGGGCGTCGCGACCGCCCTGGCGTTCTCCGGCACGGTCGAGATGTCCTCCGTCACGCCGGTGCTGGGCGTGATGCTCGCGCTCGCGGTCGGCATCGACTACTCGCTTTTCATCGTCAACCGTCATCGCCAGCAGGTGAAGCGTGGCATGGACGTCCACGAGTCCGTGGGTCTCGCCAACGGCACCTCCGGCAACGCGGTCGTGTTCGCCGGCACCACGGTGATGGTCGCGCTGCTCGCCCTCAACGTCACGGGCGTGCCGTTCCTCGGGATCATGGGCACCGTCGCGGCCTTCTGCGTCGCGGTCGCGGTGCTCACCGCGGTGACCCTCACCCCCGCCCTGCTGGGCCTCATGGGGACCCGCGTGCTCGGGGCCAAGGCCCGCGCGAGCATCGGCGCTCCCGAGCACGCCGAGGCTCCCGTCGCCGCGATGCGCACCGGCCGCGCCGTGCTCGCGTTCCTCGCGGCGTCCGCCGCGCTGCTGGTCATCGCGCTCCCCGCGATGTCGATGCGACTGGGCCTTCCGGACGGCACCCAGGAGCCGCAGGACTCGACGCAGTACATCGCGTACACGACCATCGGCTCCGCATTCGGCGAGGGCGTCAACGGCACGCTGCTCGTGACCGCCGCGCTCCCCGAGGTGGTCACCGAGGATGGCGTGATCGCGACCCAGGCTGCCATCGCCACCGCGCTCATGGAGCACGAGGACGTCACGGCGGTCGCGCCAGCGGGCGTGTCCGACGATCGCGACTTCTTCGCCTTCCAGGTCATCCCGGCCGAGGGCCCGTCGAGCGAGTCCACCGCGGCACTCGTGCACGACCTCCGCGCGCTATCGCCGCTCGACGCCTCGGGCACGGCCGCGCGGGACGATGCGTCGCTGTCCGAGGTGGAGATCGGCGTCGCGGGAGAGGCCAGCGGCAACATCGACGTGTCCGAGAAGCTCGACTCTGTCCTGCCGCTCTACCTCGCGATCGTCGTGGGGCTGTCGATCATCATCCTGGTGATCGTGTTCCGCTCGCTGATCGTGCCGCTCATCGCCACGCTCGGGTTCGTCCTGTCGCTGTTCGCGGCGTTCGGCGCCGTGACCGCGGTGTTCCAGTGGGGATGGCTGAGCGACCTGTTCGGCGTCCACGACCCGGGGCCGATCCTGAGCTTCCTGCCCATCCTGCTGACCGGCATCCTGTTCGGCCTCGCGATGGACTACCAGCTCTTCCTCACCACCGGCATGCGCGAGGCCTACGTGCACGGCATGAACGCGCGCGAGTCCGTAGTCGCGGGCCTGCGCCACGGCCGGGCGGTGGTCACCGCCGCCGCGATCATCATGATCTCGGTGTTCGGCGGCTTCGTGTTCTCGCACATCGCGATGATCCGGCCGATGGGCTTCGGGCTCGCGATGGGCGTGCTGTTCGACGCCTTCGTGGTCCGCATGGTGATCGTGCCGTCGCTCATGCACCTCGTGGGCGACAAGGCGTGGTGGCTTCCGGGCTGGCTCGACCGGATCCTGCCGAACGTGGACGTCGAGGGCGCGGCGCTCGAGCGCGCCCACCCCGTGCCGCACGCGAGCGCGTAGGTCACCGCGCGACGATGCCCGCCCTCCCCGCGTGGGACGGCGGGCATCGTTGCTTGCGGGCTACGGTCGTGCCATGACGGTCCTCGATGTCGCCCAGCGACTGCTTCCGCGCCGCCACCGCACCGTATTGATCGCCGTCCACCGGGGCGGCGAGACGCTGCACCGGACCGTGGGCGCCGCCGAGGGCTCGGACGGCGAGATCGGCTCGGTGTCCAAGGGGATGACGGGACTGCTCCTGCACGACTCGATCGCACGCGGCGAGGTGACCACCGAGTCCACCCTGGGTGACACGCTCGGGCTGACCGGCGCGCTGGCTCCGGTGACGTTGGGCGCTCTCGCCACGCACCACGGGGGCGTGCCTCCGCAGCCCGCGATGGGCCCCGAGCGACCGCTCTTGCGCCGCACGTGGCGGATGTGGGCGCGCGGCGAGAACCCGTACGGAGACACGCTCGCGCAGCTCATCGAGCAGGCGGAGTCAACCGCTCTCGGGCGACCCGGCTTCGTGTACTCGAATCTGGGTTTCGAGCTGCTGGGCGCGGCGCTCGCGCGCGCGGCAGGCACCACCTTCGCGGCGCTCCTGCGGGACCGGCTCACCGTGCCGCTGGGCATGACCGACACGTATGCGCCCGCGACTCGCGACGAGTTGCGCCCCGCGGCGCTGACCGGGACCAGCAGGAGGGGCCGGCCTCACGCCGCGTGGACCGGCGAGGCGATCGCACCGGCGGGCGGGGTCCGCACCACCGCGGCCGACCTCGGGGCGTTCGTGGGCGCGCTCGCGGAGGGCAGCGCGCCGGGGATCGGCGCCCTCGACCCTGTCGCGGAGGCGGGTCGCGGCGCACGCATCGGCGCCGCGTGGATCACGCTCGAGGCGCGCGGACGCGTCGTGACGTGGCACAACGGCCGCACGGGCGGATTCGCGTCGTTCGTGGGGGTGGACCGCGAGGCGCGTGCGGCGGTGGGCGTCGTGAGCGCCACCGCGGCGGGCTTCGACGCGGCGGGCCTCAGGATGCTCGACGCGGTCGCGCGCGCGTAGCGGCGCGGGTCAGGGGACCGGCCTCACCAGCCGCCGCCGCCCCCTCCGCCGCCACCACCACCGGAGAAGCCGCCGCCGGAGAAGCCCGACCCGCCAGAACTGGACGGGGTGGGGGCGCTCATCGCGGCATCGGCCATGCTGGTGAACTCGCTCATGCGGTGGCCGAAGCCGCCCGCGTGCAGCCAGAACGCACCGTAGGCCGCTCCGTGATACCAGGTGGGCTCGGCGAGCTGCACGCCCTGCGCGGCGAGTGCCTCGAACTTCCTGGTCCACTGCTCCGTGACGCCAAACGCGATCGCGTAGGGCAGGTAGCGCCCGAAGATGTCCTGGCCCTCCTCGAAGCGCAGCTGCTCTCCCTCCGCGGTGCGCAGGTACAGCTCGAAGCCGCGCGTCTCGGCCAGCACACGCGTGCCCTCGGGGGTGCGTGCCGGCGCGATCTTGGTGGTGACGAGCATCGCGAGGCCCAGGATGATGACCGGGATGCCCAGCAGCGCCCACGAGCTCACGTTGGCGAGGCCGATCGTCGCGAGCACGCCGCCGATCAGGATGCCGATGCCCACGCCGGCCCACGCCTGACGCGCGTGCGAGGGGTTGCGGTTGAACCAGCCGAGCTCGGTCACCTCCGCATAGAGCTCGGACTGGACCTTCGCCATGTCGGCGTGGAACGTGGTCTTGAGGTCCGTGAGCGTCACGCGGTCGCGGCCGTCGAAGACAGCGTCGAAGAGCGTGCGCGCGTAGGGGCGGAGGTTGTCATCCGCCTCGCGCGTCTTCACGAACGCGTAGTCCTTCTCCCCCACCTCCTCGATCACCAGGTAGCCGCGCACCGCGAGATCGACCATCGTCGCGGTGACGTCGCGCGTGTCCGCGACCTCGTCGATCAGCGTGCCCAGCTGTCCTGGCCGCAGGTTCGCCGGCGGAGCGAACGCGACCGCGACGGGCTCGTTGCGGTTGCGGCGCGTGACCTGCGCCTCGGCGCCGAAGGCGGGCGCCACGCCGGGCGTCAGCCCCGCATACGCCTGGTCCGTCCCCGTCGCGAGCAGTCGGCGCACGATCAACCACCCGCCGCCCAGCAGGATGAGCAGCGCGGCTCCCACCGTCCACGGCGTGAGGCGGAAGGCGCGCGCGAAGTCGTTGCTCTCGACCAGCACGGGCGTGGTCTCGTGGGTGCCGGAGGGGAAGAGCACCGCGACCGTGAGCGGCTCGCCGGGGGCGAGCGCGTCCTGGGTGAAGGTCGCCGATGCCCCGGTCGAGTCCGCCGCGCCGCACGCGGCGTCTCCGCCCGCCTCTCCCGCCCAGCACTGCACCGCGGTGACGTCGGCGGCGCCCGTCACGGTGACCGCGATGTCGCTGATCGGCGTCTCCCAGCCGTCGCCGATGACGTTCCAGTAGAACTCGTCGCCCGCGACGCCCGTCTCGGTCTCGTCGGCCGTGGTCGCGTTCATCACGGCGTCGATCGTGTACTCGAGGACGTAGGTCTGCACTCCGGAGACATCGTCCACGTCCTCGTCACCCACGCGCACCGCCAGCCAGTCCGACCCCTCCTCGAGGTAGACCTCAGCGGGCGCGCCCGAGGGAGAGGAGGCCGTGACGTCGGTGATGTCGTACACGCGCGCATACGTGTCGTCGTAGCCCTGGCGGATCGGGAGGGTCCAGAACGGCCCGTGGCCCGGCTCATCGCCGAAGTTGAAGTCGATCTCCACGCGCACGCGAGCGGACCCGTCCTCGGAGAGCACGTAGGTCGCGTCCCACCTGTCGACGCTGCGGCCGCCGTCGGTCGCGGCCTGCGCGGCGGTGGGGAAAACGGCTGCGACCAGGGCGATCGCGAGGGCGGCGAAGGTGCGCGTCATGCCCCCCATCATGCCGAAGCCGCGGCGCACGCGGTGACACACGCGCGGTGGTCACCCCACACCGGGGTGCGGCGCATCGTCCCCGCGCGCATCCTCAGGTGTTGAGGCGGCGCTGGACGCCCAGCGAGCGCTCCGACTCGCGCTTGTCCTGCTTCTCGCGCAGGGCCTGGCGCTTGTCGTGCATCTTCTTACCGCGGCCGAGGCCAATCTCGAGCTTCGCGCGGCCGTCGAGGAAGTACAGGCGCAGCGGGACGATCGTGAAGCCCTTCTCGCGCGTGCGCTGCTGGAGGTCCTCGATCTCATGGCCGTGCAGCAGGAGCTTGCGCTTGCGACGCGGGGCGTGATTGGTCCACGTGCCCTGCGAGTACTCCGGGATGTGGATGTTCTCCGCCCAGGCCTCGCCGCCGTCGATGTACACGTAGCCGTCGCCGATCACGGCGCGCCCCTGGCGCAGCGACTTCACCTCGGTGCCGGTGAGCACGATTCCCGCCTCGAAGACATCGTCGATGAAGAAGTCGTGGCGCGCGGCGCGGTTGGTCGCAACCACCTTGATGCCGTCACCCATGACTCACCTCCTCGATGTCCTCGCCCGGGCGGGCGACGCACCAGTCTACCGGGACGATGCCCTGGTTCAGGAGCCGATGACCGACATGGGGTCGACGGTCTCGCCGTTGACGTAGACCTCGAAGTGCAGGTGGCATGCCGTCGACGTGCCGGTGGTGCCGGAGTAGCCCACAAGCTGGCCGCGCGTGACGTACTGGCCCGAGCCGACCGCGGCCCGGGTCAGGTGGTTGTAGCTCGACATGAGCGACTTGCCGCCCACGATGCCGTGGTCGATCATCACCTGGTTGCCGAAGCCGCCCTGATACGACGCCCACTGGACCTGACCCTCGCGGGCGGCGTAGATGGGCGTTCCGCAATAGGCGCGGAAGTCGGTGCCGGCGTGAAGTCGCCAGTAGTTCAGCACGGGGTGGTAGCGCATCCCGTAGCTCGAGGTGATGTACGGCACCTCGGTCGGATAGCCGAGCGTGCCCTTCGACGGACCCGCGCCGCTCGATCCGCCGCTCGATCCGCCGCCTGCGGCCGCCTCTTCCTGACGGCGCTTCTCTTCCTCGGCAAGCTTCTTCGCCACGAGGCTCTTGAGCTTGTCGCGCGTCGCCTGCTGCTTCGCCGCGATCTCGTTCTGCTTGGCCAGCTCCTCGGCCTTGCGCTCCTCGAGCTGCGCCTTGATCGCCCGCTGCTCCTCGACGATCGCGTCGAGCGCGGCCTTCTTCTCCGCCGCGGCCTCCTGGAGCACCTTGGTCTCCGCGACCAGGCGGTCGGCCTCGACCTTGAGCTCCGCGATGTACTCGCGCACGGCCTCCTGGCGGGCACCGCGGTTGCGGTTGACGGCGGCGATCTCCTCCATGTCAGCCAGGGAGTTGGACTGCACGCGCGACGCGTTGTGGTCCGCGGCAAACTCGTCGACAAACTCCTGCGAGGTGGTCGCGCCAAACACCAGGCTCAGCGCCTCGTCGTCGCCCACGCCCTGATACTGGGCCCGCGCGAGCGCCGCGACGATCTGCTGGAGGTCGGCGATGCGGTCCTCGTCCGCCGCGATCTGGTCGGAGATCGCCTGGTCCTGAGCCTCGGCGGCCGCGAGCTTGTCGGCGACGAGCTGCTGCTGCACGAGTGCCTCGTCGACCTTCTCGTTCGCCGCGTCGAGCTCGGCCTGCGCCGCGGGCAGCTTGGCCTCGGTCTCGCGCAGTGCGCGCGCGGCCTCGACGATCTCCGCGCTGGTGTCCTCGAGGGCGGCCTCGAGGTCCGCCATCTCCTGCTCGTAGCGCTCCTGCTCGTCGCGCGTGCGGTCGATGTCGTCGTCGTAGCTGGACGCGGCCTGGAAGCCGCCCACGGCATCGGCGCCGGACACGACCGCGCCGGTGACCAGGGCGATCATGAACATTGCGGCGGCCACGACGGCCGCGGACCTTAGCCGAATCATGCGCGCGTGTACCTCCCGAGCGTGACGAGCGACGCGATGGCGGCGAGCCCCACGGCGATGACCATGAGCCACGGCGCGACCGCCCACACGTCCTGCGCCCCAATGTACTGAACCCACGTGACGGAGCCGCGCAGCCAGTCCTCGACGAGGTAGCGCACCCCGAAGTACAGGCCGCCGACGGCGAGCAGCGCGCCCGCCGTCGCGGCCACCGCGCCCTCGAGCATGAACGGCATCTGGATGAGCGAGCGGGACGAGCCCACCATGCGCATGATCTGCGTCTCGCGACGCCGGCTCAGCGCGCTCAGGCGGATCGTGGTGGTGATGAGCAGCATCGCGGCGAGCAGCATGACACCCGCGAGCGCGGCCGCGATGAGCGTCGCGGCGTTGAGGAAGCGGAACAGTTCGGAGAAGATCTCGCGCTGGTCCTGGACCACGTCGACCCCCGGCAGGCCCTCGGTCGCGTCGGCCACCACCTGGAACTGCTCGGGATCGGAGAGCTTGACGCGGAAGCTGGGCTGCATCTGGTCCGGCGTGAGCGAGGACCAGATGCCGTCCTCGTCGTTCGCGACGAACTTCTCGTAGGCCTCTTCGCGCGACTCGTAGAAGACCTCCTGGACCAGGTCCTGCAGCGCGCCGTCCTCGAGCACGCCGCGGATCGACTCCTCCTGGTCCGCGGTCACCGCGCCCTCGGCACAGCGCTCGTTGCGGGAGTTCTCGGGGCACAGGAAGATCGAGATCTCGACCTTGCCGTACCAGTCGTCCTTGAGCTGGTCGATCTGCATCTGGATCAGCGCGGCCGCGCCCACGAAGGTGAGCGACACGAAGGTCACGAGCACCACGGACAGCGCCATGGTCGAATTGCGGCGCAGGCCGTTGACCACCTCGCCCAGGATGAACTGGAGCCTCACACGCGCTCCAATCCGTAGACGCCGCGGTCCTGGTCACGGACCAGCTGGCCGCCCTTGAGCTCGATGACACGCTTGCGCATCTGGTCCACGATCTCGTCGTCGTGGGTGGCCATGAGCACCGTGGTGCCCGTCCGGTTGATGCGGTCGAGCAGTCGCATGATGCCCACCGAGGTCCCGGGGTCGAGGTTTCCCGTGGGCTCGTCGCACAGCAGGATCGGCGGGTGGTTGACGAATGCGCGCGCGATCGCCACGCGCTGCTGCTCGCCGCCCGAGAGCTCGTGCGGCATGCGCCGCTCCTTGCCCGACAGGCCCACGAGCTCGAGCATCTCGGGAACCGTGGACTGAATGTGGTGACGGTTCTTGCCGATCACCTGGAGCGCGAACGCGACGTTCTGATAGACGGTCTTGTTGGGCAGCAGGCGGAAGTCCTGGAACACGGCGCCGATCTCGCGGCGCAGGTGCGGCACGCGCCACGCGGACAGCTTGTTGAGGTGGCGCCCCGCCACGTAGACGTCGCCGCCCGTGGGTCGCTCCTCGCGCAGCACGAGCTTGAGGAACGTGGACTTGCCCGATCCCGAGGATCCGACGAGGAAGACGAAGTCGCCGCGCTCGATCTCGACGGACACGCCGTCGAGCGCGGGGCGGGCGCCCCGCTTGTAGACCTTGGTGACGTTATCGAGTCGAATCATGAGTATCGGGGCGCGAGGGGTTGGGCACACGCCACCTCAGCATCGTAGGAATACCGCTCGGGAGGAGCAGGGAGGCGCGCCGCGAGGCCTACTCGGCGTTCTGGGCCGAGCGACGCCAGCGGATGCCCGCGTCGATGAAGCCGTCGAGGTCACCGTCGAACACGATCTGCGGGTTGCCGACCTCGTAGCCCGTGCGCAGGTCCTTGACGAGCTGCTGGCCGTAGAGGAAGTACGAGCGCATCTGGTCGCCCCAACTCGCCTTGATGTCCCCGGCGAGCTCCTTCTTCTGCGCGGCCTCCTCCTCCTTCTTGAGCAGGAGCAGTCGCGACTGCAGCACGCGCATCGCGGCGGCGCGGTTCTGAATCTGCGACTTCTCATCCTGCATCGACACCACGAGGCCGGTGGGCAGGTGGGTGAGGCGCACCGCGGAGTCCGTCGTGTTGACGGACTGGCCGCCGGGGCCCGACGAGCGGAACACGTCGACCTTGATGTCGGACTCGGGCACCTCGATGTGGTCCGTCGACTCGATGAGCGGGATCACCTCGACGGCCGCGAAGCTGGTCTGGCGCTTGTCGGCCGAGCCGAACGGGCTGATGCGCGCGAGGCGGTGCGTGCCCGCCTCGACGGACAGCGTGCCGTACGCGTAGGGGGCGTTGAGCTCGAAGGTCGCGGACTTGATGCCGGCGCCCTCCGCGTAGGAGGTGTCGAGCACCTTGGTGGCGTAGCCGTGACGCTCGGCCCAGCGCAGGTACATGCGCAGCAGCATCTCGGCGAAGTCCGTGGCGTCGTCGCCGCCCGCGCCCGAGCGGATCGTCACGACGGCGTTGCGCTCGTCCCACTCCCCCGTCATGAGCGTGCGGATCTCAAGGGCGGAGAGGTCCTTCTTGAGCTTCGCGAGCTCGACCTCCGCCTCGGCGAGCGTGTCCTCGTCCTCGCCCTCGGTGCCCATCTCGACCAGCACCTCGAGGTCGTCGATGCGCCCACCCATGCGGGTCACGCGGTCGAGCTCGGCGTTGGCCTGGCTGAGCTGGCTGGTCACGGCCTGGGCGTTGTCCTGGTCGTCCCAGAGGTCGGGGGCGGCCGCCTGGCTCTCGAGCTCGGCGATGCGCGCCTTGAGCTTCGCCGGGTCGGTCACCGCCTCGATCTGAGAAAAGGTCGAGCGCAGTTCTTGAATCTCGGTCGCGAAGTCGGTGGCCACGAGGATTCAGTCTAGTGCGGCGCGCGCGGGGCACGCCGCTGGCGGCGCATCGTCCCGGCGCTCGCGCCCCGCACACGGCACAGGACCCCGACGCTCGGATGGAGCGTCGGGGCCCTGCGGGAGCGACTCAGGGGACGGTCGAGTCCCCGGAGCCAGACTGTGGTCAGGCCTTCTTGCGAGCGACCTTCTTGGGGGCGGCGGCGGGGCCCGACTCGGTCTTGCGGCCGGCCTTCACCTCGTCCCACGTGATGCCGTAGTACGCGGCCTCCATCATCACCTTCATGTCCTCGAGCATCGGCAGACGCGGGTTCGCCGGGGCGCACTGGTCCGCGTAGGCGTTCATCGCGAGGGTGTCGAGTCCGGACATGAAGTCCGTCTCGTCGACGCCGACGTCCTTGAACGACCGCTCGATGCCCACCTTGTCGCGCAGCTCCTCGACCGCCTTGGCGTAGGACTCGACGCCCTCGTCGGGGGTCGAGGCCGGCAGACCGAGCATCTTCGCGATCTGCTGGTAGCGCTCGGGAGCCACGTAGGACTCCGCCTTGGGCCACGAGGTCGGCTTGGTGGGAACCTTGCCGTTGTAGCGGATCACGTGCGGCAGGTAGATCGCGTTGGTGCGGCCGTGTGCGACGTGGTGCGTCGAACCGGTCACGTGCGACATGGCGTGTACGAGGCCCAGGAAGGCGTTCGCGAAGGCCATGCCCGCGATCGTCGCGGCGTTGTGCATCTTCTCGCGCGCCTTGACCGCGCTGCCGCCGACCGTGACGGACTCCTCGATGTACTCGAAGACCATCTTGATGGCCTGCAGGGCGAGGCCGTCGGTGTAGTCGTTGGCGTACACCGAGACGTAGGCCTCGGTCGCGTGGGTGAGGGCGTCGAAGCCCGAGTCCGCGGCCACGCGAGCCGGGAGGTTCGCGGTGAGCACCGGGTCGACGATCGCGACGGTCGGGGTCAGCGCGTAGTCCGCGAGCGGGTACTTGCGGCCGGTCTCGGGGTCGGTGATGACCGCGAACGGCGTCACCTCGGAGCCGGTGCCCGACGTGGTCGGGATGCAGACCAGCTTCGCGAGCTCGCCCAGCTTGGGGAACTGGAACGCGCGCTTGCGGACGTCGAAGAACTTCTCCTTGAGGTCGGCGAAGTCGATGTCGGGGTGCTCGTAGAGCAGCCACATGACCTTGGCCGCGTCCATGGGCGAGCCGCCGCCGACCGCGATGATCGTGTCGGGCTTGAAGGCGCGCAGCACCTCGGCGCCCTTGCGGACCGTCGCGACGCTCGGCTCGGGCTCGACGTTGTCCATGATCTGCACGGACACCGGGTTCGCACGGCGGTTGAGGACGTCGAGGACCTTGTCGACCACGCCGATGCGGGTCATGGTCGCGTCCGTGATGATCGTGACGCGCTCGACGCCGTTCATGTCGTGCAGGTACTGGATCGCGTTGGGCTCGAAGTACGTCTTCGCCGGCACCTTGAACCACTGCATGTTGTTGTTCCTCCGGCCGATCCGCTTGACGTTGATCAGGTTCACCGCGGTGACGTTGTTCGACACCGAGTTGCGCCCGTACGAGCCGCAGCCCAGCGTGAGCGAGGGAAGGAAGGCGTTGTAGATGTCGCCGATTCCACCGTGCGAGGACGGCGAGTTCACGATCACGCGGATCGCCTTGACGCGCTTGCCGAACTCCTTGATGAGAGCGTCGTCGGTCGCGTGGATCGCGGCCGAGTGGCCCAGGCCGTGGAACTCGACCATGCGCTCGGCGTAGTCGAGGCCCTGCTCCGTGGTCTCGGCGCGCAGCACCGCGAGCACCGGCGCGAGCTTCTCGCGGGTGAGGGGCTCGCTCTCGCCCACGGTCGACACCTCGGCGAGGATGATCGAGGTCTCCTCGGGCACCGAGAAGCCCGCCTGCTCGGCGATCCACTGCGGCGACTTACCCACGACGTTCGGGTTGAGCTTGGCACCGGCGCAGTTCTCGCCGTTCGCCTGAACGCCGAAGATGAACTCCTCGAGCTTCGCCTTCTCGTCCGCCGTGACGCGGTACGCGTGGAGGCGGTCGAACAGCGCGAGCGCCTCGTCGTAGATCTCGGTGTCGAGGATGACGGCCTGCTCGGACGCGCACACCATGCCGTTGTCGAACGCCTTCGAGATCACCAGGTCGTTGATCGAGCGCTTGAGGACAGCGGACTTGTGCACGTAGGCGGGCACGTTGCCCGCGCCGACGCCCAGCGCCGGCTTGCCGCAGCTGTAGGCCGCCTTGACCATGGCGTTGCCGCCGGTCGCGAGGATCAGCGCGATGCCGTCGTGGTTCATGAGCAGGTTGGTCGCCTCGAGCGAGGGGGTCTCGACCCACTGGATGCAGTGCTCGGGCGCACCCGCGGCGATCGCGGCGTCGCGCACGATCTTGGCGGCCGCGACGGACGACTTCTGCGCGCTCGGGTGGAACGCGAAGATGATCGGGTTGCGGGTCTTCAGCGCGATGAGCGACTTGAAGATCGCGGTCGAGGTGGGGTTGGTCACGGGGGTGACACCCGCGACCACGCCGACGGGCTCCGCGATCTCGGTGATGCCCGTGATCGGGTCCTCGCTGATGATGCCCACGGTCTTCATGGGGGCCATCGAGTGGGTCACGTGCTCGCACGCGAAGATGTTCTTGACGGCCTTGTCCTCGAACACGCCGCGGCCGGTCTCCTCGACCGCGAGGACGGCGAGCTCGCCGTGCTGGTTGAGGGCGGCGACCGAAGCCTTCTTCACGAGAAGGTTGACGTCGTCCTGAGTGAAGGTGGAGTAGGCGTCCAGCGCGCGCTGCGCGTTGGCGACGAGCGCGTCGATCGACTCCGCGACGGTGGTTTCCGCCGGCGTCTCCGGTGCGGTGGTAGTCATGGTGATTCGGCTCCTCTGGCGCGGGTTCCGGCCCCCTCCGGGCCTCGATCCCATGACTTCACGGTAGGACGCGTGCCGCCGGGATTCGACAGTCCTAGGTCCCAGGGACCATAGGCCCACTACCAGGCCCTTCATACCCCGGGGGGCATCTTCACCAGGGGTTTTCGTGGCTTCCGGAGGGGGACGATGCCCCGCCCACCCGGGCATCGGCCCCCCGACTTCCGGGGTGGACGGCGCGTCGCGCACGCCTGCCCAGACGCCGACGGGGACCGGCGCCGTGCGGCGCCGGTCCCCGTCGGTCGAGGCGGGACTATCCCGTGAAGAGCGCGAACGCCTTGATGGCCGTCTGGCTCACGCCGTACAGCAGCGCGGCTCCCACGAGCACCCACAGGACATACGCGAGGGGCTGCGAGGCGCCCTTGTTCTGCGGCTCCTGTGCCATGGCTCAGGCCTCCTTTCCAGCGGCGGCCAGTTCGTGCGCCGCATTGTGCTTGCCGTGGTCGGGGATCGCGTCGGCGTGCTCGTGCCACTTCACGGCGACGGGACGCACCAGCAGGTTCGCGACGAATCCGATCGCGAGCACGCCCACCATGACGAGCAGCGACGGGCGGTACAGATCCGCTCCGCTGAGCCCGCGGGACTCGAGCAGGTCGAGCAGCCCGTTGATGATCAGCGGACCGGCCACGCCCGCGGCGGACCAGGCGGTCAGCAGGCGCCCGTGGATCGCGCCCACCTCGAACTCGCCGAACACGTCCTTGAGGTACGCGGGAATGGTCGCGAATCCGCCTCCGTAGAAGGAGATGATGACGACCACGAGCACGACGAATAGCACGAGGTTGGACGGGCCGAACAGCGCCACGGCCGTGTAGGCGAGAGCGCCGGCCCCCAGGTACATGACGTAGGTCGCCTTGCGTCCGAGCTTGTCCGACAGGCTCGACCAGCCGATGCGCCCGCCCATGTTGGCGAGCGACAGCAACCCGACGAAGCCGGCCGCCGCCGCGGCGGACACCGCGGGGAAGTAGTCCTCGATCATGGGCTTGGCGTTTTCGAGGATGCCGATTCCCGCCGTGACGTTCGTGAACAGCACCAGCCACAACATCCAGAACGGGAAGGTCTTGATCGCGTTCTTCGCGTTGACCTGGCCGCCGCTGCTGACCTTGGCGACGTGAGCCGTGGGCTCCCAGCCCTCGGGCTTGTAGCCCTGGGGAGGCACGCGGATCACCGCGGCTCCCAGCAGCATGAGGACGGCATAGCTGCCGCCGAGCGTGAGGTACGTCGGCACGAGCGCGTCGACCTCGTTCTCCGCGTACGCGCCCAGCAGGAACTGCGTGAGGGGCGCCGCGAGCATCGCGCCGCCACCGAATCCCATGATCGCGAGCCCGGTCGCGACGCCCGGGCGGTCGGGGAACCACTTGATGAGCGTCGACACGGGCGAGATGTAACCCAGGCCCAGGCCGATTCCGCCGATCACGCCGTAGCCGATGTAGACGAGCCACAGCTGGCCGATCGACACGGCAAAGCCGGCGACCAGGAAGCCCGTGACCCATGCCGCGGCCGCGAGCACCATGGTCTTGCGGGGGCCGTGACGCTCCATCCAGCGGCCCCCGAACGCGGCCGACAGGCCGAGCATGACGATCGAGATGGAGAAGATCACGCCGATCTGGGTGTGCGACGCGTCGAAGCGGTCGCGCAGCGCGTCCTTGAGGACGGAGTAGGCGTACACCTGGCCGATGCTCAGGTGGACGGCAAGAGCGGCAGGGGGCACCAGCCACCTGTTGTATCCGGGGGGTGCGACGGTACGTTCTCGGTCAAGGATGGACATCGTTGTTCTCCCTTCGGGGGCTCACGACGTTGGGGGCAAGGGGGTTTTCGAAAAACGTTGTTACCTGACCTGAATGGTGGACTCCGTCGGGCACGGAATCGAAGGACCTAGGTCACGAGGAATGCGCGCGTCTCGATACACCCCCCGGTATACGCTCGGAGGCGAGGGTCGGCGCTCGCCCGACCCGGCATCGTCCCGCCAGGAGGAGCCATGACCGCCGCACCCCGCTCTCTCGCTCACCTGCCCGTCGGCATCTTCGCGATCGCGATGGGCACGGGCGGTACGGCCGTCGCGTGGCATCGCGCCGCCGCGGCGATCGACGCGCCGGAGGGGGTCGGAATCGCGCTCGCCTGGCTCGGCCTCGCGGCGTTTGCCGCGGCGGCGGTCGCCTATGGCGCCAAGGTCGCCCTCCACGGCGCCGATGCCAGGGCCGAGTGGTCGCACCCCGTCACGTCGGCCTTTGTTGCGACGGTGTCCGTGTCGATGCTGGTGCTAGCGGTCGCCTTCCTCCCGGTCTCGCACGGGCTCTCCGCGGTGCTGTGGTGGGCGGGAGCGGCGCTGCAGGCGGCGCTGACAGTGCTCGTGATGCGCACGTGGATCGCGGACGCGCGCATCCAGGCCATGCACATTCATCCGGCGTGGTTCATCCCCGTGGTGGGCAACCTGGTCGCGCCGCTCGCGGGCGTTGACCACGCGCCGGCCGAGGTGACCTGGTACTTCCTCGGCGTGGGCGCGCTCTACTGGCTGGGCCTGCTGCCCGTGGTGCTCGGCAGGCTCTTCGTCGAGGGGGTCATCCCGCCGCGACTCGCTCCCACGCTCGCGATCCTCATCGCGCCGCCCGCGGTGGCGGCTCTCGCGTGGGTGCGGCTTGGCGGCGCATGGACCGATCCCCTCACGCTCATGCTGCTCGGCGTCACGCTGTTCCAGCTTGCGCTCCTCGCGGCGCAGGCCACGTCCCTGTTCCGCACGCCGTTTGCGGTGAGCGCGTGGGCGTATACGTTCCCCCTCGCCGCGGCGGCCTCGGCGATGTTCGCCGCCTTCGAGGGAGGGCTCTCCGCGGCCTCCGCATGGATCGGAGGCTTCGCGCTCGCCGCCGCCTCCGCGCTCGTGGTGGCGCTGGGTGCGCGCACCGTCATCGCGGTGCGCCGCGGCGAGCTCGTCACGGCGCACGGCTGACGCGGAACGCTCCGCGTCCCGCCTTAGTCGGTCACGACCTCGCCGGCCCACGCCCCGATGCCGCCGGTCAGGCCCACCGTCTGCTCGACGCCGTCGGCCGCCATCTCCTCGATCGCGACCTGCGAGCGGTTGCCCGAACGGCAGTACACCGCGTACTCGCCCTCGGGATCGAGCTCGGCCACCTCGGCATCGAAGGTCGCGCCCGAGACGTCGATGTTGACGGCACCGGGCAGGTGCCCCTCGGCAAACTCGGCGGGGGTGCGCACGTCGATGACCACCACGCCCTCGGTTGCCACGGCTTCCGCGAAGGTCTCCGCGGACACGTGAGCGCCGTCGAAGGCGAGCGCCTCCGGCTCGCCGCCGGAGCACGCGGACAGGGATAGGGCGGCGCCCAGGGCGGCCGCGAGCACGGCGAACTTCGCCGCGCGGGCGCGACGCGAGGGAAGAGTGAGAGTCATGCGGACACTATACCCCAGGGGGTATCGAGCACGAAAGCGCCCGGCCCCCTACGCCACCCGGATGAGCTTCTTGTTGACGAACTCGTCGGCGGCGAGCAGCCCCATCTCGCGCGAGGTGCCGGACCGCTTCACGCCGCCGAACGGCAGCTCCGGGCTGTCCGCGAGCACGCAGTTGACGTAGACCATGCCCGCCTCGATCGCGTCCGCGACGCGCTGGGCCTGCTCGGGGTCGGTCGTGTAGACGTACGAGCCCAGTCCGTAGGTCGTGTCGTTCGCGAGGGCCACCGCCTCCTCCTCGCTCGCGACGCGGTAGACCGCCGCGGCGGGACCGAACAGCTCCTCGCGGTACACGTCCATGTCGGAGGTGACGTCCGCGAGCACCGTGGGCGAGTAGTACGCGCCGTCGCGCGTGCCGCCCGCGACCAGCGTCGCGCCCTGCTCGACCGCGCGATCGACCTGCGCCTCGAGGCGCTCGGCAGCGGCGAGCGACGACAGCGGCCCCAGGACGGTGTCCTCGGCGAAGGGGTCGCCCATGGTGCACGCCGTCATGGCCGCGGTGAACTTCTCGAGGAACTCGTCGTAGAGCGAGTCGATCACGATGAACCGCTTGGGCGCATTGCAGGACTGGCCGTTGTTGTCCATGCGCGCCTCGACGGCGCCCTCCACGACCGCGTCGAGGTCGTCGGTCGACAGCACGATGAACGGGTCCGAGCCGCCCAGCTCGAGCGCGACCTTCTTGAGGTGCTGTCCGGCGAGGGCAGCCACGGCGGATCCTGCACGCTCGGAGCCGGTCACGGACACGCCCGCGATGCGGCGGTCGGCGATCATGGTCGCCGCCTGCTCATTCGACGCGTACACGTTGACGTAGGCGCCCTCGGGGAAGCCGGCGTCGCGGTACATCGCGGCGATTGCAGCGGCCGACTCGGGGCACTGCGGCGCGTGCTTGAGGATGATCGTGTTGCCCACCACGAGGTTCGGCGCGGCGAAGCGCGCCACCTGGTAGTAGGGGAAGTTCCACGGCATGATGCCCAGCAGCGCCCCCAGCGGAGAACGGCGGATCACGGCGGTGCCCTCGCCCAGGATCTCGAGCGGGGTGTCCGCCGTGATCGCGTCCGCGTTGTCCGCGTAGTACTCGGTGATGTCGGCGGCGAAGTCGACCTCGCCCAGCGCGGCCTCGAGCGGCTTGCCCATTTCGCGCACCACGATCGCGGCGAGCTCCTCGCGGCGCTCACGGTGGAGCTCGGCCACGCGGCGCACGAGCGCGGCGCGCTCGTCGACCGTCGACGTGCGGGACCAGCCCCTGAACGCGCCGTCCGCCGCCGCGAGCGCGGACTCGACGTCCGCCTCGGTCATCGTCGGGTATTCGGCCAGGCGCTCGCCGGTCGCGGGGTTCACCACTGCGTAGGTCATGTCTCTCCTCGGGTGCTCGGCGGCTACTCGGCCGGGATCAGGGTGTACTTGGTGGACAGGTATTCGTGAATGCCCTCGGCGCCGCCCTCGCGGCCCAGGCCCGACTGCTTGACGCCGCCGAACGGAGCGGCGGCATTTGAGACCACACCGGCGTTGAGGCCCATCATCCCCGTGTCGAGGAGATCGACCATGCGGTGCCCGCGCGCCAGGTCTCGCGTGTAGACGTAGGAGACCAGGCCAAACTCGGTCGAGTTGGCGAGCTCCACCGCCTGCGCCTCGGTCGCGAACGTCGCGATCGCGAGCACGGGGCCAAAGATCTCCTCGGTGAGGATCTCGCTGCCTGGCCGGACGCCCGTGACGACGGTCGGCGCGAAGAAGTGTCCCGGGCCGTCGAGGGCCGCGCCGCCGGTCGCGACCGCGGCGCCCCTGGCCACGGCATCGTCCACGAGCGAGGCCGACTTCTCGACCGCGGCCGCGTCGATCAGCGGCCCGATCTGCACCCCGTCCTCGGTGCCGCGACCTACCTTCATGACCCCGACGCGCGCGGTGACGCGACGCGCGAACTCCTCGGCGACGGACTCGTGCACGATGAACCGGTTGGCCGCGGTGCAGGCCTGGCCGATGTTGCGGAACTTCGCCGCGAGCGCGCCCTCGACGGCCGCGTCGAGGTCCGCGTCCTCGAACACCACGAACGGCGCGTTGCCGCCGAGCTCCATCGACACCCGCAGCACGCCGTCGGCGGCCTGCTTGAGGAGCGCGCGGCCCACCTCGGTCGAGCCGGTGAAGGACAGCTTGCGCAGCCGCGGGTCGGCGATGACGGGCGTCGAGACGCCGCGCGAGTCGGTCGTGGTGACCACGTTGACCACGCCGGCCGGCACGCCCGCCTCCTCGAGGATGCGCGCGAGCAGCAGCGTCGTGAGCGGCGTGAGCGCGGCGGGCTTGACCACCACGGTGCAGCCGGCCGCGAGCGCGGGCGCGATCTTGCGCGTCGCCATCGCGAGGGGGAAGTTCCACGGCGTGATGAGGTACGACGGCCCCACGGGCCGCTGCGACACCACCATCCGGCCGGTGCCCTCGGGATTGAGCCCGTAGCGACCGGTGATGCGCACGGCTTCCTCCGAGAACCACCGCAGGAACTCCGCGCCATACGCGACCTCACCGCGCGCCTCGGCGAGCGGCTTGCCCATCTCGAGCGTCATGAGCAGCGCGAGGTCCTCCTTGCGCTGCTGCGCCAGGTCAAACGCGCGGCGCAGGATCTCAGCACGCGCTCGAGGCGCGGTGGCGGCCCACGCGTCCTTCGCCTCGACCGCCGCGTCGAGGGCGCGCATTCCGTCCGCGGGAGACGCGTCGGCGATCGACAGGAGGGTCGCGCCGGTCGACGGGTCCGTGACGTCGAAGGTCGCGCCGGAGGACGATGCCTGCCACCGGCCCCCGATGAACAGACCGGTCGGCAGAGAGTCGAGAAGGGCGCGTTCGGCATCGCTCATGAGTTCACCTCCTGGCGGTTCGCGGCGAGCGCCGCGGCGACCACGTCGAGGCCCTCGTGAAGGAGAGCATCGCCGATGCTCAGGGGTGGCAGGAAGCGGATGACGTTGCCGTGCGTGCCGCACGTGAGCACGATCACGCCGTTCGCGATCGACGCGCGCGCGACCGCCCCGGCGAGGGCCGCGTCCGGGCGCCCCTCCGCGTCGACGAACTCGATCGCCATCATGGCGCCGCGCCCGCGCACCTCGGCGATGCGGGGATCGCCCGCGCGCATCGCCTCGAGGCGCGACGCGAGCACCTCGCCGATCTCCCGCGCTCGCTCGACCAGGCCGTCGTTCTCGAAGGCCTCGAACGACGCGAGCGCGGCGGCGCACGCGATCGGGTTGCCGCCGTACGTGCCGCCCAGCCCGCCCACGTGGGACGCGTCCATGATGTCGGCGCGACCGGTCACCGCGGCGAGCGGCAGTCCCGCAGCGATCCCCTTGGCGGTGGTGACGAGGTCGGGCTCGACGCCAAACAGCTCCGACGCGAACATCGCGCCCGTGCGGGCGAAGCCCGTCTGCACCTCGTCCGCGATGAAGACCACGCCGTTGTCGCGACACCACGCGGCGATCGCGGGCAGGAAACCCTCGGCGGGAACGATGAACCCGCCCTCGCCCTGGATCGGCTCGATGATGACGGCCGCGAGGTTGGCCGCGCCCACCTGCTTCTCGATCACGTCGATCGCGCGTGCAGCGGCGGCCTCTCCGGACAACCCATCGCGCAACGGATACGAGGCCGGGGCGCGATACACCTCGGCCGCGAAGGGGCCGAACCCGCTCTTGTAGGGCATGGACTTCGCGGTGAGCGCCATCGTGAGGTTCGTGCGGCCGTGATACGCGTGGTCGAAGGCCACGACGGCCTGGCGGCCCGTGAACTTGCGCGCGATCTTCACGGCGTTCTCGACGGCCTCCGCGCCGGAGTTGAAGAGCGCCGACTTCTTCTCGAAGGCGCCGGGGGTGACCCGGTTGAGCGCCTCCGCGACCTCCACGTAGCCCTCGTAGGGCGAGATCATGAAGCACGTGTGGGTGAACTGCGCGGCCTGGCGTTGCACGGCCTCGACCACGCGCGGGTGGGCGTTGCCCACCGAGGTCACGGCGATTCCCGAGCCCAGATCGATGAGCGAGTTGCCGTCGGCATCGACCACGACTCCCCCGCCGGCGGCGACGGCCGCGATGGGAACCGTGTGCCCCACGCCCGCGGCCACGGCGGCGGCCTTGCGCGCGAGCAGGTCGCGCGACCGCGGTCCAGGGATCGCGGTGACGAGCCGGCGCTCCTGCGCCAGGCCCGGGCCTCCCAGCGGGATGGCCTGAGTCTCGACGGCGCTCATGACTGCGAGCCTAGGGCGAGTCCGTCGGTGACTTCTAGGGCGGCGTCGATGACGTCGAGCCCGCGGCGCAGCTCGTCCTCCGTGATGACGAGCGGTGGCGCGAGGTGTGTGCGGTTGAAGTGCAGGAACGGCCACACCCCCGCCTTCTTGCACGCCGAGGCAAACGCGGCCATGGGGGCGGCGTCCGCCCCGGACGCGTTGAAGGGCACCAGCGGCTCGCGCGTCTCGCGGTCCCTCACCAACTCGACGGCCCAGAACAACCCCGCGCCGCGCACGTCACCCACCGAGGGGTGCGTCTCGAGCCAGCGCGTCACGGTCGGTTCGACCACGCGCGTCCCGAGGTCGCGCACGCGCTCGAGGATTCCGTCCCGCGCGAAGACCTCGAAGGTCGCGACACCCGCGGCGCACGCGAGCGGATGGCCGGAGTACGTGAGCCCGCCGGGGAAGGCACGCTGATCGAAGGCGCGCGCGATGTCTCCCGAGATCACCACGCCACCCAGCGGCACATAGCCCGAGTTGACCCCCTTGGCGAACGTGATGAGGTCGGGCACGACGCCGTGCGCCTGGAAAGCGAACCACTCGCCCACGCGCCCGAATCCCACCATGACCTCGTCCGCAATGAGCACGATCCCGTGGCGGTCGCACAGCGCGCGCACGCCCTGCAGATACCCGGGCGGCGGCACCAGCACGCCGTTGGTGCCCACGATGGTCTCGAGGACGATCGCCGCGATGGTCGACGCGCCCTCGAGCATGATCACCTGCTCGAGGTGCGCGAGAGCGCGCTCGGCCTCCTCCTCGGGGGTGGTCGCGCCCCACGCGGAGCGGTAGAGGTAGGGACCGAAGAAGTGGACGATGCCCGGGTCGGCGGGCTCGTTGGGCCACCGCCGGGGGTCTCCCGTGAGCGCGATCGCGGTCGAGGTGTTGCCGTGATAGCTGCGGTACATCGCGAGCACCTTGCGCCTGCCGGTCGAGAGGCGTGCCATGCGCACGGCGTTCTCGTTGGCGTCGGCGCCGCCGTTGGTGAAGAACACCTTCTCGAACGGCTCTCCAGCGACCTCGACGATCCGCCGCGCGAGCTCCCCGCGGACGTCGTTCGCGAACGAGGGCTGCACGGTCGCGAGGCGGCGCGCCTGGCGCTCGATCGCCGCGACCAGGTCGGGATGCTGGTGACCCAGGTTGAGGTTCACCAGCTGAGACGAGAAGTCGAGGTAGCGGTTGCCCTCGTAGTCCCAGAACTCGGATCCCGCGCCGCCCTCGACGGGCAGCGGGTCGATCGTCGCCTGGGCGCTCCACGAGTGAAACACGTGACCGCGGTCGTCGGCGCGCACGCGCGCCTCCTGCCCGGTCATCGCCTGCTGCGCTGTCATGGCGCTCCTTGATGAGTGGTGCTCGGTGGTGGCGGGAACTCAGTGGTTGCTGGGGAAGCCCAGGTCGATCTGCGACTCGCTGGGCTGGGGCCACCGCGTGGTGACCACCTTGCTGCGCGTATAGAAGTGGATCGACTCGGGACCGTAGATGTGCGAGTCGCCGAACAGCGACTGCTTCCAGCCGCCGAACGAGTACGCCCCGATCGGCACGGGCAGCGGCACGTTGATGCCCACCATGCCCACCTGGATGTCGAGCTCGAAGCGGCGCGCGGTGCCGCCGTCGCGGGTGAAGAGCGCCGTGCCGTTGGCGAACGGGTTCGCGTTGACCAGCTCGACGGCCTCCTCGTAGGACGCCGCGCGCACGACGGACAGCACGGGGCCGAAGATCTCGTCGTCGTAGACCCGCATGCCCGGGCGGACGTGGTCCACGAGCGACGTGCCCACGAAGAAGCCATCACCCGCGAACTCCGCGAGCGTGCCGTCGACCACCACGGTCGCGCCCTCGGCGGCCGCGCCGGCGACGTAGCCGGCGACGCGGTCGCGGTGCTCGCGCGTGATGAGCGGGCCCATCTCGGACGCGGGGTCAGTGCCGGGGCCGATGCGCAGGCGCGCCATGCGCTCGGCGACCTTGGCGACCAGGGCATCGGCCGTCGTGTCTCCCACCGCGACCAACACGGAGATCGCCATGCACCGCTCTCCGGCCGAGCCATACGCGGCCGACACGGCGGCGTCTGCCGCCCCGTCGAGGTCGGCATCGGGCATCACGATCATGTGGTTCTTCGCACCGCCGAGCGCCTGAACGCGCTTGCCGTGACCGGCCGCGCGCTCGTAGATCGACCGCGCGATGGGCGTCGACCCCACGAAGCTCACGGCCCCCACGGCGGGAGAGTCGAGGATCGCGTCGACGGCCTCCTTGTCGCCGTGAACGACGTTGAGGACGCCGGGCGGCAGTCCCGCCTCCTCCCACAGCCTGGCGAGCAGGACCGATGCGCTCGGGTCCTTCTCCGACGGCTTGAGGATCACGGCGTTGCCCGCCGCGAGCGCCGAGGCACTCATCCACAGCGGGACCATGACGGGGAAGTTGAACGGGGTAATCGCGCCCACGACGCCGACCGGCTGCTTGAGCGTGTGAACGTCGACGCCGCCCGCGACCTGGGTCGAGTGCTCTCCCTTGAGGAGGTGCACCAGCCCGGCCGCGAACTCGACGTTCTCGATGCCGCGGCTGATCTCACCCTTGGCGTCCGCGAGCACCTTGCCGTGCTCGCGCGTGATGACCGCGGCGATCTGGTCCTGACGCTCGATGAGCAGTTGACGCATGCGGAAGAACACGTCGGCGCGTCGCACCAGGCCCATCGCGGCCCACGTGCGCTGCGCCTCGACGGCCACCGCGATCGCCGCGTCAACCTCGGCGGTCGACGCGAAGGCCACCTGCGCGACCTGGGCACCCGTGGCCGGGTCGAACACGGGTCCCGTGCGCTCTGCCGCGCCGGCCTCGGTTCCACCGATGTGGTGACGGATGACGTCCACTGGTCTCCCTCCATGCGCGGCTCGGACACTCTGAGTGACGCGCCATCACTTGCTCGTGAGCCAAGATTCACACATAGGATGCACAGATGGAGATCGCCGAACGTCGCGATATCGACACCCGCCGAACGAATCGTCCGAAGCGCTCGGCGCTGGCGGCGCTGCCCACCGTGGGCGAGCTTCTCGAGGACGATGCCTTCCGGGCCGGTGTGCCCGAGGTGGTGGTCGGAGGCGCCGCCCTCGAGGCCCCCGTGAGGTGGGTGCACACCTCCGAACGGGGCGACATCGCGCGCATGCTCGAGGGCCGCGAGCTGTTGCTGTCGATGGGCACCGCGTGGCCCGACACGGACGCCGAGCTGCGCCGCTTCATCGAAAGCCTGGTCGAGGCCGGCGTCTCCGCGCTGGTGCTCGAGCTCGGCACGCGCTACTCCGAGACCCCGCCGGTCGTGCGCGACGCGGCGCAGCGCGCGGGGCTCGCGTTGATCGTCCTTCACCGCGAGGTGAGGTTCATCGCGCTCACCGAGGCGGGCCACAGCCGCATCATCGCGGGCCAGATGGCGGCCCTCAAGGCGCGCGACGAGGTCCGAGAGCTGTTCACGAGCCTCACGCTGCGCGGCGCCCCGGCGGACCACGTGGTGCGCGAGCTCGCGCGCACGCTCGGCTCGCCCGTGGTGCTCGAGAGCCTCGCGCACGAGGCCCTCATCTCGGAGGTGCCGTCCGGCTCCGAGGCCGCGGTGCTCGCCGATTGGGAACGCCGCTCGCGCGCCGCACACCGCGAGGCGTCCGATGAGGACGGCTGGCTCGTGGTTCCCGTCGACGCGCGCGGCAAGCGGTGGGGATCGCTCGTCGCGCTGCCCGGACCGCCGCATGCCGCGGGGCGACGCAACGTGCTCATCCAGGGAGCGATCGCTCTCGCGCTCGGGCGCCTGGCCGACGGCGGCGCGGACGAGTGGGCAACCCTCGCGCGCCGTCACCTCCTCGATCCGCTCCTCGCCGGCCGCTTCGCGACCTCCGAGGCGGTCACCGCACGCCTCGAGGCCGCCGGGGTGCCCGTCGCCGGACGCCTCCTGTACGGCCTCGCGCTGCGCGGGGCCGCGCACTCGGCGACCGCGGTCGAGGCCTGGGCGCTCACCCTCGGCGGGCGCGCCCGCGCGCTCGCCCTGCCCGACCGGACCGGCGGGCCGCTGACGGTCGTGCTGCTGTCGCAGCCCGCGCATCGTCCCCTCGACGACTCCTCGCTGGCCGCGCTGCTGCGCACGCTTGGGGAGGGAAGCCGCGTGTCCGCGACCGTGGGCCGCGCGGCCTCGGGAGTCGACGCCGCGGTGCTGTCGCTGCACGAGGCGATCGACAACGCGGCCGAGGCCCCCACGGGCGCCGTGCTGTGGGTCGAGCGGCGTCCCCTCGCGCGGCTGCTGTCGAGCCTGCGCGACGATCACCGGCTGATCGACCACGGCGAGCGCATGCTCGCGCCGATCATCGAGCACGATCAGCGCGTGGGCGGCGACCTCCAGCGGGTGCTGCGCGCGGCGCTCGCGCACCCGGGCAACAGGACCGCCGCCGCGCGGGCGGCTCACCTCTCGCGATCGGTGTTCTACCAGCGCCTCGAGCTCATCTCGACGCTGCTCGACGTGGACCTGGAGGACGGGGAGACGCAGACCGCGCTGCACATCGCGCTGTTGTCGCGGCCGGGCACGCGCGGGTAGGCGACTCGCCGCGGGCCGTCAGCGCGCCGCGGGCCGTCAGCGCGCGAGGTAGACCTTGCGCAGGGTCTCGGTCACGGTCCACGTGGTGGCCATGCCCGCGCCGAGCCGCACGAGCGAGCCGGGGCCCACCTCGAGCGACACGGGCCCGCCTGCGGCTGCCGCGATGTCGATGCGCGCGCGGCCCGACAGCACCACGAAGGCCTCGTCCACCTCAATGTCCGTCGCGACCCCCGGCGTCATCACCCACACGCCGAGCTCGGCGTCCCCTAGTTCGCCCAGCGCCACGTCGCCCGTGGCCGGCGTCCCGTCGACCACCTGAGCGGCCGGGAGGGGTGCGGTGGCCACGTCGATCGCGGCGGCATCCACGGCGGTGCCCGGGCGCAGCATCTCTGTCACGAGTCGAAGCCCATGCCCACGGCGTCGAGGCCGCGCAGGAGGAGGTTGCGCCTGCCCTCGCGGTGATCCGCGCGGTCGAGCGACCAACGGGTCGCGTTGATGCCGAGGCTCGCGAGCGGCTCGGGAGGGAAGGGCAGCGGCTTCTCCCTGACCATGCGCAGCCCGGTGCGCTCGGTCTCCTCTCCCGCGAGCAGGTCGAGCATGACGTTCGCGCCGAACCTCGTTGCGCCCACGCCCAGCCCGGTGAAGCCGAGCGCATACGCGACCGCGCCGTCGCGCGCGGTCCCGAAGAACGCGCAGAACCGCGAGCTCGTGTCGATCGCTCCGGCCCAGCGGTGCGTGATCGTCACCCCCTCGAGCTGAGGGAACGTGGTCAGCAGGTGACTCACGAGCCGCTCGTAGGACGCGGGCCGGTCCTGATAGGACGCCTTGAGACGGCCTCCCGCGTGATAGATCGCGTCGTAGCCACCGAAGAGGATGCGGTTGTCGCGCGTGAGCCGGTAGTAGTGGAACTGGTTGCCCACGTCCGCGACGCCCTGGCGCCCCTCCCACCCGATGCTCGCGAGCTGCGCCGCAGTGAGCGGCTCCGTCATCACCACGTAGTCGTACACGGGCACGGTCATGAGCCGGTTGCGCCTCAGCAGCGGACGGAACGCGTTGGTCGCGAGGGCCACGCGCGACGCGCGCAGCTCGCCGTCCCGCGTGAGGAGCACGGGCCCGTCCTCGAGCGCCATCACGGGAGAGTCCTCGAAGATCTCGACCCCCAGGTCCGCGGCGACCCTCGCGAGCTCGGCGGCGAGGCGGCCAGGATGGACCATCGCGGTGTCGTGGGGACTCACGCTGCCCGCCAGGTACGTCGGCGAGTTCACGAGCGTGCGGGTCGATGCGGCGTCGAGGAAGCCGGGGTCGTCGCGCAGCCAGTCGACCTGGTGCGGCTCGACCGCGACCGCCAGAGTGCCGTTGCGCTCCCAGTGGACGTCCATGCCGTAGCGCGCGACAGTCGCCTCGATCTCGTCGAGATTCTCGAGACCGAGCCGCTCGAGCGTGTCGATCTCGTCGGGCCAGCGGCTCGCGCCGTTCTCGTACCCATGGGTGAGGCTCGCCTCGCAGAAGCCGCCGTTGCGTCCCGAGGCCGCCCAGCCGACTCGCCGCGCCTCGACCACCACCACGCGCAGGCCGGGATCGCGCTCCTTCGCGAGCACCGCGGTCCACAGCCCGCTGTAGCCGCCGCCCACGATCGCGAGGTCGGCCTCGTGCCGCCCCGCGAGCGTGGGGAAGCGCCGCGCGGGCGCGTCGTCGATCCAGAACGGCGACAGCCGCGACGGCGCGAGCGCCGCCTCGATGGCCGCGCCCGCTGGGCGGTGACGCTCGAACACCGTGGTGCCCACGCCTCTCACATCCTCACGCTGAGGGCCGCGCAAGCTGCCGCGGCCGGTACCCGCATCCAAACCCACCCCGCCGCCCGCGCGCAATGCCCCACCCCGGCATCGTCCCCGCGCACGACGCTCTGTCCGGACAGGGCCCTGCGCAGGGACGATGCGCCGGTACCCCTGGATTTCCTGGCGCACCATCCGCTACCGTCGAGAGCGCGCACCCGCCCACGGCGGGCGGCGCACGACCGGCCAGCGCCAGGCCGGCGACCGGTCGTCATCTCCTCACAACACATGCCCGTCGCCAGGCCGGTCGGGTGGAGGAAACATGGCTATCGAGCTCGACCGGGCCCGCATCGCTCAGCTCATCGAGGAGCAGACCGCTCTTCTCAACTCGCGCACCGTGAAGTCCAAGGCGATGTACGTGCACGCCTCCGAGCACCTCTCGGGCGGCGTCGCCTCCAGCTATCAGGGCCGCGACCCGTGGCCCATCTACATCGACTCCGGCAGCGGCGACCGCATCACCGACGTCGATGGCAACGAGTACTACGACTTCCACAACGGCTTCGGCTCGATGGTGCAGGGTCACGCGCACCCCGCGATCGGGGAGGCGCTCGCGAAGCGGTACCCGCTCGGGACGCACTTCGCGGCGGCCACCGAGGACGTGATCGACGTCGCCGACGAGCTGGCGAGGCGCTGGGGACTGCCCAAGTGGCGCTTCACCAACTCGGGCTCCGAGTCCACGATGGACGCGATCCGCATCGCGCGCGCCTACACGGGCCGCGACACCGTGATGAAGATCTTCGGTTCGTACCACGGCCACCACGACACCGTCATGGTGTCGATCGGCGTCGAGTACGACAAGATCGGCGACCGCGACAATCTCGCGTCGCTGCCCTACGGCGGCGGCATCCCGCAGTCCACCGTGGACATGACCATCGCGGTGCCGTTCAACGACGCGGAGGCGATGGAGCGGCGGATCGTGCGACTCGACGCCGAGGGCCGCAAGCCCGCGTGCGTCATCATGGAGGCCGCCATGATGAACCTGGGCGTGGTCCTGCCCGAGCCGGGCTACCTCGAGGCCGTGCGCGACATCACCACGCGCCACGGCATCGTGCTGATCTTCGACGAGGTCAAGACGGGGCTCGCGATCGCGGCGGGCGGCGCGACGGAGAAGTTCGGCGTGACCCCGGACATGGTGACGCTCGCCAAGGTGCTGGGCGGCGGTCTGCCGTCGGGCGCGATCGGCGGCTCGGCAGAGGTCATGAGCGTGGTCGAGGACCACACGGTTTACCAGGTGGGAACCTACAACGGAAACCCGCTGTCGATGGCCGCGGCCAAGGCGTCTCTGCTCGAGGTGCTGACGCCCGCAGCGTACGAGCGGCTGGGCGAGCTCAACGACCGGATCGTGGCCGGCTGCCAGGCGGTCATCGAGAAGTACGACCTCCCCGGCTATGCCGTGGGCATCGGGTCGAAGGGCTGCGTGACGTTCTCGACCGAGAAGATCGTGGACTACGAGACCTTCAAGAACGCGCAGGATGTCGAGCTGTGCGACCTCGCGTGGCTGTGGAACATGAACCACGGGATCTTCATGACGCCGGGCCGCGAGGAGGAGTGGACGCTGTCGGTGGTGCACTCGGACGAGGCGATCGACGCCTACGTGCGCGTGTTCGACGAGCTTGCGGCTGCGCTGACCGCGTAGGCGCAGGAGGCCGGTCCGGTGGGGTCCCGTTGAGGGGCGGGACCCCGTCGGCGCCGGCTTGGCGCATACGATCTTGCGATTCTCGGGCGGTGTGAGGGCTTCGCGCAGAGGATCTTGTGATTGTTCTGCCGTGGGGCTTGGCGCGGTGAGGCGTGGGGTGTGTCGTGGGGTGTGTCGTGGGGTGTATCGCGCGCAGTACGTCGCGCGGGGCGCGCCGGGGTCGCGCCGGGGTCGCGTCGGGGCAGGTCTGTGGGATGCGTCGAGGGGCAGATCGCACCACGCGATGCGCGAGGCCGAATTCGCGCCCCGAAACCGCAAGATCCTATGCGCGAAGCGCCAGGCCCGTCCCGCCACGCTTCACCTCGCGGACCCGCCACACCTCGCGGTACCGCCACCCTCACATGACGGTGATGCCGCGGCGCGCGAACTGCTGCTTGACGCGCTCGATGAGCTCCTTGTCCGGCGGCTGCGTGTTCTCGAGAAGGTACGGCTCGCCCGTCGCCGCCCACTTGTCGCGTCCAAGCTGGTGGAACGGCAGCACCTCGAGGCGCTGCACCCCGTCGAGTGTCGCGACGAAGTCGGCGATCGCGTCGACGTTCTCGACCGCGTCCGTGAGGCCGGGTACGAGCACAAACCGGATCCACATGGTCTTGCCCAGGTCGGAAAGGCGCCGTGCGAAGTCCAGCGTGGGCTGCAGCTCGCGACCGGTCACCCGCTTGTAGGTCTCCGGCAGCCCCGACTTGATGTCGAGAAGCACCAGGTCCACGTAGTTGAGGTCGTCGTCGCTGAGGCGCGCTCCCAGCAGCCCGGCGGTGTCGAGAGCGGTCTGCACGTTGAGGTCGTGGCAGCGGCGGAAGATGTTCATGACGAACTTCGACTGCAGCAGCGGCTCCCCGCCCGAGATGGTGAGCCCGCCGCCCGTGACCTTCATGATGGTCGCGTAGCGGGTGACCTTCTCCATGACCTCGTCGACGGTGTGGCGCTTGCCGTCACGCATGCGCCAGGTGTCGGGGTTCTGGCAGAACTGGCAGCGCATGCCGCAGCCCGCGAGGAAGAGTGTCATGCGCGTGCCGGGACCGTCCGCGCCGGTGACCAGGTCCCACGAGTGGACCGATCCGGTCTGGTGGTCGCGAATCAGGTCGGCGGCGGCGATCTCCTGGTCGGCGATCTCCATAGGCGGCGCGTCGAGCACGGGAGCAGCCACAGGAGCAGCCACCGGGGCGGCAACGGCCGCAGCCGCGCCCGCCTCCACGGGAAGGGTGTCATCGGTCATGGGGGGACCTCCTAGAGCCGAGCATAGAGAGCGGCGGGCCCGCCCCCCCGGGGGGGGGGGGGGGGGGGGGGGGGGGGTGTGTTGGGGCGCCGCTAAAAAATAAAATA
>NZ_BAABRR010000008.1:0-136547 GCF_039545075.1 Demequina sediminis | reverse complement strand
TGGAACTTGTTCCGAGAGGCCCCCTATAGACCATGGGGTTGATAGGCCGGACGTGGAAGAGAGGACTAACGACTCTTGAAGCTGACCGGTACTAATAGGCCGATAACTTGACACACACTCAAGATTTCAAAAGTAATGCTACGCGTCCACTGTGCGGTTCCCGAGTAACGAACGGGAAACCATTCAATAACTCCATAAAGTTGCCGCAGCCATAGCGGGAGGGAAACGCCCGGCTCCATTCCGAACCCGGAAGCTAAGCCTCCCAGCGCCGATGGTACTGCACCCGCCAGGGTGTGGGAGAGTAGGTCGCTGCGGCACATACCTTCGAAAGACCCCCCACACCGTGGGGGGTCTTTCGCATACCCCCACACCGCATGTATGACATACGCACGCTCGGTCGAGGCGCAAAGCGGGCCCGGACGCTACGTCAGCGGGTGGAGAAGACCGCGGCCTCGAGTTGCTCGAGGCGCGCGTTCGGCGTCCCTGCGATCTCGATGACGCGTTCGCCCGCCAAGTCAGGATCGCCCGCGAACTCGACCAGCGAGTCGTTCATCGCGGCCCGAAGCTCAAGGTCCTCGTCATCCGACACGGAGATGGGGTCGTCGTCCTCAAGCGGCAGGAGCACAAGCAGGTCGATACGAGGGGCGATTATCCGCGCCACGTCGACAGCGCGCCGCACCGCAGCGCTCGAGCGCCCGCGTCTTGCGAGTGCGTTGAGCGCATCCAGGTAGGCGACGAAGTCGAGGGGACCGCGCTCGGAGATGAGGCGTGGGGGTGCGTCGGCGTCGCCGAGTCGCTCCGCGACGATTGCCAGTTGCGCCGCGAAGAGCGACGCGTCGAGTTCACTGAAGCGATCGTCATCGAGATCCTCGTAGGGATCGCCCATCATCTCGTACTCGGGGTGGCGGGCGGCGAATGCGCTGATGAGAGTGCTCTTCCCGCTGCCGTGCGTGCCGGAGACCACGATGCGCATGCGCCGACTCTACTGGTCGGCGCGACTCCGGACGCGGCTAGGCCTCTCCGACCTGGATGACCTCGAGCACGGGCTCTCCTGACTCGTCGCTCGCATCGAGGTCGACTCGGGCAACGATCGCCCAGTCGTGGTCGCCGGCCGGGTCGTCGATGACCTGGCGGACAATCCACGCGCGCGGCGGTAGTTCCGCGTGCTCGGCGGCCGCGAGGGCTGCGCGGACCCGTCCGTCCGCCGGATCACTGGTCTCGTCCACGAAGGTGAGCAATGCGGAGGCGCGTGCGTTGGGACCGATGCCCACGGCATCGTCTCCGTGCAGGTCGAACAGGGGAGCGAGGGCGTCTTCCCACGCAGCGCCGTCCCAGCCGGCCTCGCCGTCGAGAGCGGCGAGCGCGTCCCAGCGACGACGAGACGCGAGTTCGACCCTGCGGAACATGGCATTGCGGACCAGCCTGCGGAGGACCCGGGGATTGCCGCTCATGGGCCTCGCGGCGCCTGCACCGCCTGGTACCAGGTGCGGAGCGGCGGGATCGACGTCGTCCGCGATGTCGGCACCGGGATGGGAGAGCCGTTCCCACTCGTCGAGGAGTGAGGAGTCGGTGCCCCGCACCAGGGCGCCGAGCCACTCGGTAATCTCGCCCACGTCCTCGGTGCGATGGTCCTCCGGGACGGTCTGGCGAAGGGCGCGATATGCCTCGGTGAGGTACCGCAGCGCGATGCCCTCGGTGCGTTCGAGCCCATAGACCGAGATGAGATCACCGAAGGTCATGGCCTTCTCGAGCATGTCGCGCACCACTGACTTGGGCGAGAGCTCGGCGTCGAGCAGCCACGGGTTGGTACGCCGGTACATGACGAAGGCCGGTTCGAGGAGCTCCGCGAGCGGCCGGGGCCAGATGACGTCCTCGAGCGCCTCGAGACGCTCCTCGTACTCGAGTCCCTCGGCCTTCATGGCGGCGACCGCCTCGCCGCGGGCCTGGTATTGCTGCGCGAGCAGGATGTGGCGGGGATCGGACAGCGTCGACTCGATGACCGAGACCACGTCGAGCGCGTGCGTGGGACTCTCGACGTTGAGGAGGTCCATCGCCGCCAGCGCGAAGGGAGACAGCGGCTGGTTGAGCGCGAAGTCGCGGGGCACATCGACGGTGAGTCGCACCGTGGGACGCTCGCCTCGAGGATGGCTGACGTCGGGCACGCGTACCCGCTCGACCACGCCCGCGATCCGCAGCGAGCGGTAGATGCGCAGTGCCTGGCGCGCGTGTGCTGACCTCTGGGCCGGCGTCTCATGAACGCCAGCAAGGAGGGCCGCCATCGCGCGAACTGGATCCTCGGAGGGGCGGCCGTCCCGGGCATCGTCCCTGCCACGGGCGAGAATGTTGAGCACCATGGCGTGAGTCACGGTGAAGCTGGAGGTGAGGGGCTCCGGGGCGGAATCGCGGAGCCGCTCGAAGGTGGCGTCGGTCCAGTTGACCGCGCCGGCCGGCGCCTTCTTGCGCACGATCTTCTTGAGCTTGCGGGGGTCGTCCCCGGCCTTGGCGAGAGCGCGACGGTTCTCGATGACGTGGTCGGGCGCCATGACGATCACCTCGCCCTCGGTGTCGAAGCCGGCCCGGCCGGCTCGTCCCGCAATCTGATGGAACTCGCGCGCGGAGAGGTGGCGCATGCGCTCGCCGTCGTACTTCACGAGCGAGGTGAGCAGCACCGTCCGGATGGGCACGTTGATTCCGACGCCCAGCGTGTCCGTGCCGCACACGACCTTGAGCAGTCCCTGTTGGGTGAGGCGTTCGACGATGCGCCGGTACTTGGGGAGCATGCCGGCGTGATGGACGCCGATCCCCGCGCGCAGGAACTTGCTGAGCGTCTTGCCGAAGCCCGTGCCGAAGCGGATCCCGTCGAGTGCCGCGGCGATCGCGTCGCGCTCCGTGCGCGTCGCGACCTTCATGCTGAGGAGCGATTGCGCGCGCTCGACGGCATCCTTCTGCGTGAAGTGGACGATGTACACCGGCGCGCGTCCGGTCTCCACCAGCCGCTCGACCTCCTCGGTGAGGGGCTCGACGCAGTACTCAAAGGACAGCGGCACCGGCCGTTCCGCGCTGGTGACGGCCGCGACCGCGCGTGAGGTCCGACGCTCGAGGTCCTCGACGATCCATGCGGTGTCGCCGAGCGTCGCCGACATCAGCAGAAACTGGGCGTGCGGCAGTTCGAGAAGCGGCACCTGCCAGGCCCACCCGCGCTGAGGGTCGGAGTAGAAGTGGAACTCGTCCATCACGACCACCGCCGCGTCCGTCGCGGCGCCCTGGCGCAACGCAAGGTTGGCGAGGATCTCGGCGGTGCAACAGATGATGGGTGCGTCCGCGTTGACGGCGGAGTCGCCCGTCATCATGCCCACGTTCTCCGTGCCGAACATCTCAATCAGCGCGAAGAACTTCTCAGAGACCAGCGCCTTGAGCGGCGCGGTATAGAAGGTGCGGCCGCCCGTGCGGGAACGATGCGCGGCCAGGGCGGCGAAGTGGGCGCCGGCGGCGACGAGGGACTTCCCCGATCCGGTCGGGGTCGCGAGGATCACATGCGAGCCCGAGACGAGCTCGATCAGCGCTTCCTCCTGGTGCGGATACAATGGGAGGTCCCGTTCCGACGCCCACGCTGCAAACGCATCGAAAACTGCGTCTGGATCGGGTTCCGCACCGGGCGCCGTCTCGGGAAGGCGGGCGAGCAGGGTGGAGTCGGTGGAAGTCATCGCGTCCATTGTCTCGTGCCCGGACATCCCACGACGCCGCGACCGTGCGGAGGCCCTCGTACAGCCATCCGCAACACAGCGAATGTCCGTCCGAGGTGCGCAGAATTGGCTCAGACGTTTTCCATTGTGATCGGAGCAACATGACCAACGACCCGGACGAGCGCGACAAGCGCCGCGCGAACTACGATTCGCGACCCGGCATCAACCCGCGCAAGGACCGGGGCGCGCCTCGCCAGGATGGGCCGCGCGACGACCGTCCCCGGCGCTCGTTCGACGGTGACCGGGACAACCGTGGTCCCCGTCGCGATGGCGACCGCCCCCAGCGTTCCTTCGATGGCGATCGTGGTCCCCGTCGGGACGGTGACCGCCCCCAGCGTCAGTGGAGCAACGACCGTCCGCAGCGCTCCTTCGATGGTGATCGTGGACCTCGTCGCGATGGTGACCGCCCGCAGCGTTCGTTTAATGGTGACCGCGGTCCCCGTCGGGACGGTGACCGCCCCCAGCGTCAGTGGAGCAACGACCGTCCCCAGCGTTCGTTTGATGGTGACCGAGGACCTCGTCGGGACGGTGACCGCCCCCAGCGTCAGTGGAGCAACGACCGTCCGCAGCGCTCCTTCGATGGTGATCGTGGACCCCGCCGTGACGGTGACCGCCCCCAGCGTCAGTGGGACAACGATCGTCCGCGCCGTTCGTTCGACGGTGATCGGGACAACCGTGGTCCTCGTCGTGACGGTGACCGGCCGCAGCGTTCGCTTGATGGTGATCGTGGACCTCGTCGTGATGGTGATCGTCCGCAGCGTCAGTGGGACAACGATCGTCCGCGCCGCTCGTTCGACGGTGACCGGGACAACCGTGGTCCCCGCCGTGACGGCGACCGTCCGCAGCGCTCCTTCGATGGTGATCGTCCGCAGCGTCAGTGGGACAACGACCGTCCGCGCCGCTCGTTCGACGGTGACCGGGACAACCGTGGTCCCCGTCGCGATGGCGACCGCCCCCAGCGTTCGTTTGATGGTGATCGTGGCCCTCGTCGTGACGGTGATCGTCCGCAGCGTCAGTGGGACAACGACCGTCCGCGCCGCTCGTTCGACGGTGATCGCGACAACCGTGGTCCCCGCCGTGACGGCGACCGTCCGCAGCGCTCCTTCGATGGTGATCGTGGCCCTCGTCGTGACGGTGATCGTCCGCAGCGTCAGTGGGACAACGACCGTCCGCGCCGCTCGTTCGACGGTGATCGCGACAACCGTGGTCCCCGTCGCGATGGCGACCGCCCCCAGCGTTCGTTTGATGGTGACCGTGGTCCCCGTCGGGACGGTGACCGCCCCCAGCGTCAGTGGGACAACGACCGTCCGCGCCGCTCGTTCGACGGTGATCGCGATAACCGCGGTCCCCGCGGCCCCCGCGGCCCCCGCCAGGGCAGCCACCACGCGGAGCGCGCGGGACGCGAGCGCGAGGGCTTCGAGGAGCGCACCCCGAACGTCGCGGGCATCCCGCTCACGCGATCGCAGTCGATTGAGGTCCCGGAGATCCCCGAGGAGATTACCTACAGCCAGCTCGACAAGGCCGTCCGCGCGCGCCTGCGCACGCTGAGCAAGGACAACGCCGAGGACGTGGGCCTGCACCTGATCATGGCCGGCAACCTCATCGACACCGACCCCGAGCTGGCGTACCGGCACGCGCAGGTCGCCGCCCAGCGCGGTGGCCGCGTCGACGTGGTGCGCGAGGCCGTGGCGCTCACCGCGTACGCGACCGATCGGTACGCGGAGGCACTGCGCGAGTTCCGCACCGTGCGGCGACTCGGCGGTGCCATCGAGCACCTCCCGCTGATGGCGGACTGTGAGCGTGGACTGGGCCGCCCGGAGCGCGCCCTGGCCATCTCCGAGGAGCCAGACGCGAAGGCCCTCCCCGCGGACTCCGCGGTCGAGATGCAGATCGTGGTCGCGGGCGCTCGCCTCGACATGGGCGACGCCGAGGCCGCGCTGCTGGTCCTCACCCGCATCGAGACCAAGAACGCCGAACTCGCCGTCCGGGTCGACGAGGCCCGTGTCGCGGTGCTCCGCGCCCTGGGTCGCGACGCCGAGGCCGACGAACTCGAGGCGTCCATCCCCGAGCCCGTCGAGGAGGAAATCGAGGAGGACGTGGTGTTGTACGACACCGCGGAGCTCCCCGACCCCGAGCCCGACGAGGACGAGCCCGACGAGGACGACCTTGGGGACGATGCCGAGGCTGGCTTCGACGACGAGGACGACCTCCACGAGGCGGAGGATGACGAGCAGACCGACGACGAGGCGGGGGATCCTGCCGAGGAGGACCACCGATGACGGCAGGGCTCTCGGGCACCACCGCCCCGCTGCAGGAGACGTTCGACGTCGCGCTTGTCGACCTCGATGGGGTCGCCTACAAGGGCGCGCACGCGATTCCGACGGCGCCTCCCGCGCTCGAGGAGGCGCGACGCGCCGGCATGGCGGTGCTGTTCGTCACGAACAACGCGTCCCGCGAGCCCGAGACCGTCGCCGAGCACCTCAGCGACCTGGGCATCCCGTGTGCTCCCGGCGAGGTCATGACGGCCGCGCAGGCGGGAGCGGAGTTGCTCGCCGATCACGTCCCGGCTGGGCAGAAGGTGCTGGTCATCGGAGGCGCGGGCCTTCACACGGCCGTGGCCGCCAAGGGGCATGTGATCGTGGACAGCGCGAACGACCACCCCGTCGCGGTGATCCAGGGCTTCGCCCCGGACCTCGCGTGGAAGGACTTCGCGGAGGCCGTCTACGCGATCAACGCGGGTGCGCGCTACTTCGCGACCAACCTGGACCTCACGCTCCCCACCGAGCGCGGCATGGCGCCGGGCAACGGCTCGCTCGTGAGCGTGGTGCGGACCGCGACCGGCGTCACGCCGTTGTCCGCGGGCAAGCCCGAGCCCGAGATGTTCCACCTTGCGGCACGCAAGGCGGGTGCCTCGCGGCCGCTCATGATCGGCGACCGCCTCGACACGGACCTCAAGGGCGCCCGCGCGGCGAACATGCCGGGCCTGCTGGTGCTCACGGGCGTCTCGAGCGCGCGCGACGCGATCCTCGCGGTTCCCGAGGAGCGGCCGGCCTTCATCGGTGCGGATCTCAGCACGCTCGAGGACATCCACCCGGAGCCGCAGTTGGTCGACCACTGGTGGCACGTGGGAGAGGCAAGGGCGCGCGTCACCGAGCGTCACCTGGTGGTGGACGGCGGCGAGCCGCTCGACCGCATCCGCGCCGCATGCGCCGCGGCGTGGGCGGCCGTCGATGCCGGCGAGAGCATCGATGTTGAGACCCTTCCGCACTTCGGAGTAGCCTCGTGAGCATGGCTGACATCAACGAGTCCCGAGAGTCGCTGGGCCAGGTCGAGTATCCGTCGGAGGTCAGGGAAGCCCTCAAGGCGGTCACCGAGCTCCCCGACGACCTGGACCAGCAGGCCGAGTTCTTCGACAAGGTCCAGGAGGCCCTCTCGACGCGTCTTCGCGACGAGCCGCGCTGACCATGCGGCTGGACCGCGCGCTCGTCGCGCGCGGGCTGGCGAGGTCGCGCACTCACGCGCAGGCGCTTATCGACGCCGGCGACGTCACCGTCGCCGGCATTGTCGTCTCCAAGCCCGCACATGAGGTGGGGGACGATGCCGTGGTCACCGTGGCATCGTCCGATTCCTACGTCTCCCGCGCGGCCCACAAGCTGGCCGGCGCGCTCGACTCCTGCCCGGAGCTTTCCGTGGAGGGAAGGCTCGCGCTCGACGTGGGCGCCTCGACGGGCGGCTTCACGCAGGTGCTGCTCCAGCGGGGCGCGCGTCGCGTCCACGCGATCGACGTGGGTCACGGCCAGCTCGCCCCGTCGATCGCCGGTGACCCTCGCGTGGTCGCGGTCGAGGGTCTCAACGCGCGCGAGCTGACTCCCGCGCACCTGGGCGGCGACACGCCGGACCTGGTGGTCGCGGACGTGTCGTTCATCTCGCTCACCCTGCTGGTCGATCCGCTCGTGCGCACGTGCGCCGAGGACGCGGACCTGCTGCTGATGGTCAAGCCGCAGTTCGAGGTCGGCCGCGAACGGCTCGGCAAGGGCGGAGTCGTGACCCGCCCCCAGGACCGCGCGCGAGCGGTCGCCGCGGTCGCCGCCTCGCTGCGGACCGCGGGGCTCGACCTTCATCGCGTCGCCCGCTCACCGCTGCCCGGTCCTCACGGCAACGTGGAGTTCTTCGTGTGGGCCTCGCGGACGTGGCAGGCTAGGGACCGCGGTCGCGAGCGGCCGCAGCCGTTGACAGAATCCCTCGTCAACGCGGCAATCGAGGAGCAGACGGGAGGAAGACCATGACGCGCAGGATCTTGATCGTGGCGAACCCCCACCGTCCCGAGACCCTCGAGGCCGCCGTGCTGGCCGCCTCCGCCCTCGAGGCCGAGGGCGTGAGCGTCTGCCACGACTTCCACCGCGGTATCGACAAGCCGATCGACGCGGCCTTGGTGCTGGGAGGCGACGGGACGATGCTCCACGCGGCCGACATGACCCGCGGCACCGGCATCGCCCTCCTGGGGGTCAACCTGGGCCGCGTGGGATTCCTCGCGGAGCTCGAGCGGGACGACGTCGCTCACGCCGCGCGCCGCCTCGCGCAGGGCGACTACGAGGTCGAGGAGCGCGGCACGATCGACGTGACCGTCACGGCGCCGGACGGCACCGTGAGCACCGGCTGGGCCGTCAACGAGGCCGCCGTCGAGCGCGCGAACCTGCGCACCACCGTCGAGGTAGCCCTCGACATCGATAATCGCCCGCTGTCGACCTTCGGGTGTGACGGCGTGGTGATCGCGACGTCGACGGGATCCACGGCCCACGCGTTCAGCGCCGGCGGGCCCGTCCTGTGGCCCGACGTCGACGCCCTCCTCGTGGTGCCCCTCGCGGCGCATGCGCTGTTCTCCAGGCCGCTCGTGGTGAGCCCCGACTCCACGGTCGCGGTGGAGATCCTCGAGCGCTCGGCGAGCGACGGACAGGTGGTGCTCGACGGAGCGCGCGCGATCGACGTCGCCAAGGGCGGCAGGGTCGAGGTGCGCAGGGGAGCGCAGACGGTGCGGCTCGCGCGCATGTCCGACGCCCCCTTCAGCGAGCGGCTGGTGAAGAAGTTCTCGCTGCCGGTCGACGGGTTCAGGGGCGAGCGCGGATCCGGCGCCGAGCGAGGCGCGGGGATCTGACGTGCTGTACGAGCTCGCCATCGAGAACCTGGGCGTGATCGAATCGGCCCGCGTCGAGCTGGGTCCCGGACTCACCTGCGTCACGGGCGAGACCGGCGCGGGCAAGACGATGGTGCTCACGGGTCTCGGTCTCATCACGGGGTCGAAGTCCGTGCCTGCCGCGGTGCGCACGGGCGCCGACGCGGCACTGGCCGAGGCCGTGGTCGACGTCGAGCCGGACTCGTGGGCCGCGCGGCGCCTCGACGAGGCGGGCGCGACCATCGACGAGGACGGCACGGTCATTGTGGCCCGCACCGTGGGCGCGACCACGCGCTCGCGCACGGTGATCGGGGGCAGGACCGTCCCCCAGGCGGTGTTGGCCGAGGTCGCGGAGCACTGGGTGACGGTCCACGGTCAGAGCGACCAGGCGCGACTGCGCTCCGCGGCGGAGCAGCGCGCGATCCTCGATGGCTTCGCGGGCAACGGGGATCTCCGCGCGGTCTACGCTCACGCGTGGCAGGAGTGGCGCGCGGCGCGCGAGGACCTTGCCGCGATGGAGTCGGGCGCCGAGGCCGCGCGGCTCGAGGCCGCCCGCATGCGCGACGACCTTGCCGCGATCGAGCAGGTGGATCCGCAGGAGGGCGAGGACGCCGCGCTCGCCGCCCAGATCGAGGTGCTCGAGCACTCCGAGGCCGTGCGGGCGGGAGTGGCGGGCGCGCGCGAGGCGATCGACGGCGACGCGGAGGTCACGCTCGTGGTCGCGGTGGAGGCCGCGCGCAGGGCACTCGCGGAGGCGGCGCGTCACGACCCCGCGCTGGCCGACCTCGAGAAGCGGCTCGCCGACGTCGCGTACGGCGCCGCGGACGTGGGCCACGAGCTCTCGTCCTATCTGGACCGGATGGATGCCGACCCCGCGCGGCTGGGCGCGCTCCAGCAGCGCCGCGCGGAGCTCGGTGCACTCATGAGGCGTATCGGCACGGACCTGGACGGCGTCTTCGCCTACCGGGAGCGTGCCGCCGCGGCGGTGGCGCAGGACGACTCGTGGGACCAGACGCTCGAGGCACGCAGGGCCGCGGAACAGTCGGCGGCCGCGGCCGTGGCGCGCGTCGCGGCGGACCTTACCGCGAGCCGTCGCGAGGCCGCGGAGCGCCTCGCGGCCGACGTCAACGCGGAGCTCGCGGGGCTCGCGATGGCAGACGCGACCTTCGCGGTGAGCGTCGAGAGTGGCGAACCGCGGGCCTCGGGCGCCGATGACGTCGCGATGACGCTCGCCGCGCACCCCGGAGCTCCCGCGCGCCCCGTCGCCGAGGCGGCCTCGGGCGGCGAACTGTCGCGCATCATGCTCGCGATCGAGGTGTCTCTCGCGCGGCACGCGGTCACTCCTGGCCACACGTTCGTGTTCGACGAGGTCGACGCGGGCGTGGGCGGGCGGGCCGCGATCGCCGTCGGGAGGCGTCTCGCGGAGCTCGCCCGCACGCATCAGGTGTTGGTCGTCACTCATCTGGCCCAGGTGGCGGCGCACGCCGATCGCCACGTGGTGGTCGCCAAGGCCACCGACGGCACGGTGACCCGCGCGCAGGTCCACGAGGTCGCCGGCGAGGACCGCGTCGAGGAGCTCGCGCGTCTCCTGTCGGGCCACGAGGACTCGACCACCGCACTCGCCCACGCACGTGAGCTGCTGGAGGCGTCGCGCGTGGCACCATAGCGGCCATGACAGCCGCCCCGATCACGGGTCCCGCACGCGTGGACCGCTCGCCGCTCGCCCTCGCGAGACGGTTGCGGCCGGGAGACATCGCCGTGATCGACGCGCCGGACCTGGACCGCGGGACCGCCACGGTCCTCGCGGCGCGCCGTCCCGGCGCGGTGGTCAACGCGAGCGCGTCCCTGGCCGGGAGGCTCCCGACGACGGGCGCGTTGATGCTGCTCGAGGCGGGGATCGCGGTGATCGATCAGGCGGGTCCCACGGTGATGACGGTGCGTGACGGCGCCCGCGCGTCCGTCGAGGGCGGCGCACTGGCCGTCGACGGACGCGAGGTGGCGACGGGCGCCGCGCTCGACGTCGAGCAGGTGCGAGGACGCGTGCAGGCGGCCGGCGAGGACCTCCACGTGCACGTGGCGTCCTTCACCGCGACCGCGCTGGACCTGCTGGGTAGCGACGCGGGCGTGCTCCTGGACGGCGACGGGCTGCCGCCGCTGCGCATTCCCGTCGAGGGCCGTGCCGTCGTGGTGGTCACCCCGCGCTTCGCGGGCGCCTCTCCCGCCCTGACGCGGTTCGCGCGCGAGCGACGCCCGGTCGTGATCGGCGTGGGCGAGGGCGCCAATGCCGCGCGTGCCGCCGGACTGGTGCCGCGCATCGTCGTGGGGAACATCGACGCCGTCGACGAGGACCTGCTGCGCCGCGCCGTGCAGGTCGTGGTGCACGATCCCGACGGCCGCGAGGCCGGCACGGCGCGCGCGCAGGCGATGGGCCTCGCGCACGACTCGTGCGAGGCGGTGCTCGCGAGCGAGGACGTGGCGCTGCTCGCGGCTCATGCCGCGGGAGCGGAAGTGGTCGTCATCGCGGGCGGTCGCGGCGAGGTGCTCGACTACGTCGAGGACCGCTCGACGGCCGGCGCCGGGGCGTTGCTCGCGCGACTGGTCGCCGGCGGCGTCGTGGTGGACGCCGCCGCGCTGCCCGCCGTGTATCGCCCTCGCTACAGCGCGTGGACGGCGTGGGGTGCGCTCGGTCTCGCGGCTCTTGCGCTCGCGCTTGCGGTGTGGGGCACACCCGAGGGGCGCGACGCCCTCACGGCGGCGTGGGAGTGGCTCTCCGCCACGCTGGGAGGGGCACGATGACGGACCTGAGGACGCGGATCCTCGCGCTGGCGGCGACGCTCGCGCTGCTCGCGATCGGGATCGTGCTCGGATCGGGGCCGCTGCGCTCGGCATTGCTCGGGCAGACCGGCGACCGGATCGCGACCCTCGAGGCGGAGCTCGCGCAGGCCGAGGACGCGACGGCCGTCGCCGCCGCACGCGCGGATCGCGCGGCCGCCTTTGTTGCGGGCACCGCGCCCGCCGCGCTCGACGGGCTCCTGCAGGGGCGCACCGTGCTGGTCGTGGTCGCGCCCGGCGCAGGGGACGATGCCGTGGCGCAGATTTCTGACAGCGTCGCCCTCGCGGGAGGAACGTCCGCGGGGCCGGTGGGCCTGGGAGATGCGTGGGACGAGGACGACTCGGCGGCGTTCCGCGCGGCCCTTGTCGACCAGGTCGAGCCGACCCTCGTGGGGGTGACCGCCACGGATCCTACCGAGGTGCTCGCGCACGCCTTCGTGCAAGGAGCCACGGGTGCCGCGCCGTCCGGATCGGATCTTGGAGAAGTTGATGCCGGGGGAGCGGACAGGGGTGCGGTGCTGTGGGACCTCTTGAACCAGGCGGGTCTCGCGCAGGGTGAGCGGGTCGACGCGGTGGGCAACCTCGGTCCCGACGCGGTCGTGATCATCGCGGGCGACGAGGACTCCACGGCAACGCTGGTGCGTGCATTTGCCTCGTACGATGCTCCCGTGACCGTCGCGGGAAGCCCCGCCGACACCGCGCCCGCTGCCGCCCGGACGGACGTCGCGACCGTGGCATCGTCCCAATGGGAGATGGGTGCGGTCGCCACCGTCGCGACCGTCGCGCAGACCCTCCTGGGGGCCTTTCCCGACCTCGCCGATGGCGACATTCCGGAGTCGCTCAGCGCGTTGGGCGCGCCAGCGACCTCCAGCGACTGATAGGCTCGAAGCCCGTGGAGCGAACGCGATTCTCGTCCGGAACGGACCATGTCACCCGTCACATCTTCGTCACAGGGGGCGTGGTTTCCTCCCTCGGGAAGGGCCTGACGGCGTCCAGCCTCGGCCGGCTTCTGCGGTCACGCGGCCTCCGCGTGACCATGCAGAAGCTCGACCCTTATCTCAACGTGGACCCGGGCACCATGAACCCGTTCCAGCACGGCGAGGTGTTCGTGACGGACGACGGTGCCGAGACTGACCTCGACATCGGTCACTACGAGCGCTTCCTCGACGTCGAGCTGTCCGCGGCCTCGAACGTCACCACCGGCCAGGTGTATTCGCAGGTGATCGCGAAGGAGCGCCGCGGCGAGTACCTGGGCGACACCGTCCAGGTGATCCCGCACATTACGGATGAGATCAAGCGCCGCATGCGCTCTCAGGCCGGCCCCAACGTGGACGTCATCATCACCGAGATCGGCGGCACCGTGGGCGACATCGAGTCGCAGCCGTTCCTCGAGGCAGCGCGCCAGGTGCGTCACGACGTGGGCCGCGACAACGTCTTCTTCCTGCACGTCTCGCTCGTGCCGTTCATCGGCCCGTCCGGCGAGCAGAAGACCAAGCCCACGCAGCACTCCGTGGCCGCGCTCCGGTCGATCGGCATCCAGCCCGACGCCCTCGTGCTGCGCTCGGACCGCGAGGTGCCGACCTCGGTGAAGAACAAGGTTGCGCTCATGTGCGACGTCGACTCCGCCGCGGTGGTCAACGCGATCGACGCCCCCAGCATCTACGACATCCCCAAGGTGCTGCACTCCGAGGGCCTCGACGCATACGTGGTGCGCCGCCTCGACCTGCCGTTCCACGACGTCGAGTGGGGCGCATGGAACGACGTCCTCAAGCGCGTGCACAAGCCCGCGAAGGACGTCGAAATCGCCCTGGTGGGCAAGTACATCGACCTGCCGGACGCCTACCTGTCCGTGAGCGAGGCGCTGCGCGCGGGCGGCTTCCACCACAACGCACGCGTCCGCATCCGCTGGGTGGCCTCGGACCGATGCCAGACCCCCGAGGGCGCGCAGGAGGCGCTGGGCGGCGTGGACGGCGTGCTCGTGCCGGGCGGCTTCGGCGTCCGCGGCGTCGACGGCAAGATCGGCGCGTGGCGCTGGGCGCGCGAGAACAAGGTGCCCACGCTGGGCATCTGCCTGGGCCTGCAGACGATGGTGATGGAGTACGCCCGCAACGTGCTGGGCCTCGAGGGCGCCTCGAGCTCCGAGTTCGATCCGGACACGCCGCACCCCGTGGTCGCGACCATGGAGGAGCAGCTCGAGATTGTCGACGGCAAGGGCGACCTGGGCGGCACCATGCGCCTGGGCGAGTACCAGGCCGTCCTCAAGCCTGGATCGGTGGTCGCGGAGACCTACGGCCTCACCACCGTGGGCGAGCGTCACCGCCACCGCTACGAGGTCAACAACGCGTACCGTGCCCAGCTCGAGGAGGCCGGACTGATCGTGTCGGGGGAGAGCCCCGACCGTTCGCTGGTCGAGTTCGTCGAGCTACCGCGCGACGTCCACCCGTACTACGTCGCGACGCAGGCACACCCCGAGTTCCGTTCGCGCCCCACCAAGGCACACCCGCTGTTCGCGGGGCTCATCGCCGCCGCGGTGGTGCGTCAGGCGGAGGTCGCCTCACACGAGGGCGCACCGGTGGATGCCGAGTCTCGCTCGACCGAGTCCGGCGCGGCCGAGGCCGTCACCCCCGCCTGATGCTCGAGGACGTCCAGGCCGACAGGCCCGTGGTCGCGTCCACCGTGGCCTTCGCGGGCAAGGTGTGGGACGTGCGATCGGACCGCGTCGACCTGGGCGACCAGCGCATCGTCCAACGGGACTACCTTCACCACACGGGCGCCGTCGCCATAATCGCCCTCAACGAGGACGGGGAGATCTACCTGGTGCGTCAGTACCGCCACCCCGTGCGTCGCGAGTGCTGGGAGCCGCCGGCCGGGCTCACCGACGTGCGCGGCGAGTCTCCCGTGGACGCCGCCGCGCGCGAGCTTCACGAGGAGGCTGACCTGGTGGCAGCCCGGTGGGACGTGCTCGTGGACTTCTATGCGACGCCGGGCGGGTCCTCGGAGGGGATCCGGGTGTTCCTCGCCCGCGACCTGTCGCCGGTGCCGGAGCACGAGCGTCACGTCCGCGAGGACGAGGAGCGGGACATGGAGGGCCGGTGGGTCGCGCTCGACCAGGTGCTCGAGGCGATCGACGCCGGGTCCGTGGGCTCGCCGACCCTGGTGGCCGGTGCGTTGGCGCTCGAGAGGGCGCGACGGTCCGGCTGGTCGACCCTGCGTCCGGCCGGCTCTCCCTGGCGCAAGCCGCCGTCGCTGCTCGACTGAGCGGCGTGGCTGGGGCTGCTACGCGGGCTGCTCGGCCCTCGTGAGCCGGAACATCGCGGAGTGCGCGGCCGTCAACACCGCAGCGCCGAGCAGGTGAAGCCCGACCACCACCTCGGGCAGGCCCGTGAAGTACTGCACGTATCCGATCACGCCCTGAGCGAGCGTGACGGCCACCAGGACCTTCCATGAGAGCCGTGCCTCGTCACGGTCCCCGGCGCTCACGTCGCGGCGAATCCGCCAGCCGATCCACGCCAGCAGCGCGACGAACGCCCACACGGTGAGTGCGTGCGCGCGTGCGATCTGGGCGGGGTCGAGCGCGAGCCTCTCGGTGGCGTCCGCGTCACCCGAGTGCGGCCCCGCACCGGTGGTGAGGGCGCCCAACACCATGAGAACCACGAGCAGCGCGAGCGAGAGCCATCGCTCGACGCGCAGCGGCGCGCCCACGCGGCCCACGGCGCCGCGGTAGCGCAGCGCGAACCAGACCGAGTACCAGACCAGCGCCAGGCTCAGCAGCATGTGCGGCGCCACCACGAGCGGGTGGAGGTCCACCAGCACGGTGATCCCGCCCACGACCGCCTGGCCCAGCACGCCCAGGGTGGGCACGAGGCCCAGCCACTTGAGTTCGGGACGCGTGCGCCACACCGCGACGGCCATCGCCACCGCGACAATGAGCAGCACGAACGTCAACAGGCGGTTGCCGAACTCGATGTACGGGTGCAGGGAGCTCGCGTCGAAGGCGGCGGGGGTGAAGCTGCCTGGCTCGCACTGCGGCCACGTCGAGCATCCCAGTCCCGAGCCGGTGAGCCGCACCGCGCCGCCGGTCACGATGATCCCAGCCTGGGTCGCGATGTTCGCGAGCGTGAGCTTGCGCGCCAGGCGGTAGGCAAGGCCGTGGTTCGCGGGTGCAGTGGCGTGCTGGGTGGTCTCGCTTGTCACCCGGTCATCCTATGTGGGGACGATGCCCGTGCTGGCCCCGGACCCCACCACGCCGCGCACGCATGCGCGGGTGGGTAAGGCTCGCCTTGCTTGCGGGGAAGGGAATCGGCAACAAGAATGTTCCTAATTCGCTGAGCATCGTCAACCCGGCTCCCCAACCATCCTGACGAGGAGGATCCATGTCCGCGGACACCACGCGCGATCGCGTTCTTAGCCTCATCGCCACGGCCGGTCCCATCACGGCCGCCGCGCTCGCATCGGACCTGGGTGTGACGGCGGCCGGCGTGCGCCGGCACCTCACCGCCCTCGAGGAGGCCGGGCACATCGTCGACCACGAGCCCCCCGGCAGCCACGTGCGCGGGCGCGGGCGCCCCGCCCGTTCCTTTGTCGCCACCTCCGAGGGCCAGCGCGCACTGACGTCCGCGTATCGCGGCGTCGCAGTCGACGCGATGGACCTGCTGCGTGACCTGGGCGGACTCGAGAGGTTTGTCGAGGAGAAGGCCCGCGAACTCGAGCAGCAGTTGCTGCCCTCGCTCGACAAGGACGCTCCCATGGACCGCAAGGTCGCGGCGCTCGCGACCGCGCTGGGCGCCAAGGGATTCGCGGCATCGGTCCGTCCCGGACCCGGCGGCATCACCGTCCAGCTGTGCCAGGGTCACTGCCCCGTGCAGGCCCTCGCGGAGAACAGCCCCGAATGGTGCGAGGCGGAGGCCCGCGCCTTCTCGCGCCTTCTCGACGTCCACGTGCAGCGCCTGTCGACCCTGGCGGGCGGCGCCCACGTGTGCACCACGACCATTCCGCTCGCCACCCCCACCCGGAAGGAAGGATGAGCATGAGTGCTCCCACTGAGCCCATGACGCAGGACGAGGCCATCGCCTCGATCGGCAACTACCAGTTCGGATGGCACGACTCGGACACGGCAGGCGCGATCGCGAAGCGCGGCCTCAACGAGGACGTCGTCCGCGAGATCTCGGCGCTGAAGAACGAGCCCGAGTGGATGCTCGAGACCCGTCTCAAGGGCCTTCGCCTGTTCGGCAAGAAGCCGATGCCGCAGTGGGGCTCTGACCTCACGGGAATCGACTTCGACAACATCAAGTACTTCGTGCGCTCGACGGAGAAGCAGGCCACCAGCTGGGAGGACCTGCCCGAGGACATCAAGAACACGTACGACCGCCTGGGCATCCCCGAGGCCGAGAAGCAGCGCCTGGTCGCCGGCGTCGCCGCGCAGTACGAGTCCGAGGTCGTCTACCACCAGATCCGCGAGGACCTGGAGGAGCAGGGCGTCATCTTCCTCGACACGGACACCGCGCTGCGCGAGCACCCGGAGCTGTTCGAGGAGTACTTCGGCACCGTCATCCCGACCGGCGACAACAAGTTCGCGGCGCTCAACACCGCCGTGTGGTCCGGTGGATCGTTCGTCTACGTGCCGCCGGGCGTGCACGTCGAGATCCCGCTGCAGGCCTACTTCCGCATCAACACGGAGAACATGGGCCAGTTCGAGCGGACGCTGATCATCGCCGACGAGGGCTCGTACGTCCACTATGTCGAGGGCTGCACCGCGCCCATCTACAGCTCGGATTCCCTGCACTCCGCGGTGGTCGAGATCATCGTGAAGAAGAACGCGCGCGTGCGTTACACGACCATCCAGAACTGGTCGAACAACGTCTACAACCTGGTGACCAAGCGCGCCACGGCCGCCGAGGGCGCCACCATGGAGTGGGTCGACGGCAACATCGGCTCGAAGGTCACCATGAAGTACCCGGCGATCTTCATGCTGGGTGAGCACGCACGCGGGGAGACGCTCTCGATCGCGTTCGCGGGCGAGGGCCAGCACCAGGACGCCGGCGCCAAGATGGTCCACGCCGCCCCCAACACCTCGAGCTCGATCGTCTCCAAGTCGGTCGCGCGCGGCGGCGGACGCACGTCCTACCGCGGGCTGGTTCAGGTGCTCGAGGGTGCCAAGAACTCGAAGTCCAACGTGCTGTGCGACGCGCTGCTGGTGGACCAGATCTCCCGCTCCGACACCTACCCGTACGTCGATGTCCGCGAGGACGACGTCCACATGGGCCACGAGGCGACCGTCTCGAAGGTGTCCGAGGACCAGCTCTTCTACCTCATGTCCCGCGGGCTCGACGAGTCGGAGGCCATGGCCATGATCGTGCGCGGGTTCGTCGAGCCCATCGCGCGCGAGCTGCCCATGGAGTACGCCCTCGAGCTCAACCGCCTCATCGAGCTCCAGATGGAAGGATCCGTCGGTTGACCCTCACCGATCACACCCAGGCCACCGCTGACGCGGCCCATTCCCACGGCATCGTCCCCGACGCCTCGCGCGCGGACCGCCCCACGTCCTTCGACGTGGAGGCGTTCCCCCTGCCCACGGGGCGCGAGGAGAACTGGCGGTTCTCGCCCGTGCGCGAGCTCGCGCCGCTTTTCGCGGACGAGCCCGCCGCCGGCCACCTCGCGTGGACCACGAGCGAGCTGCCGGCGGGAGTCTCCCTCACCCAGGTGAGTGAGGACGATGCCCGCACCAGGACCGTGCGCGCGCCCGGCGACCGTGCCTCGGCCGTCGCGGTCAAGCACGCGGGCGGCGCCATGGCGCTGACCTTTGCGGCGAACACCGTCGTCGACGAGCCCATCACGATCGACCTCGAGGGCACCGGCGGCGACGTTCGCGGCCACCTGCTCATCGAGGTCGGCACCTCCGCCGAGGCGACCGTGGTCATCACCCGCACCGGCACCGCCCGCTACTCGGAGCTGGTCTCCGTCGACCTGGCGGACAACGCGAGCCTCAACCTGGTGCTCATTCAGCAGTGGGATGCCGATGCCATCCACGCTGGCGAGGTGCTCGCCCGCCTGGGACGCGACGCGCGCCTGCGCGGCACCGTCGCGACGCTCGGCGGCAAGGTCGTGCGCCTCAACACCTCCGCGGCCTTCGCGGGGGAGGGCGCCTCGGTCGACCTGTTCGGGCTGTACTTCGCGGATTCCGGCCAGCACCAGGAGCACCAGCTGTTCGTGGACCACGCGGTGCCGCACTGCACGTCGCGCGTGACGTACAAGGGCGCGCTCGCCGGCGCGACCGCACGCTCCGTGTGGATCGGTGACGTGCTCATCCGCGCGGCCGCCGAGGGCACGGACACGTACGAGCTCAACCGCAACCTGGTGCTCACGGACGGCGCCCGCGCCGACTCGGTTCCGAACCTTGAGATCGAGACCGGCGAGATCGCCGGCGCGGGTCACGCCTCGGCGACCGGGCGCTTCGACGAGGAGCAGATGTTCTACCTGCGCTCGCGCGGAATCTCCGAGGACCAGGCCCGCAAGCTCGTGGTGCGCGGCTTCTTTGCCGACCTCATCAGGGAGATCGGCGTGCCCGCCGTCGAGTCGAGCCTGCTGAACCAGATCGACAGCGAGCTCGCCCACGTCGAAGAGGTGATCGAGCATGAGTGAGCAGTTCGCGTGCGACCTCGCCGACCTCGCGCCGGGCACCGCCCGCCAGGCATTGCTCACGGTCGCGTCGGGCGAGGAGATCCCCGTCGCGGTGGTGCGCACCGACGACGGCGAGGTGTACGCGATCGGCGACATCTGCACCCACGGCGAGGTCTCGCTCTCGGAGGGCGAGGTCGAGGGCTGCGAGATCGAGTGCTGGGCGCACGGCGCCCGCTTCGATGTGCGCACCGGCGCCGCCACCGAGCTGCCGGCCATGTCGCCGGTCAAGGCCTACCCCACCCGAGTCGACGGCGAGCGTGTGCTCGTGGATGTCGACGCCCCCATTCTTACCAAGGAGAACGCATGACCACCGCGCCCCAGCACACCCTGGAGATCCGCAATCTCCACGTCACTGTCGAGACCCCCGAGGGCGTCAAGGAGATCCTCAAGGGTGTCGACCTGACCATCCGTTCGGGTGAGACCCACGCCATCATGGGCCCCAACGGCTCGGGCAAGTCGACCCTCGCGTACTCGATCGCCGGTCACCCCAAGTACACGATCACCGAGGGCTCCGTCACGCTGGACGGCGAGGACGTCCTCGAGATGAGCGTCGACGAGCGCGCCAAGGCGGGCCTGTTCCTCGCGATGCAGTACCCCGTCGAGGTGCCCGGCGTCTCGGTGTCCAACTTCCTGCGCACCGCAAAGACCGCGATCGACGGCGAGGCCCCCAAGCTGCGCACGTGGGTCAAGGACGTCCGCGGCGCCATGGAGAACCTCCGCATGGACCCCGCATTCGGCGAGCGCGGCGTCAACGAGGGCTTCTCCGGCGGCGAGAAGAAGCGCCACGAGATCCTGCAGATGGAGCTCCTCCAGCCCAAGATCGCCATCCTCGACGAGACCGACTCGGGCCTCGACGTCGACGCGCTGCGCATCGTCTCCGAGGGCGTCAACCGCGCCAAGGAGACCACGGGACTGGGCGTCATGCTCATCACCCACTACACGCGCATCCTGGGCTACATCAAGCCCGACTACGTCCACGTGTTCGTGAACGGCCGCGTCGCGGAGGAGGGCGGCCCCGAGCTCGCCGACCGCCTCGAGGCCGAGGGCTACGACCGCTACCTGGCGGACGCGTAATCCATGCTTCCCGACCTCCGCGGTGACTTCCCGCTCCTCGCCCGCACGGTGAGGAACGGGAAGTCGCTCGTGTACCTCGACTCGGCGGCGACCTCGCAGAAGCCGCTCGCCGTGCTCGAGGCCGAGTCCGCCTTCTATCGCGAGCACAACGGCGCCGTCGCACGCGGCGCCCACCTGCTCGCGGAGGAGGCGACCGAGGCCTTCGAGTCCGCGCGCGGCGACGTGGCGCGGTTCGTGGGTGCGCCCGCGGAGGAGATCGTGTGGACCTCGGGCGCCACGGGCGGCATCAACCTCATCGCGAACGGGATCGGACTCGCATCCGTCGGCGCGGGCGGCACCGCCGCGGCGCCGTTCAGGATCGGCCCCGGCGATGAGATCGTCATCACCGAGGCCGAGCACCACGCGAACCTCATCCCGTGGCAGCAGCTCGCGGCCCGCACGGGAGCCACGCTCAGGTGGCTTCCGGTGGACGACTCCGGGGTGCTGAGGATGGACACGCTCGCCGATGTCGTGGGCGAGCGGGCGAGGATCGTCGCCTTCACGCACGCGAGCAACGTGACGGGCGCCGTGACCGACGTCGCGGCGATCGTGGCGCGGGCCCGCGAGGTGGGCGCGCTCACCGTGCTCGACGCGTGCCAGAGCGTCCCGCACCTGCCGGTCGACGTGACCGGGCTGGGCGTCGACTTCGCGGTGTTCTCCGGCCACAAGATGCTGGGTCCCACGGGAGTGGGCGCGCTGTGGGGTCGCAAGGCACTGCTGGATGCGCTGCCCCCGTCGATCTTCGGCGGTAGCGCGATCCGCGTGGTCACCATGGAGGAGACCACGTGGCTCGACGCCCCGCAGCGCTTCGAGCCCGGCACTCAGCCCGTCGCTCAGGCCGTGGGCATGGCGGCCGCCGCACGCTACCTCGCGGACCTGGGAATGGACCGCGTGGCGGCGCATGAGGCGCACCTGGCGGGCATCCTGCGGGCCGCGGTGACCGAGATCCCCGGCGTGCGGCTGCTGGGCCCCGCGGCGGACTCGGGTGCCGAGGTCCTGGGCCTCGCGGCTGTCGCGGTCGACGGCGTCCACGCCCACGACGTGGGTCAGGTGCTCGACGATCGCGGCGTCACGGTGCGCGTGGGACACCACTGCGCCCAGCCTTTGCATCGCCGCCTGGGACTCACCGGATCCACGCGCGCCTCGGCGCACGTCTACACCACCGAGGACGACATCCACGCGTTCGTCGACGCGTTGGCCGCCGTCCGCAGCTTCTTCGGAGTGAGCGCATGAGCACCCTCGAACAGATGTATCAGCAGGTCATCATGGACCACGCGCGCGAGGCGCACGGTCGTGGCCTCATCACGATCGACGCCGCCGGCACCGGCGAGTCGCACCAGCTCAACACCACGTGCGGTGACGAGGTCACGCTGCGCGTGGGCGTCGACGGCGACACGGTGTCCGCCATCGCATGGGAGGGCCACGGCTGCTCGATCTCGCAGGCCTCGGTCTCCGTACTCGCGGAGCTCCTGCAGGGGGAGTCGCTCGCGACCGCCGACGAGACCATCGAGGCATTCCGCGCCCTCATGCAGTCCAAGGGCGAACACCTCGACGAGGAGCGTGAGGACCTCTTGGGAGACGCCACCGCGTTTGTCGGAGTCGGCAAGTATCCTGCACGCATTAAGTGCGCGCTGCTGGGCTGGATGGCCCTGCGGGACGCACTGGCCCAGGCGCGAGCGGCATCGTCCGCTGGCGCCGCCCCCGAAGTTTCCGAAGGAGGACAGGCATGACAGAGAACGCCACCGCGCCGGCCAACGCCGCGGATGTCGAGGAGGCGCTGCGCGACGTCATCGACCCCGAGCTGGGCATCAACGTGGTCGACCTGGGACTCGTGTATGGCGTGATGCTCGACGAGAACCGCCACGCAGTCATCGACATGACGCTCACGTCCGCGGCCTGCCCGCTGACGGACGTCATCGAGGACCAGACCTCGCAGGCGCTCGACGGGCTCGTCGACGGCTTCCGCATCAACTGGGTGTGGATGCCGCCGTGGGGCCCCGACAAGATCACCGACGACGGCCGCGAGCAGTTGCGGGCACTCGGCTTCAACGTCTGAGCCGTGACCCCGGCCACTCACGTCGCGCTCATCCGCGGCATCAACGTGGGCGGCCACAACATCGTGCCCATGGCGCAGCTGAGGGAGTCCCTCGCGGCACGTAGGCTCGACGGCGTACGCACCTACATCCAGTCCGGAAACGTCTTCTTTGGCGCGCCAGGACTCGATGAGATCGCCGCGGCCGAGGCCGTCGAGGCGGTACTGGCCGAGGACTTCTCGGTCGACACCGTGGTGGTCGCGGCCGCCGCCGACTCCCTGCGCGCCGTGGTCGCGACCGCGCCCGCAGGCTTTGGCGGCGAGCCCGACCTCTACCACTACGACGTCGCCTTCCTCCGCCCGGGCGTCTCCAGCGAGGAGGCGCGCGCGGCGTTCGGCATCCGCGAGGGCGTCGACTCCGCGTGGGCGGGGGAGAGGGCCGTCTACTTCCGCCGCCTCAGCGCGCAGCGCACCAAGAGCCGCATGTCGACCGTGATGGCGACGCCGTTCTATCGCGTGATGACCATCCGCAACTGGCGCACGACGACACGGCTCGCGCAGATGCTCGACGAGCACTGAGGACGTCGCCCCGCGGCTCACCTATCCCGCGAGTACCCCGAACGCGTCGCACTGGGCGATGTCGCCCGTGTCGTAGCCGGTCATGAACGAGTCACGCCGCTGCTCGGCCGTGCCGTGCGTGAAGGTGTGCGGGTTGGCCTCCCCCTGGACCGCCTCCTGAATGCGGTCGTCACCCACGGCCTCCGCGGCGGAGACGGCGTCCGCGACATCCGCGGCCGTGAGCGGCTCGAGGAACGGCGTGCCCGACGCGTCGGGTACGGTCGCCGCGTGGCTCGCCCACACGCCGGCGAGGCAGTCCGCCATGAGCTCGACCTTGACGGAGTCCGAGTCCGCCCCCGCGCCCGAGCGGTCCGCGATCTCAAACACCCCCATCTGGTTCTGCAGGTGGTGGCCGTATTCGTGCGCCATGACGTACATCTGCGCGAGCGGTCCGCCCGACGCCCCGAACTGGCTCTCGAGCACGTCGAAGAACGCGACGTCGAGGTAGATGGTCTGGTCGGGAGGGCAGTAGAAGGGCCCCGTCGAGGACGATGCCGTGCCACAGCCCGACTGCGCGCTTGCCTCGAAGAGGGTCACGCCGGGGAACTCGAGCTCGAAGCCCGCGGCGGGCAGGGCGTCGACCCAGTACGCGTCGAGGGAGTTGACGGCGCCCACCATGCGGCAGTCGGTGTACTCGTTGGCGTCCGCGCCCGTCTGGCAACGCGTTGCGAGGTCGCCCTGGGCGGTCTCGTCGACGGGTGCCTCGCCCACGCCGCCCATGAGTGCGTCCAGGTCACCGGGGTTACCGCCCAGGAACATCACCAGCAGGACCAGCGCGAGTCCGCCGAGTCCGCCGCCGACGGCGATGCCTCCCGCGCGTCGGCCGCGCCCGCCTGCCCGCACGCGCCCGGGGTCGAGCCGTGCGCCGTCATCGAAGGACATGAGTTACCTCCCGTGGTGGCTCCAGGCTAGCGCGCGCCCAGCCCGTGGCGGTGCGAAGGTGTCCGCCACGCTCTGGTGCCGACTGGGCGTCGGTCGTAAAGTAGCGATGTAGCGACAACGGTGAAGGAGCGCGCGCATGGCGGTCAAGATGTTCACTGCACGGGATCTGAATCAGCGCACGAGCGTGGTGACGCAGGCAGTTGATGAGGGCAACGAGGTCCTCATCACCAAACATGGGCGGGTCGTCTACCGGCTGAGTGCCATCGAATCCGCGGTCGAGCGCGCGACGCTCCTCGAGGTCATGAGGGTGTTGCCGGACTCCGGCGGAGTCGACGTCGATTTCGATCACGTCGCTGGAACCATGCGCGAGGTCGACCTGTGATCTTCGCGCTCGATACCAACGTGCTTTCCGCGCTGCGCAAGCGGGATTCGGCGGTGGAGCGATGGGCGGGCGGCGTCGAGGCCGACGCGACCTACGTGCCTGCACCGGTGCTGATGGAGATCCGGTACGGGATCGACAGGCTGCGGCTGCGTGGGGACGAGGCACAGGCGCGGACGCTCGACGCGTGGCTCGAGGCGCTCGTCCACACCTTCGGTGGACGGGTCCTCGACCTCACGGCCGAGGCGGCGATCGTGGCGGGCCGACTCCTCGCCCATCCCCAGGCGCCCGGCATGGCCGACTGCATGATCGCCGCGGTCGCACACGTGCACGGGGCGACGGTCGTGACCGGAAACGCTCAGGACTTCGCCCGCACCGGCGTCCCGTGGATCAATCCTTGGGACGGCCCTGAACTCGCGCCCTAACTCGTGGAGTTCTCGGGGTCCCCAGGGACGGCCTCGCGCACGGGAGGCGACGGAAGAACCGGGGCCACGGCATCGTCCCCTTGCGGGGCCGGGCGAGGGGTGGCCTTTGCCGCGCGGCCGTGTTCCGCGATGCCGCGGGCGTGAAGCGCCTGCCCCAACTGGAGCGCGAAGCCCACGGTGCGTGACGCGGAGGGGAACAGGATCGCGCGGACGTCGCGATCAAGGCCGCGGGCACGGGCGGCCACCCTGGCCTCGGTGAGGATGCGGGCGGCCTCGGGGATCGAGCGCAGCGTGAGCGAGACCATCACGCCAATGGTCTCGGGCGGCAGGATCCACTTGAGCGGCGTCGCGAGGGTGGTGATGAAGTCGAGCATCGCGCCCATGGAGGTCGAGCTCGTGATCGCGAGGGCGAGCGCCGCGATCGAAATGAGGTCGCCCGCGAGGTCGAGAGCGCGCACGTACTCCCCGCGCCACAACTGGAAGAGCGTGGTGAGCGCCGCGATCACGATGATGAACGCCATGCCCTTGAGCGTCGCCTTGAGGGGAGGGAGGGTCGAGGCGAGCAGGAGGAGGCACGCGGCCGTGATGCCGATGGTCGTGACGGGATCCGACACGGCGATGGTCGTGATCGAGATGCCCAGCAGCAGGAGCATCTTGAACCACACGGGTGCCCGGTGCAGCGGCGTGCGCCGCGGCCGGTACAGCCCGAGCAGCGAGATCACGCGGTGGCGCCCTGCGTCGCGCGGCCGAACATGAGGTCGCGGTAGATCCCCACGGCCTCCTTGGGATCGCCGTCGAAGACCACGCGGCCCAGGTCGACCACGAGCGTGCGCTCGGCACGCGCCGCCGAGTCGAGGTCGTGCGTGACCTCGATGACCTGGAGCGGCAGCGAGCGCAACAGCGCGCCCACGTGGGCGCGCCAGCGCAGGTCGAGCAGTGTGGTCGGCTCGTCGGCGACAACGATCTCGGGGGTGCACGCAAGCACGCCCGCGAGCGCGAGCAGCTGGCGCTGGCCTCCCGAGAGCGCGTTGACCGAGACGTCGGCCTTCGCGGCGAGGCCGATCTCCTTGAGCGCGGCCATCGCGGCCTCCTCGCGCTCCTTGCGGTTCTTGATCACGCGCCGCAGCGAGAGCGCCACGTCCTCGACGCCCGTGGGCATGATGAGCTGCGCGGAGGGGTCCGTGAAGAGGTAGCCCACCTTACGGCGCACCTGCGCCCCGTTCTTCTGCGTGTCGAGGCCGTCCACCTCGACGGAGCCGGTCACCGGCAGCACGAGGCCGTTGATGAGACGCGCCAGCGTGGACTTGCCCGAACCGTTCGCGCCGATGATGCTGATGCGGTCCTCGGTGAGGGTGAGCGTGGTGGGCTCGAGGATCGGCACACCCGAATCGGGCGCGACGACCGCCGCCTCCTTGAACTCGATCATGCGTCAAGGTTAAGCGGTGGCGGCCGCCGCCTTGTCCTCCGCACCGTCGCAGGAGGCCGCGACGACGGCGCGGGCCGATCCCAGCAGGCCGGGGTAGGCACGGTGGATGGTCGCGGCGACCAGTCCGGCGAGCACCACCTTGATGAGGTCGCCCACCAGGAAGGGGATGACGCCCACGGTCACCGCGGACACGCAGTCGGGGTCGGTGAGGCCGCTGCAGCCCACGGGCATGATCGTCATGCCGGTGCGCCAGGCCAGCCACGGCACGCCGACCATGTAGACGGCGGGAAGGGACAGCAATCCCACCCCGATGAGCGCGGCAGCGGCGACTCCGCGGCGTGCGAGGATCCCGGCACGCGCCAGCGCCGAGGCGCTCGCGCCCAGGACCACGGCGGCGAGCATGAAGCCGATCAGGTAGCCGCCCGTGGGGCCGGTGAGGACCGCGAGACCGGCGGCTCCGTTCGCGAAGATGGGCAGCCCGGCGAAGCCAAGGATCAGGTAGAGCGTCACCGCGGCCAGCGCGCGCCATGCACCCAGGACCAGGCCGGAGAGCACGATTGCGAACGTCTGCAGCGTGAGCGGGACGCCGCCCACGAGCGTGATCTCGGGCACGAGCGTCGATGCGGCGATGAGGCCCGCGAAGACGGCGATGAGTGCGATGGACTGGCCGGCGAGGCCGCGGTGCTGAGCCATGGGAACCCCCTGGGATAATGGACGCGGCAACCCTAGCCGCGCGCCCGGTCCACGCACCGGGGTTTCGCCGGGGGTGCGCAAACGTTGTGGGAACCCCACCATCACCAGTCATCAGCCGCAGGGAGAACGTGTGATCATCGCCAAGGATCTGGAGGTCCGCATCGGCGCCCGTGTGCTGCTGCACCCCTCGACCTTCCAAATCGGACCCGGCGACCGGGTGGGACTGGTCGGGCGCAACGGCGCCGGCAAGACCACCATGACGCGCATCCTCGCGGGCGAGGCGCAGCCCACGGGAGGCTCGGTGTCCCACAAGGGCAGCATCGGCTACCTGCCTCAGGACCCGCGCGAGGGCGAGCCCACGCAGCTCGCGCTCGATCGCATTCTGGCCGTGCGGGACCTGGCCGCGCTCGCCTCCAAGATGCGCGAGGCGGAGGAGGGCATGGCGAGCCCCGACCCGAAGGTCATGGAGAAGGCCATGGACGCGTATCCGCGCATCGAGGAGCGCTTCCGCGCGGCAGGCGGCTATGCGGCCGAGTCCGAGGCGCAGCGGATCGCCGCGAACCTGGGGCTCGACGAGCGCATCCTGGGTCAGCCGCTCGGAACCCTGTCCGGCGGTCAGCGCCGCCGTGTCGAACTCGCGCGCATCCTGTTCTCCGACGCCGAGACCCTGCTGCTGGACGAGCCCACCAACCACCTTGACGCGGACTCGATCGTGTGGCTACGCGGCTTCCTCGCGTCCTTCCCCGGTGGACTCGTGGTGATCTCCCATGACGTCGAGCTGCTCAGGGCGTCGGTGACGCGCGTGTTCCACCTCGACGCGAACCGCGGCGAGCTCGACCAGTACGCGCTGGGCTGGGACCTGTACCTGCGCCAGCGGGAGACGGACGAGAAGCGCAGGCGACGCGAGCGCGACAACGCCGAAAAGAAGGCCGCCGCGCTGATGGCGCAGGCCGCGAAGATGAAGGCGACCGCCACCAAGGCCGTCGCGGCGCAGAACATGGCCAAGCGCGCCGAACGCATGCTGGCGGGTGTCGAGAGCGAGCGCGTGCAGGACCGCGTCGCGTCGCTGCGCTTCCCGACGCCGGCGGCGTGCGGCAAGACGCCGCTGCGCGCCGCCGAGCTGTCGAAGTCGTACGGCTCTCTCGAGGTGTTCACCGATGTCGAGCTGGCGATCGACCGCGGCTCGCGCGTCGTGGTGCTGGGACTCAACGGTGCCGGCAAGACCACGCTGCTGCGCCTGCTGGGAGGCGTTGAAGACCCCGACACCGGCGAGGTGCAGCCGGGGCACGGCCTCAAGCTGGGCTACTACGCGCAGGAGCACGACACTCTCGACATGGACGCGACGGTGCTCGAGAACCTGCGCCACGCGGCCCCCGACCTCGACGACACCGCGGTGCGCAACGTGCTCGGCTCGTTCCTGTTCATCGGGGACGATGCCTACAAGCCGGCCAAGGTGCTCTCGGGCGGCGAGAAGACCAGGCTCGCGCTCGCGACCCTGGTGGTGTCGCAGGCGAACGTGCTGCTCCTCGACGAGCCGACGAACAACCTGGACCCGGCCTCGCGTGCGGAGATCCTGCGTGCGCTGCGCACCTACGAGGGCGCCGTGGTGCTCGTCACGCACGACGAGGGCGCCGTCGAGGCGCTCGAGCCCGAGCGCGTGTTGCTGCTGCCCGACGCCGTCGAGGACCTGTGGAACGAATCCTACAAGGAGCTCATCTCCCTGGCGTAGCGGGTCGGCCACTGGGCGACGCGGGGACGCGGGGACGCTACAGCGCGTCCTCGATCTCCTCGTCGGTGGGGCCGGACCGGCGGGACGCGCGCGCGGCGGTGCGCGGGGCATCGTCTGTGTCGCCGCGGGAACCGCGCCGGGCGATCACGATGCCCGCCGCGGGCGCGAACAGCGCGAGGGCGAACCACTGCCATGCATACGCGAGGTGCGGCCCCAGGCTGAGCGTGGGCAACGGCACCTGCCCGCCGAACGAGTCGACACACGTGCCGTCGAAGCACGCCTCGCGCACCATCGCGTAGCCGTCGATGGGCTCGAGCGAGGGCGGGGGCATCTGGAGCGGCGTGACGCGCGTGGCGCCGTCGTCGCGGCGGCCGTCGTCGGGCTCCGCGACGCGCAGCACGGCCGTGACCTCGACCTCACCGGTGGGCAAGTCCGCGAGCGCGAGATCCTCGTCGGGCCCCGGCACCGGCACGTAGCCGGCGTTGAGGAGCAGCGACCGGCCGTCCTCGGTGTCGAACCACACCAGCACCTGATACACGCGTTCGCGGTCGATGGGCCGATTGCGCAGCAGCGTCAGCGAGTCGGAGTCGAACATGCCCGACACGGAGACCGTGGTCCACTCGGCGTCGCCCACGGCCGCGCCGGGAGGCACTGCGGCGGCCAGCGGGACAGGATCGGCCTGCGCATTGGCCTCGTAGAGCGCGATCGCCTCGGCGCGCGCCTCGTGCCGGCCCCACTGCCAGAACCCCGCCCGCACGGCGACCGCCGAGATCGCGGCGATGAGCAGGACGGCCCCGATCACGCGGACGATGCGCGCGGCGCGGGAGGCGGTGGTCACCCGCACGATGCTAGTGGGCGCGCTTTTCGCGCGCGGCCCCGGCGCTCCGCTACCGTGGCCCCCATGACCCGCCACGTCCTTGTCACCGGAGCCGCGCGCGGCATCGGCCGCTCCCTCGCCGAGGCGTTCGTCGCCAATGGCGACACCGTGTCGACCATCTACCGCGGGGGAGACCTCCCCGACGGAGTGACCGGAGCGATCGCCGACGTCACGGACACCGATGCCGTCAACGCGGCCTTCGACGAACTCGAGGCCCAGCACGGGCGCGTCCGCGTCCTGGTGGCCAACGCCGGCATCACGCGCGACGGGCTGCTCATGCGCATGTCCGACGACGACTTCTCGCAGGTGCTCGACGTCAACCTCACCGGCACGTTCCGCTGCGTGCGTCGCGCCGTGAACTCGATGATGCGCGAGCGCTACGGGCGGATCATCCTGATCGGCTCCGTCGTGGGCCTCATGGGTAACCCAGGCCAGGTCAACTACTCGGCCTCCAAGTCCGCCCTGGTCGGCATGGCGCGCTCGATCACGCGCGAGGTGGGCGCCCGCGGCATCACCGCGAATGTCATCGCACCCGGCTTCATCACCACCGACATGACGGCGGAGCTGCCCGAGGACACCGTCAAGCAGTACGAGTCGACCATTCCTGCCAAGCGCTTCGGTTCTACCGCCGAGGTCGCCGCCGCCGCCGTCTACCTCGCGTCCGACGCGGCCGGCTACGTGTCCGGCGCCGTGCTGCCCGTCGACGGCGGACTCGGCATGGGCCACTAAGCCAGCCCCAGCATCGTCCCAATCCCCAGGAGGAACCATGGGCATCCTTGAAGGCAAGAGCATCCTCGTGACCGGAGTGCTCACCGAGGGCTCGATCGCATTCGACGTGGCGCGACTGTGCCAGGAGCAGGGCGCCACCGTGGTGCTCACCGGCGTGGGTCGCACGTTCAAGATCACGCAGGCCATGGGCCGCCGCCTGCCCGTCGAGGCGCCCGTGGTCGAGCTCGACGTCACCGATCCCGCCCACCTCGAGGCGCTCGCCGACCGCGTGCGCGAGCACGTTCCGCACCTCGACGGCGTGGTCCACTCGATCGGCTTCGCCCCGCAGTCCGTCATGGGCGGCAACTTCATGTCGGGCGAGTGGGAGGACGTGTCCACGGCCGTGCACATCTCCGCGTACTCGCTCAAGGCGCTCGCGCAGGCCACCCAGCCGCTGCTCACCGGCGGCGGCTCGATCGTCGGCCTCACGTTCGACGGTCGCTTTGCGTGGCCGGTGTACGACTGGATGGGAGTGGCGAAGGCCGCATTCGAGGCCGTCAACCGTTACGTGGCGCGCGACCTGGGTCCGCTCGGGATCCGCTGCAACGTCGTGTCTGCGGGCCCCATCAAGACCACCGCGGCCAAGCACATCCCCGGATTCGACCAGATGGAGGGCCGCTGGTCGGAGCGCGCGCCGCTCGGCTGGGATTCCTCCGCGACCGAGCCCACCGCTCGCGCCGTGACCGCCCTGCTGTCCGACTGGTTCCCCGCCACCACCGGCGAGATGATCCACGTGGACGGCGGCGTCCACGCCATGGGACAGTAGCTGACGTGCCTACGCTCATTCTCGCTCGTCACGGCAAGGCCGAGGCCCCCGCGCCCGGTCTTCAGGACATGGATCGCGCGCTCGCGCTGATCGGCCGTAAGGCCTCCACCAAGCTTGGCGAGGTGATCGCGCGCGCCGGGATCCGCCCCGACCTGGCGCTCGTGTCCTCGGCCGTGCGCACGCAGCAGACGTGGAAGCTCATGGCGCCGGCGTTCGCGCCGGCCGAGGAGCGCTTCCTCGAGGACCTCTACGAGACCAACGTGGCGGGCGTGCTCGACGTCCTGCGCGAGGCGGGCGACGCCGACACCGTGGTGGTCGTGGGTCACGAGCCCACCTCCTCCGCCGTGGCCGCGTATCTCGCGGGCTCCGGCTCGGACAAGACCGCGCTGCAGCGCGTCGCTCACGGACTGCCGACCGGGACTGCCGCCGTGCTCGAGATCGACGTGCCATGGGCCCAGGTGGACTCGCGCTGCGGCCGCCTGCTGCACGTCCTGTCCGGCCGCGACGTCGAGGAGTGACCGCCACGTCCTCGCTCTGGCGTGCGCTGCTCTCGATGCAGCGTTTCGCCTGGGAGCAGGGCGTCGCGTCGCACGCCGCGATCGACTCGGGTGACCTTGACCTCGCGCGCGCCCTCGCGCGCGATGCGGTGGTGCGCGCCGACTCCGACGGCCAGTTGGGCGGCATGGACGATGCCGGGGCCGTCAACTCCGGCGCATTGCTCGAGGCGGCGCTGCTCTTGGGTGAGGCCGACTCGGGTGCCGCGGAGGCGGCCCAGCGCGAGCGTTGGTGGCTGCTGCGGCATGCGCCGCGCGACGACTGGGGCGTGCTGCACCACCTGAAGGGCTCGTCGGAGGTGTGGGCCGACTCGGTCTACATGGTGGTGCCCGCACTCGTGGCGTCGGGGGACCTGGCGCCCGCCGACATGCAGTACCGCATGCACCGCGAGCAGCTGTGGAATCCCTCGACGGGGCTCTACGCGCACCGCTACGACATGGCGACCGGCACGCTGACGCGCGCCGAGCCGTGGGCGAGCGGCAACGGATGGATCGCGGCCGGTCTCTCGCGCGCGCTGCACCTGGGCGTCGAGGCCGAGTCCGTGCGGGTGCGGTGGGAGTCGGAGACGCGCGCGTTGCTGGACGCGGTCGCGCGCCACGAACGCGCCGACGGGCGGTTCCACGACGTGCTCGACGACGCGGAGTCGTTTGTGGACGGCGCCGCGGGACTGATGTTCGCGTATGCGGCATTCACCGGTGTCGCCGACGGCTGGCTGCCGGGAGAGTACGCCGAGGTTGCTGCACGGTGGGCCGATGCGTCACTCGCGCGCGTCGACGAACACGGGCTTGTGCGCGAGGTGTGCGGGGCGCCCGGCTTCGATCGTCCGGGCGTGAGCGTCGAGGCGCAGGCCTTCGCGATCATGGGGATCGCTGCGCGGGAGCGGGTGGGCTAGGGCTAGAGACCCTCGACCCGCCGCCGCGATGGGTCGTCTCGACCCGTCGCCTATGACGCGCGGTCGAGAATGATGTCGAGTGCCGCGTCGAGCCGAGGGCCGTTGAGCGCGTAGTCCGCCTTCTCCTGCACCACGGGCTTGGCGTGCCACGCGATGCCGAGTCCTGCGGCCGCCATCATGTCGAGGTCGTTCGCGCCGTCACCGATCGCGACCGTGTCTCCCATCGCGCAGCCCACCTCGGCGGCGAACTCGCGCAGCGTCGCGGCCTTGACCGCGCGGTCGACCACCAGCCCCGTGGTGCGACCGGTGAGGACGCCGTTCTCGACCTCGAGGCGGTTGGCGCGGAAGCGGGTGATGCCGAGTCTGGCAGCCAAGGGAGCCACCACCTCGACGAAGCCGCCCGAGACGAGCGCGACCTCCCAGCCACGCGACTGAAGCGCCGCGATGAGTTCGGGCGCGCCGGGGGTGAAAGACACCTCCGCGAGGACCTCGCCGAACACCGTGTCGGGCACCCCGGCCAGTGTGGCCACGCGCTCGCGCAGGGATTCCGAGAAGTCGAGTTCGCCGCGCATCGCGCGTTCGGTGATGTCGGCGACCATCTCACGCGTGCCGGCCCGAGCGGCGATGAGCTCGATGACCTCGGCGGTGATCAGGGTGGAATCGACGTCGAGGACGCACAACCTCATGCCGTGACGACCGTGCCCTTCGCGACCACCGTGATGCCGCTCTCCGTGACGGTGTAGCCGCGAGCCAGATCCGCCTCGCGGTCGATGCCCACGCGCGCGCCCTCCCGAACGTCGACGTTCTTGTCGAGGATCGCGCGGTGAACCTGGGCGTGGCGGTGAATCTGCACGTTGTCGAGCAGCACCGAGTCCGACACGGTCGACCACGAGTGCAGCCGCACGCCGGGGGAGAGCACGGAACCCGTGACGGTCGCGCCCGACACGATCACGCCGGGAGACACGATCGAGTCGGCGGCGTGGCCCAGGCGGCCCTCCTCCGAGTGGATGAACTTCGCCGGCGGGTGCGTGATGAGTCCCTGGTGGACGGGCCAGTCCTCGTTGTAGACGTTGAAGACCGGCTGCACCGCGATGAGGTCCATGTGGGCGTCGTAGTACATGTCGAGCGTTCCCACGTCGCGCCAGTAGTCGCGGTCGCGGTCGGTCGAGCCGGGGACGTCGTTGCGGATGAAGTCGTAGAAGCCGCACGTGCCGCGGTCCACGAACCACGGGACGATGTCCCCGCCCATGTCGTGCTTCGAGGCCGGGTTGTCGGCATCGGCCGTGAGTGCGGCGAGCAGGGCGTCGGCGTTGGCGACGTAGTTGCCCATCGACGCGAGGATCTCGTGCGGGCTGTCGGGCAGGCCTTCGGGGTCCTTGGGCTTCTCGAGGAATGCGCGGATGCGGTCGGGCGTGGCCGGGTCGACGTCGATGACGCCAAACTGGTCCGCCATCTCGATCGGCTGGCGAATGCCGGCCACCGTGAATTCGGCACCCGACGCGATATGCGCGTCGACCATCTGCGAGAAGTCCATGCGATAGACGTGGTCGGCGCCCACGATCACCACGATGTCGGGCTGCTCGTCCTCGATGATGTTGACGGTCTGATAGATCGCGTCAGCGCTGCCGAGGTACCAGTGCGGGCCGCGGCGCTGCTGAGCGGGGACCGGAGCCACGTAGTTGCCCAGCAGCGGCGACATGCGCCACGTGCGGGCGATGTGGCGGTCCAGCGAGTGCGACTTGTACTGCGTCAGCACCACGATATGGAGATACCGCGAGTTCACCAGGTTGCTCAGGGCGAAGTCGACCAGCCGGTAGGTGCCCCCAAAGGGGACCGCGGGCTTCGCGCGAGAAGCGGTGAGGGGCATCAGTCGCTTGCCCTCACCTCCTGCAAGGACAATGGCGAGAACTTTCGGCGCTGACATATGGCCAGCATAGGGGGAAAGCGGACGCCAGCGCCGGTCCACGCCGGAGGGAACCGCTAGCGTGGGAGTCATGCGCGTCGACATCCTCAGCCGTGAGTACCCGCCCCACATCTACGGAGGAGCGGGCGTCCATGTGACCGAGCTTGCTGCGGTGCTGCGTGAGCATCTTGACGTGCGCGTGCGGGCGTTCGACGGCCCGCGCGAGGAGCCGGGCGTGACCGGATACGACGCGCTTGGCGGCGGCGTCGGGGACGCGTCGCTCGACGTGCTCGCGCACAACCTGCCCATGGCCAAGGACTGCGCGGGTGCGGACCTGGTGCACTCGCACACCTGGTACGCCAACATGGCCGGACACCTCGCCGCACGGCTGCACGGCATCCCGCACGTGCTGTCGGCGCACTCGCTCGAGCCCCTTCGCCCATGGAAGGCCGAGCAGCTGGGCGGCGGCTACCGCGTGTCGAGCTGGATCGAGAAGACCGCCTACGAGGCCGCCGACACCGTGATCGCGGTGAGCGAGGGTATGCGCAAGGACGTGCTGCGCTGCTACCCGAGCATCGACCCCGCCAAGGTCCAGGTGGTCCACAACGGGATCGACGTGGACGCGTGGGCCGCGCCCTCGACCGATGAGGAGCGCGCGGCGGCCGCGGCCGTGGTCGCCGACCACGGGATCGACCCCTCGCGCCCCGCGATCGTGTTCGTGGGCCGCATCACGCGCCAGAAGGGTCTGCCCTACTTCCTCAAGGCCGTCGAGCAGCTCCCGGCCGACATCCAGGTGGTGCTGTGCGCGGGCGCCCCGGACACCAAGGAGATCGCGGCCGAGGTCTCGGGCGCGGTCGAGAAGCTCCAGGCGCAGCGCGATGGCGTGATCTGGATCGAGAAGATGCTCCCGCGCAAGGAGCTCGTGGCGGTGCTCGACGCGTGCACCGCGTTCGTGTGCCCCTCGGTCTACGAGCCGCTGGGAATCGTCAACCTCGAGGCCATGGCCGTGGGCTTGCCGGTGGTCGCGACCGCGACGGGCGGCATTCCCGAGGTGGTCGTGGACGGCGTGACGGGCACCCTGGTGCCGATCGCGCAGGTCGACGACGGCACCGGCACGCCGCTCGACCCCGAGGGCTTCGCGCGTGACCTCGCCGCGGCGCTCACGGACATGGTGTCCGACCCCGAGCGCGCGCGCCGCATGGGAGAGGCGGGTCGTGAGCGGGCCGCCGAGAGCTTCTCGTGGGAGGCGATCGGGGAGCGCACCCTGGCCGTCTACCGGTCGATTCTTGGATAGGCTCACGTCCCATGACTGAGGTGCTCAGGTTCGAGGGCGTGAGGGTGCGTCGAGGCGACAACGAGATCCTGAGGGAGATCGATTGGACCGTCTCGGACCAGGACCGATGGGTCATCCTGGGCCCCAACGGCGCGGGCAAGACCACGCTCATGTCGATGGCATCCGCGCGCCTGCACCCCACCGAGGGCACCGTGACCGTGCTCGGCGAGACCCTGGGCGACACCGACACGCGCGAGCTGCGCGTGAGGGTCGGACTGTCGAGCGCCGCGCTCGCCGACCGCATCCCCCCGCACGAGACCGTCCGCAACGTGGTGATGACCGCCGCGCACGGCGTCACGGGCCGCTGGCAGGAGGAGTACGAGGGGCTCGACGAGGATCGCGCCGATGCCCTGTTGTGGGCCTTCGGGATGGGTGACTTCGCGCAGCGCGAGTTCTCGACCCTGAGTGAGGGCGAGCGCAAGCGCGTGCAGGTCGCGCGCGCCCTCATGCCGGACCCCGAGCTGCTGCTCCTCGACGAGCCCGCCGCCGGCCTCGACCTGGGCGGCCGCGAGGAGCTGCTCGGCGCGCTCACCGAGCTCGCTGGAGACCACCGCTCGCCCGCGATCGTCATGGTGACGCATCACGTCGAGGAGATCCCCGACGGCTTCACCCACGTCATGCTCCTGCGCGAGGGGCGCATCGTCGCCGCCGGCCCGCTCGGCGAGACACTCACCGCTCAGGCCCTCTCCGATACGTACGGCATGCCCGTCGAGCTGGCCGCCTCTGGCGGCCGCTACGCGGCCCGTCGCGCCTCCTAACTCCGCGTCCGTCCCCGGGAGGACGGGCATCGTCCCCGCGGACGATGCCGTGGCTGGGTTATCCCTGGTACGTTGGCAAACAAGGAGGTCATCGTGGACGAACAATGGCTGTGGTGGTTCATCGGCGCGATGGTGCTGGGGGCGATCGAGCTGTTCACGCTCGACCTGCTCTTCGTCATGCTGGCAGGCGGAGCGATTGCCGGCGGAGTCGCCGCCTGGCTGGGCGCGCCGTGGTGGCTCAGCGTCATCATCGCGCTGGCCGTGTCGGCCGCGCTGATCGGGCTGCTGCGCCCGTTCCTGCTGCAGAGCCTGCGCACCAAGGGCGAGGGAGCGCCGCTGACGAACACCGCGGCGCTCGTGGGCCGCGACGCGTGGGCGCTCGACGAGGTCACCGTGATGGCCGGCCGCGTCAAGCTCAATGGAGAGGTGTGGACCGCGCGCACCGAGGACGGCGCACCGCCGGTGCGCGAGGGATCCCGGGCGCGCGTCGTGAGGATCGATGGGGCGATCGCTGTGGTCGCCCGTGAAGAGGAGAACTGATGGGTGACACCGACATTTTCACGATCATCGTGTGGATCGCGCTTGCGGTCCTCGCGTTGTTCGTCATCACCGCGATCGCGAGGGCGATCGTCGTGGTCAACCAGACCCAGGCCTACCTGGTGGAACGCCTGGGCCGCTATCACACCACGATGGAGGCCGGTCTTCACCTGCTGGTGCCGTTCATCGACAAGGTGCGCGCCAAGGTCGACCTGCGCGAGATGGTCTACTCGTTCCCGCCGCAGTCCGTCATCACGTCGGACAACCTCGTGGTCGACATCGACTCGGTCATCTACTTCCAGGTGACGGACCCGAAGTCCGCGGTCTACGAGATCGCGAACTACATCACGGGTGTCGAGCAGCTCACGACCACCACGCTGCGCAACATCGTCGGAACGATGGACCTCGAGCAGACGCTCACGAGCCGTGACCAGATCAACGGTCAGCTGCGCGGCGTGCTCGACGAGGCGACGGGCAAGTGGGGCATCCGCGTCAACCGCGTCGAACTCAAGGCGATCGAGCCGCCGATGTCCATCAAGGACTCGATGGAGAAGCAGATGCGTGCCGAGCGTGACCGTCGCGCCGCGATCCTCACGGCCGAGGGCGTCAAGCAGTCGAAGATCCTCACGGCCGAGGGTGAGAAGCAGTCCGCGATCCTCACCGCGGAGGGTGAGGCGCAGTCGAAGATCCTGCGCGCCGAGGGTGAGGCCCGCGCGATCCTCCAGGTATTCGACGCCATCCACGAGGGCGACGCCGACTCGAAGCTGCTGTCGTACCAGTACCTGCAGATGCTCCCGGAGATCGCCAAGGGCACCAACAACCAGATGTGGTTCGTGCCCACCGAGTTCACCGGTGCGCTCAAGGCCGTCGCCGCGGGCTTCGGCATGGAGGAGTCGCCCGAGCCTCTCACGCGGGACCCCGAGAAGGCGAAGACGCGTGCGTCGCGCATCACCTCGGCGCTCGCGGACCCGCGTGCTGCGCTCGAGGAGGCGCGCCGTCAGGCCGAGGGCTTCGCGGCCGAGGCCGACCAGGCGGGCTCGCGTTCGGGCAAGCCGTTCGACCCGGACGCCGAGAAGGGCCAGTAGGTCCACGGCGACGATGCGACGGGCCCCGGGGGAGCGATCCCTCGGGGCCCGTCGTGCGTCTGGCTCGCCTCGGGCATGCTCGCGTGCCTACGGCGTGCGCGGGCGGCCGCGTTCGCGCACCATCATGACCGCCGCGACCACGAGCGCGACCCCCGTGACCATCACCGCGACCCAGGTCGCGAGCGCGTCGCCCACCAGCCTCTCGATGAGTCGCGGCACCGCGACGAGCATCCCGAGCCCGCCGGGGACGATGAGCAGCGTGAGCGGCGAGCGAGTGATGGCGATCACGATCATGGCGACCGAGAGTGCCACGGCGAGAGCCAACATCCACCACCGACCCTCCTCGAACGACCCCGCCTGCAGCCCGAACACCGCGACCAGTCCTCCCGTCACGAGCGCGAGGCGCGCGGGCTCGAGGCGCCGCGTCACGGCCAGCCCCACCCAGGCGAGCCCGATTGCCGCGATCGCGAGTCCGATGATCAGGGAGATGAGCTGCTCGCGGGGCTCGAGTGCGGCGGCGAGGGTCAGGGACACGAAGACGCACAGCGTGACGAGCAGGGCGAGCTGCGCGAGCGCGCGCCTGCGCAGCGCGTAGACGGTCGCGGCGACCGCCAGGGCGATCCCGCTCACGAGCGGGGCCTCGAGGTCGTCGGAGACGGTGGCGGCGTCGATCACGACCCACGCGAACCACGCGGACAGCCCCACCGTCGCCGCGAGCAGCACCGAGGCGAGGCGCTGGGCGGGCGCGGAGGGCGGACGAGAGGCGAGGGTGCCTCCCACGGCGACCACCGCGAGCAGGGCGCCGACGAGTCCGATGCGCCCTGCCGTCGGAAGGTCTCCCCACGTGCGGCTCACGAGGAAGGACACCGCCGAGACCACCAGCGCGGCGCCCAGGTAGCCCACGACCTCACCGACGAGCGCGAGCGCGCGCGGCGGTGCGGGTGGGGTGGGTGAGGGCTCCGCGTCGAGTGAGGGCGGTGAGTCGGCGTCGGCGTGAGCGGCCTCGAAGCGACGCAAGTCCTCGCCGGTGGCGGGGGAAATGACTCCCGCCTCAACCCACCGGTCGATCCTCGCGTCGAGTTCGCGCATGACCGCTTCCCTCCAGCGACGCCGACGTCACCGTCGACACCTCCAGGCTACGCCCGCGGGTCCGCGCGCGCCGGGTGGGTGGGGGCGGGATCGGATCCGCGCGCGACGCGACCCCGATCGCGGACGATTGGCCGATTCCTCCGCGTCAGGGGCGCCGCCGGCTCCGTTGGCGGGTCGATCCGGAGATCGTCCGGGATTCGGGTCGGGTCCGCGTCGCCGACCCGGCACGCCCGGCCCCACACACCCGACCCCACCCCAGTCCCTGGGAGGATGGGGGCATGCCCGTTCTCCGCATCGGCGATTCCACCGACCCCCGCCTGGCCGACTTCCGCGACCTCACGGACGTCGCCCTGAGGCGTGCGCTCGAGCCCGAGCGAGGCCTCTACATGGCGGAGGGGGCCAAGGTAATCGCGCGCGCGATCGCGGCGGGACACGCGCCGCGCGCGGTGTTGGTGAGTGAGCGATGGCTCGACTCGGTGGCGCCGCTCGTGGGCGAGGACGTGCCTGTCTACGTCGCTCCCGCGGAGCTGCTCGAGGATGTCACCGGATACCAGGTGCATCGCGGAGCCCTCGCGTCGATGGAGCGCCCCGAGCTGCCCAGCCTCGCGGAGCTCGTGCGCGGCGCGTCGCGCGTGGTGGTGCTCGAGGGGATCGTCGACCACACCAATGTGGGGGCGATCTTCCGCTCGGCCGCGGGGATCGGTGCGGACGCCGTGGTGGTGTCGCCCACGTGTGCCGACCCGCTCTACCGCCGCTCCGTCAAGGTCTCGATGGGCACCGTCTTCCAGGTGCCGTGGACCCGTGCCGAGTCCTGGCCGGGAGCGCTCGATGAGCTCCGTGCGCTGGGCTTCACCGTCGCCGGCCTCGCGCTCGCGGACGATGCCGTGGGCCTGGACGAGTTCGCGGCGCGGGTGAGCGCGGCGGAGGGTGAGGCGAGGGTCGCGCTGGTGATGGGAACCGAGGGCGACGGCCTCACGCGTCAGGCGCTCGCGCACGTCGACGAGGCCGTGGTCATCCCCATGCACGGGGGAGTGGACTCGCTCAACGTCGCCGCGGCATCGGCCGTCGCGATGTGGGCGCTGCGCGCCCGCTGACGCCCCCTACGTCAGCCGCCAGACCTGCGCGGCGGGTCCCTCGGTGCGAAGGGTGATGCGCCCGAGCCCGTTGTCGACACCGTGACGCGCGTCGAGCTCGCCGTAGAGCGTCTCGAGGCGACGCACGCCCGGGCCCAGGCCCACCGTGACCGGGCCGCAGGCATCCCGCGCGATGAGCACCGCGAGTCGCTCGTGAGGACATTCGCGCAGGAACACCAGGGCATCGTCCCCCGCGTAGACCCACCTGAGCCCGCCGTGGCGCAGCGCGCACGAGTCCGCCCTGAGGCGCCCCAACTCGCGATACGTCGCGTGAGTGGCCCCATCCCACCGGGGGCCGCCGCTGTCGATGTCGTGCCACGGCATCGGCACCCGTGCGTGTTCTCCATTGACGCCGGCGAGACCGCCCTCGTCGCCCGCGAAGACGAACGGCACGCCGGGGTACGTGTAGAGCAGCGCGGCGGCCGCGCGCTGGCGCTCCGGCGAGCCCGTGATGGTGCGGATCCGCGCCGTGTCGTGGGTCGACAGCAGGTTCCAGTTCCTGGCCGCGACGCGCCACGGCACGCCCGCGAGGAAGTCGCGCATCGTGGCGGCGACCTCGCCTCCCGTGCGGGACGGAATGGTGACCGGGGCGTCGAAGTAGCGGGCGCCCGTGCCCGGCGCGGCGAACCACTGCCACGCGGGGCGCATGAATCCCGAGTAGTTCATGGTCGCGTCCCACGCGCCGCGCCGCAGGTCAGCGGTCGCGTCGTGGCAGTGTTCGGCCACCACGGCGGCGTCGGGGTTCATCGCGGCGACGGTTCCGCGCAGGTGTTCCGCGACCTCCGCGTTGAGGTCCACGGCGCCGTGGCGGCCCGTCATGTTGGCGACGTCGATGCGCCAGCCGTCGAGCCCATACGGGGGTGCGAGCCAGCGGCGCACCGCTGAGGTATCTCCCGCGATCATGCGCTCGCGCAGCGCCTGATCGCGCCAGTCGAGCTTGGGCAGGCTGCGGTGGCCGAGCCAGCCCACCCAGTCGTCGCGGGACTCGTTCCACAGGTAGTGCGCCGCCTCGGGTGCGGAGGCATCCGCGGAGGCGGCGAACCAGTCGTGACCCGCGCCCGTGTGATTGGTGGTGAGGTCGCCCATGACGCGGAGCCCGCGCGCGTGCGCCGCGCGCGTGAGCGACGCGAGGGCGGCGTCTCCCCCCAGGAGCGGGTCGACGTGATCGAACGTGCTCGCGTCGTAGCGGTGGTTGGAACGGCCGGGGAAGAACGGCGTGAGGTACAGCGTGGTGACGCCCAGGCCGAGCAGGTGATCGAGCCGCGACTCGATGCCGCCCAGCGTGCCGCCGAAGACCTCCTTGCCCGTGCGCGGGGGCAGCGCCGCCGGTTCCGCGTCCCACGCGGTAGGGATCGCCCAGTCGGGGAGGGTGGTGGTCGGCCCGCCTTCGGGATCGCGTGCGAAGCGGTCGGGAAATACCTGGTAAACGACTGAGTCACGGAGCCATGCCGGCGCCGAGTCCTCCGTGTGGATGCTGAAGTCGTGGGCGTCGGGAACGTCGCGATGCGACACGCCGGTGCCGTTCAGCCACGCGACCTCGCCGCCCGCCTCGAGCAGGAAGCGGTAGGAGGTGAGCGGGTTGTGAAGCTCGAGGTCCGCGGCGAACCAGCGCTCGCCGTCGCGCTCGCCATCCGCCTGCGCCTCGAGGTAGACGGGCTCGCCGTCGCGCACGGTGCGGATCCACACCCGGTCCACGCCGGCCTTTGCGTCCGCGCGCATGCGCAGGGTCACGGTGTCGCCCAGGTCCACTGGTCCGTCGGGGGCGTAGAGCGCCGAGCCGTCGTGGTGGGCCCGTGCAAGCGCTTGCATTGTCGACATGGTCAGCCATAGTAGGGCCTTTTCCTCCGGGCCGTGACCGTGCCCATGGGACCGCCGCGGCCGCGCCGGCGCGGCCGCGGGGGCCGCCTTGCCGAGTGTCGGAGGGCGGGGTCATAATCGAACATACGTTCGAATGAATCGGGCGGCTGGATCAGGTGTACGGACGATGCCGGGGGTGAGGAAGCATGGAGACGGTCGAGGCGAGGATCGCCAAGGCGCGCGCCGCTCTCGGTGAGGTCCAGCTCCGGGTGGGCACCAGCCGGGACCGGTGGGAGGCGCCCACGCTGCCGCTCGCCACGGGCCTCGACGCGGTGCTGCCGCAGGGGCTGCGACGCGGCCAGGTGATCTCGGTCGAGGGATCGACCTCGCTCATGCTGGCGCTTGCCGCCGCGGCCTCGGCAGCGGGTTCGTGGACCGCGGTGGTGGGGATCCCCTCTCTCGGGGTGGTGGCGGCCGCGCGACGCGGGCTGGACCTCGCGCGCGTGGGGCTCATTCCTCACCCCGGGGTGCAGGCCGCCGCGGCCGCGGGTGCGTGCATCGACGGCATGGACGTGGTGCTGCTTGGTGAGGGGCTGGCGCTGTCCGACTCCGACAGGCGGCGGCTCGCCTCACGTGCACGCGAGCGGGGCGTGGTGATGATCGCGGGGGGTGCCTGGGCGGGGGCTCACGTGAGCCTGACCGTCGTGGAGTCACGCTGGAGCGGACTCGGGGCGGGGGACGGTCGGTTGCGCACGCGCGATCTGACGGTGCGGGCCCAGGGCCGTCAGGCGGGCCGCGCGCGGCTGGTCACGTTGACGCTCGATGGTGGCGGGCTCCCGGCGCGTCACGGCGCGGGTGTCCCGACGGGGCCCGCGCCCTTGCGTGCGCTCGGCGGCGCGGCATGAGGGGTGGCACGCGGCTCAGCTCAGGGCGGTGACGCCACTCTCGGCTGCGAGGGCGTGAATGTCGGCGAACGATGTGACCGCGCCGGCGTCCGGGAGGAGCGTGCTCACGGGCACGGCTTCGCCGGTGTGGCGTGGAGTGGTGTAGAGGATGCCATCGCTGAATGTCAGTCCGCAGAAATCCGCTTCGTCGGTGCATCGATATCCGGGGCCGTCTGCCTCGAGTGCGACCGCATGCTCGTCGTTGATGAGTGCAAACACGTACATGTCGGAATCCACCTTGAGGGAGCGCTCATCGAGAGGGCCTGACCCAGGTTGCTCGTCATAGAGACGCTCAATGCGGATCTCGATATCTTCTGAATCTTTGGAATCGGTGGCGTGCACTGTCAGCACGATGTCCTCGGCGAAGATGGCGAGATCGTCGGGCCCCTGGGGTTCTGACCAGACTCCGCGGTCGCGAATCGCAATGTCGACGATCTCACCCTCGATCACCAGATCCGATCGCTCCACGAGTTCAGAGAGGTTGTCAATGGTGTCCTCCCGAAAGCTCGTGGGCTCGGGAAGTTGTCTCCAGAGATCCACAGAGGGCGCGCTCTGACAGCCTGCGAGCACGACGAGCGGAAGGAGGGCGAGGGGGGTGAGCGCGCGCGGTAGCGGTCTCACGGGCGCTCGGGCTGGGCGCCTTTGGCTGGGTGGCCTCGGGTGCGGGTTCATGGCGTCACGGTAGTGCAGGAGTTCGCGCCGTGCTCGGCGCGAGAGGCCTCTCGGCGACTAGCGTCCTGTCGGACGCTCGTGTCACACTCGAACATATGTTCGAATCGCTGGGAGGTGTGGCATGGCTGTTGTGACGGTGACGCGCCGTGCCGTGCTGTGGGTTCCCGACTGGCCCGTGGTCGCCGCCATGACCGAGGCCGGCCTGGGGGCGGACGCGCCCGCGGCGGTCCTGCACGGGCGCTCCCTGGTGGCGGTGTCCGCGGCGGCCCGCGCGGCAGGGGTCCGCCGTGGCAGCACGCGCAGGCTCGCGCAGCGGGCCTGTCCCGAGCTCGCGATCCTCGCTCACGACGAGGGACGCGACTCGCGCCTGTTCGAGGCCGTGGCGGCCGCCGCCGAGCAGGCCGTGTCGGGGGTCGAGATCTCCCGCCCGGGGCTGCTCATGATCCCCGCCGAGGGTGCCGCGCGCTTTCACGGCTCGGAGGAGGCCCTTGCCGAGGCGCTCGTGAGCGCGGTGGCGGAGTACGCGGGGGTGGAGTGCGCGGTGGGGGCCGCGGACGGGTTGCTGGCCGCGGTGCTCGCCGCGCGCGAGAGCATGCTGGTGCCGGAGGGCGCCTCGCGCGACTACCTGGCTCCCGCGCCCATCGGGACGCTCGCGCTCGCGGCCATGGAGCGGACCCAGCGAGACGAGGTCGAGCGTCTCGCGAGCGTGCTCACGCGCTTGGGGATCGTGACGCTCGGGGACCTCTCTGCGCTGCCCTCCGCGGACGTTCTCGCGCGGTTTGGTCCCGTGGGTGCGTGGGCCCACCGGCTCGCGGGTGGCGAGGACCTCGCGCCGCCCGTGGTGCGGCGCGGCGAGGAGGACATCGCCGTCGAGCTCGTGTTCGAGGACCCCGCGGAGCGCGTCGAACAACTCACCTCCCTCGCGGCGGAGGCCGCGGCGAGCCTCGACCGCGCGCTGCTCGACGCGGGCATGCGGTGCGGACGCGTGCGGATCGTCGCTCGCACCGAGAAGGGTCACGAGCTCGAGCGGGTGTGGCGCACGGATGTGGGCACGCGCGCGGGTGCCTTCGCCCGTCACATGACCGACCGCGTGCGGTGGCAGCTCGAGGGGTGGCTGTCCGGCACCGCCACCGGTGCGGGCGCCGGTGCGGTCGATCCGGAGCCAGCGCCCCTCGCGTCCCTCGCGCTCGTGGCGGAGGATGTCCTGCCGCTGGGCGCGGAGCAGTCCTATCTGTGGGGCGGGGTGTCGGGGGCGGACTCCCGCGCGCACCGCGCCCTCGAACGCGTCCAGGGGCTGCTGGGCCCCGAGGGCGTGCTCGCGGTCGCCGAACAGGGCGGGCGTTCTCCCCGTGACAGGGCACACGTGGTGCCCTGGGGCCAGGAGGCACCCCCTGCTCGTGCGATCGCCCATCCATGGCCGGGACGCATTCCCGACCCGCCGCCCGCGACGGTGCCCCCCGCACCCCGCCCCGCGCTCGTGCTCGACGCGGGCGGCGCCCCGGTCAGCGTGAGCCGACGCCTCGCCGTGAGCGCTCCGCCCACGTGGGTGCGGCTCGAGGCCGACCCCTCCGACGAACGCGCCCGCGCGGCTCAGCGCCACCCGTCCGCAGGGCATGTGGGCCGCCTCGAGGGGCCCGTGTGGGACCGCGCACGCCCCGTGGAGTCGTGGGCGGGTCCCTGGCCGGTCGCCGAGCGCTGGTGGTCCGAGGATGCGTCCCGGCGTGTCTACCTCCAGGTCGCGCTGCGTGAGGGCGACGAGGGCGACCTCGCGGTGCTGCTCGCGTACGGCGAGGGGCGCTGGACGCTTGAGGCCATCTATGACTGACGTGCCCGACTACGCGGAGCTGCACGCCCACAGCGCCTTCAGCTTCCTCGACGGCGCCAGCATGCCCGAGGAGATGGCGGCGGAGGCCGGCCGCCTGGGACTCAGCGCGCTCGCGCTCACCGACCACGACGGACTCTACGGCGCGGTGCGCTTCGCCGGTGCCGCGCGGGCAATCGGACTGCCCACCGTCTTTGGCGCGGAGCTCAGCCTCGCCGTCGACGGCCCCGGCGGACGCCCCGTGCTCGACCCGCCCACCGGGGTGCCCGACCCACGCGCGTCCCACCTCGTGGTCCTCGCGCGCGGCGCCGAGGGCTACTCGCGGCTCAGTCATGCGATCGGCATGGCACACCTCGCGACGGGGGAGAAAGGCCTTGCGCGCTACACCCTCGAGACTCTCGCGGATGCGGGTGCCGGCCATCTGCTGGTCCTCACCGGCTGCCGCAAGGGCCCCGTGCGTGCCGCCCTCACGGGCATGGGCGGCTCCGGCGTGGGGGGAGCGCGCAGGGCGGGAGCCGATGCCCTGGCGGGGGGCGTCTCGCGCGACGGCTACGCCGCGGCGCGCCTCGAGCTCGACCGGCTGGTCGCGATGTTCGGCAGGGAGGGGGTCGCGGTCGAGATCACGGACTCCGGCTCTCCTCACGACTCCGAGGTGAACGCCGCACTCGCGGACCTGGCCCTCGACGCATCGTTGCCGCTGGTCGCGACCACCAACGCGCACTACGCGACCCCGCGCGATGCCGACCTTGCCGGCGCGCTCGCCGCGGTGCGCGCACGTTCCTCCCTCGACGCGATGGACGGCTGGCTGCCCGGCTCGCCAGGACAGCACCTGCGCAGCGCGGGAGAGATGCTGTTCCGGCATCGGCGTCATCCCCAGGCCGTCACCACCGCGGCCCGACTGGCCGCCGAATGCGCGTTCGACCTCCACCTGGTCGCCCCGAACCTGCCGCCCTATCCCGTCCCGCCCGGCCACACGGAGGCCAGCTGGCTGCGCGAGCTCACGTACCGCGGCGCGCGGGAGCGCTACGGGCCGCCCGACGCGGAACGGGTCCCCGGCGCATGGAAGCAGATCGAGCACGAACTCGCGGTGATCGAGGCGCTCGACTTCCCCGGCTACTTCCTGATCGTCCACGACATCGTGGCGTTCTGCCGCCGCGCGGACATCCTGTGCCAGGGGCGCGGCTCCGCGGCCAACAGCGCCGTGTGTTTCGCGCTCGGCGTCACCGCGGTGGACGCGGTCACGCACGGGCTGTTGTTCGAGCGCTTCCTCGCCCCCGAGCGCGACGGCCCACCCGACATCGACGTCGACATCGAGTCCGACCGCCGCGAGGAGGTCATCCAGTACGTCTTCGCGCGGTTTGGTCGCATCAACGCGGCCATGGTTGCAAATGTCATCCAATACCGGCCGCGCTCCGCGGTGCGCGACGCCGCCCGCGCGCTGGGCTTCGACGTGGGGCAGCAGGATGCCTGGTCCAAGTCGATCGACCGGTGGAGTGCGCTGCGGGTGCCACCAGAGAAGCAGGAGGAGTGGGCGGCGAAGCAGCGCGACGCGATGTGGCCCGAGCCGCCCCCCACGCAGGACCTCGAGCACATCCCCTCGACCGTCCTTGACCTCGCGGACCGCTTCCTGCGCCTGCCGCGCCACCTGGGCATCCACCCCGGCGGCATGGTCCTGTGCGACCGCCCCGTCATCGACGTGTGCCCGGTCGAGTGGGCGCGCATGCCCGGTCGCACGGTCCTCCAATGGGACAAGGACGACTGCGCCGATGCTGGGCTGGTGAAGTTCGACCTGCTGGGCCTGGGCATGCTGTCCGCGCTCAAGTACGCGTTCAGGGACCTGCAGGACATCCGCCGCGAGGACCTCGGGCTGCACTCGCTGCCGCAGGAGGATCCCGAGGTCTACGACCTCCTGTGCGCGGCGGACACCGTGGGCGTGTTCCAGGTCGAGTCGCGCGCACAGATGGCGACGCTGCCCCGCCTCCGGCCGCGCCGTTTCTACGACATCGTCATCGAGGTTGCGCTCATCCGTCCCGGGCCCATTCAGGGCGGCTCCGTGCATCCGTACATCAACCGCGCGCGCGGTCGCGAGCCCGTGACCTACCTCCATCCGCTGCTCGAGAAGTCCCTGGGAAAGACGCTGGGGGTGCCGCTGTTCCAGGAGCAGCTCATGCAGATGGCGATGGACTGCGCCGGCTTCGATGGCGCGCTCGCGGACCAGCTGCGCCGCGCGATGGGTTCCAAGCGCAGCCCCGAGCGCATGGAGGCACTGCGCGCACGGTTCATGGTGGGCGCCAATGCGCGTGGCGTGACCGCGGACGTCGCCCACCAGATCTTCGACAAGCTCAAGGCCTTCTCGGACTTCGGCTTTCCCGAGTCGCACTCGTTCTCCTTCGCCTACCTGGTGTACGCCTCGAGCTGGCTCAAGGTGCACCGGCCGGCGGCCTTCTACGCGGGGCTGCTCGCGGCGCAGCCCATGGGTTTCTACTCGCCGCAGTCCCTCGCGGCGGACGCTCGCCGCCACGGACAGGCGATCCTGCGACCGTGCGTGGCCCGCTCCGAGGTGCGCGCACGCATCGAGCAGCTCGACGCACCCTTCGAACCGCCGGGGGAGAGGCGCGAGGAACTCGCGCGGCTCGTGCACGTGGACCCGACCCTTGCGGTGAGGATGGGCCTGGGGGCGGTGAGGGGGTTGGGGGACGATGCCGCGGCGGCGATTGTCGCGGCGCGCGCCGCGGGCCCGTTCGAGTCGCTCGAGGACATGGCGCGCCGCGTGAGGATCCGCCCCAAGGGGGTCTCGGGGGAGGCGGGGCTCGCGCCCGAGAAGGGACTGTCGACGCCGCAGTGGGAGACGCTCGCGACCGCGGGAGCACTCGAGACGTTCGGGGTGACCCGCCGCGAGGGGCTGTGGGCCTCGGGCGTGCTGTCCCGGGAGGGTCCCGACACGCTGCCCGGCACCGCGCCGGGCGCGAAGGCGCCCATGCTGCCGGGCATGAGCGAGGTCGAGGAGGCGGTCGCGGACGTGTGGGCCTCCGGCGTCTCGGTCGATGGCTACCCCACCGCGTTCGTGCGCGAGGGGCTCGATAAGGCGGGCGTGCTGCGCGTCGCCGACGTCCTCACTCACGAGGCCGAGCGGCGCATCACCGTCGCCGGAATCGTCACTCATCGCCAGCGCCCCGGCACCGCGCGCGGCGTCACGTTCATCTCGCTTGAGGATGAAACGGGCTTCCTCAACGTGATCTGTTCGGTGGGGGTGTGGAAGAGGTTTCAGGCGGTCGCCAGGAGGTCCCCCGCGCTGGTGATTCGGGGCCGCATCGAGAGGGCGGACGGCTCCACAAACCTGGTGGCGGAACACCTATCTCCGATGTCGCTGAGGGTCCCCTCACGCAGTCGCGACTTCCGTTAGAGAAGCCCCGATTCGGGGGCGGTCGATGACGTGTCATCCAACGGAGTCGGGAATACCTGGGACGTCACGTGCGGTTGACCCTTGTGCATCATGCAGAACATGCAAGACAAACGAGAAGGAGAAGAACCATGTGGGATCTCATCCTGTGGATTATCGCCGCGATCATCGGCATCATCGGCGTCATCCGACTGTTCCAGAAGCAGATTCTGTGGGGCATCGTGCTGATCGTCGTCGCACTGCTGATCGGCCCCGGAGGCGTGAGCCTCTTCACCTGACGTGACCGCGGGGCGCCACGGCGCGAGTGGAATCTGGGCCGGTCCTGCCGTGCTACAGTTCTTCTCGCGCTGAGGCGCTCCGCGGAGCACCTTGGTTCACCTGTCCGGGTGGCGGAAATGGCAGACGCGCTAGCTTGAGGTGCTAGTGCCCGTATAGGGCGTGGGGGTTCAAGTCCCCCCTCGGACACCACATGAGAGGCCCCGATCACACGGTCGGGTCCTCTCGCATTCTCGCCCCCATCGCGGCCGCGAGCAGCGCGCGGGGAGTCGCGCGCGGTTCGCGCAAAGGCGCCGGTACCATGCGAGGAGCGCGCCAGTTCGGCGCCCCTGCAGGCCGACAAGGAGCGCCGGTGACAGTCACGACCCAACGGAGGGCGTTGTTGCCCTCCGAGTGGATCGGCATGGCCGAGCACTGGGCCGCCTCCTTCCGCGACACCTGGCGCGCGCGCACCGGCGTTCTCGCGCTCTACCTCGCGGTCGCGGCAGCCATCGTCATCCCCGTGGTGCTGGGCCCCGGCTCTGCGATGTCCCGCATCGACGAGCCCACCCACGCGGACTATGCCTGGAAAGCAGCGCACCTCGAGGTGCCATTCGCGGGCTCGGTGATCGCCCCCGAGATCCGCGACATCTGGGCGTGCGTCGGCCAGGAGCGCTACGTGCTGCCGGCGTGTGGCGAGGACGCACAGGCATGGCAGTTCCCCTACTCGGGTCAGCAATACAACTTCAGCCACCCCCCGCTCTACTACGTGTCGGTCGGGGTGCCGGCGCGCACCATGGACGCGGCGATCGACGGGATCGACTTCGTCACCGCGGCGCGACTCTTCGGCGTGCTGTGGCTCGCGGCCGGGATGTACATGACCTTCATCGCGCTGCGGCGGTGGCGGATCGACCCCGCCGCCGCGATCATCGCGCCGCTCCTCCTGCCCGCCTTCCCGCGCGTGCTGCACGCGGTGACCACCGTCAATCCGGACACCGCCGCGATCGTCATCGGGGCATCGGCCATCTGGCTGGCCGCGCGCGTGTTCGTCGACGACGATGCCGACTGGCGGGTGGCCGCCGCGCTCGCCGGGGTGGCGGGGATGACCAAGACGATCGGCGCCATTCCCTTCATCGCGCTCGGCGCGCTGCTCACGTACCGCGTGGTGCGCGGCTGGCGTCGCGCACACCCGCGCGGCAAGGACGTGGCGCTCGTGGGGGCCATGGCTGCCGCGATCCTGGTGCCCTACGCACTGTGGCAGGCATGGCAGGGAGGACGCGGCGATCCGAATTGGCAGAACCCGCTCGTGGGACTTAACACGCGCGATGTCCTTGGGCTGCCTGGCTCGGAGTGGCTCGAGACGGCCTTCAGCGGCCTCAACCTGGTCTCTGACTACTACCTTCAGGAGCCGCTCGACGTCGCGCTCATGGTGTCGTGGACCAGGCTGCTCAACCTGCTGCTGATCGGCGCCGTGTTTGCCGTCATCGTCGCGTGCGCCAAGGAGCCCGCGCGCAGGTCGCTGGGCTGGATGCTGCTGGCCGGAGCGGTTCTCTACCCCACCATCGTCCAGGCCCAGGCGTACCTCAACACCGCGGTGCCCCAGTACTTCCTCCAGGTCACCGGACGCTACGGACTCGCACTGATTCCTGGCGCCGTCGCGTGCATCGTCATCGCGGCCCAGAAGGCCGGCTATCGACGGCTCGTCTACCTGCTCTCGCTCGCGGGCCTCGTGGTGCTGGGAATCGTGATCGTGAACGGCTGGCGGGTCATCTGACGCCCGATAGCCTGGGGCGCATGACCGAGTCCGACGTGGTCCGCATGGCGCGCGACCTGATGCGCATCGATACCTCCAACTACGGGGAAGCTCCCGGCCCTGGCGAGCGTGTGGCCGCCGACTACGTCGCAAACGTCCTCGAGGGACTCGGGCTTGACCCCGTGATCCGCGAGTCCGAGCCCGGCCGCGCGAGCCTCACCGCGCTGTGGGAGGGCGCCGACCGCACGCGCGAACCGCTCGTGCTGCATGGACACCTCGATGTCGTGCCGGCCTTTGCCGAGGATTGGAGCGTCGATCCCTTCGGTGCCGAGGTCCGCGACGGGATGATCTGGGGCCGCGGTGCCGTCGACATGAAGGGCGTCGACGCGATGTACCTTGCGGCCGTGTCGCGCATGGTCCGCGACGGGATCAAGCCCGCCAGGGACATCGTCATCGCATTCTTCGCGGACGAGGAGCACGGCGGCGCCCACGGGGCGAAGTGGATGGTCGACAACCACCCGGAGGACTTCCACGGCGCGACCGAGGCCGTCTCCGAGGTCGGCGGCTTCTCGATTCAGGTCGCGGGCCGGCGCGTCTACCTGTTCCAGACGGGGGAGAAGGGCATCCAGTGGCTGCGGCTCGCCGCCTCGGGGGTCCAGGGACACGGCAGCCTGGTGCATCGCGACAACGCGGTCACTCACCTCGCGGGCGCGATGTCGAGGATCGGCGACTTCCCGTGGCCGCTCGACGTGAATCCGACAGTCGAGACGCTCCTGCGGGGTGCGGGCGAGCTCATGGGAATCGAGTACGCCGACGACGCCGAGACCATCGACAGGATCGTCGCGGGGCTCGGATCGGTCGGTCGCATGGTGGAGGCCTCGCTGCGCAACACCTCGAATCCGACGATGCTCGACGCGGGATACAAGACCAACGTGATCCCCGACACCGCGGGCGGCTACGTCGACTCGCGCTTCCTGCCGGGTCAGCAGGAGCAGGTGCTGCGCCAGATCGAGGAGCTCGCGGGCACGCACGTCAAGGTCGAGCAGTACATCACGGAGCCCGCGATCGACCTGCCGTTCGACGTCCCGCTGGTGCGCAAGGCGATCGCGGCGGTCACCGCTGACGATCCGGACGCGGTAGTGCTGCCGTACATGATGATGGGCGGCACGGACAACAAGCATCTCGCCCAGATCGGGATCGCCGGCTACGGCTTCGCGCCGCTGCGCCTGCCTCCCGAGCTCGACTTCCCCGCGCTCTTCCATGGGATCGACGAGCGCGTGCCGATCGACTCGCTCGAGTTCGGCACCGACGTGATGGTGCGCTTCCTCGCGGACTGCTGAGGCGTCTCGAGGCCGCGGGTTCCTACGCGGCGTCCGTCCGGGCGAGGTCCGTGCGGCGGACGTTCATGACGCGGCGCCGCAGCCACACGCGTCGCGCGCCGCCGATGAACGTCTGCGAACGGATGAGGTCCCAGCGCCCGTACTCGGCCTGCTCGGTGAGCAGCGCGCGCGCCTCGGCGCGTGTGACCTCGCGCGGAATGTCGACCACGCGCCAGTCGAAGCGACTGTCCGCGGAGGCGACGCGGCGCGTCGGAGTGACGATGTGGGTGGAGCGCTCGCTGTGCTGGTTCATCTCGCCTCCCATTCAACCCGGTGTCCGGGTAACGTCATAGCCATGGATTCGAACGCGCATGAGGCGCTGAGGGTGCTCGTCGCGGCGTACGAGGAGCACCTCGCCGCCGTCCTCGCCCGTCGAGGAGAGGCCGATGCCTCGGTCGACGACGCGTACGACGCTCTCGCCGAGGCGTTTGACAGGTATGAGGCGGTCCTGGACGTCGAGTACGGGGAGACCCTGCCGATGCTGCTCGACGATGCGGACGACTCCGACGCCGACGAGGACGGCCTGGCCGAGGACGAACTCGATCCCCACGCCGAGGAGGACGAGGACATCCTCGACGACGACCTGGACGACTTCGAGCTGCGCTGAGGCTCGCCGTACCGCCAGGCCGGGGGAGTCATCGCCGCTCCGGGTATCCCAGATCGATCGCGGAGACCTCGTCGAGAGCGTCTCCGATTGCGGGAGGCAGCCGCAACTGCGTGGCCCGCAACGAGGGCACGAGCTGCTCGGCGGTGCGCGCGCCGACGACCGCGGTCGCCACGAAGGGCCGCGACAACACCCACGCGAGGGCAGTCTCTTGCGCGCTCACGCCGAGCCCCTCCGACGCGATCGCCAGCGCCTCGACGATCGATCCCGCCCGGTCGTCGAGATACGGCTCGACGAAGCCCGCGAGGTGCTCGGAGGCGGCCCGCGAGTCCGCGGGGATCGCCGAGCGGTACTTGCCGGTAAGCACGCCGCGTCCGAGTGGCGACCACGCCATCACGCCCATGCCGAGCGCCGCGGCCGCCGGGACGACCTCGCGCTCGATGCCGCGCTGGAGCAGCGAGTACTCGACCTGTGTGGCGGCGATTGACGGCCGGCGATCGGCCAGCGTCGCGATCCTCGCGGTCGCCCAGCCGGGGAAGTTCGACACGCCCACATAGCGCGCGCGGCCGCTGTTGACCGCGATCTCGAGCGCGTGCAGCGTCTCGTCAAGCGGCGTCCCGGCGTCGAACTGGTGCACGAGCCACACGTCGACGTGGTCGGTGCCCAGGCGCGCGAGCGAGGCGTCGAGCGTGTCGAGCATCGTGTCGCGGGAGGCGTCGACCACGCCGCCGTGGGTCGTCCTCCGGATGCCAGCCTTGGTGCAGATCTGCACGTCCGCGCGCGCGACCGTGCCGCCCAGCATGCGCCCGATCAGCTCCTCCGAGCCGCCGTCCGCGTAGGACGCCGCCGTGTCGAGGAGGGTGCCGCCGGCATCGAGAAACGCGTCGAGTTGCGCCCCCGCCTCGTCCTCGTCCGTGTCGCGGCTCCAGGTCATGGTGCCCAGCGTCAGGCGCGACACCTCGAGTCCCGTGGTCCCGATCCTCGCGCGCTGCATGGGAGCGACGCTACCGAACCCGCGCGGCGGCGCCGGGGCGCGACGCGCGGGCATTAGTGTTGCGCCATGGGTTGGTGGGAAGCGGTCATCCTCGGTCTGGTGCAGGGACTCACGGAGTTCCTGCCGATCTCCTCGAGCGCGCACATTCGCGTGATCGGGCCGCTGCTCCCGCACGGCGAGGACCCCGGAGCGGCGTTCACCGCGATCATCCAGATCGGCACCGAGGCCGCGGTGCTCGTGTACTTCTGGAAGGACATCACGCGGATCGTCGCGGCGTGGTTCCGCGCTCTCGCGGGCCGGGATGGGGCCGATGCCAAGGCCCGGTTGGGTGCGCACAGCGCGGACGCCCGGATGGGCTGGTGGGTGATCCTCGGCTCGATCCCGATCGTGGCCGGCGGCCTGCTGTTCAAGGACGCGATCGAGACCAGCCTGCGTAACCTCTACATCACCGCGACGGTGCTCGCGGTCTTCGCCTTGGTGCTGTGGCTCGCCGACCGCGTGGGCGCCAAGCGCCGGGAGCTGGACTCGCTCACCGTGAAGGACGCCGTGCTGCTGGGCGCGGCGCAGGCGATGGCGCTCATTCCCGGTGTCTCGCGCTCGGGCGGCACCATCACGATGGGCCTGTTCCTGGGCATGACCAGGGAGGCGGCCGCGCGCATGTCCTTCCTGCTGGCGATCCCCGCCGTGCTCGGTTCCGGAGTGTTCGAGCTCGTGACGGAGTTCGACTCGCTGCAGGCCCCGGGGGCTCCGGGCCTGGTGAACACGGCGATCGCGGCTGCCGTGGCCTTCGGCGTGGGCTACGCGGTCATCGTGTGGTTCCTGCGCCTCGTGACGCAGCGCAGCTACCTGCCGTTCGTGGTGTACCGGATCCTGGCGGCCGGTGTGATCGTCGCGTTGCTCGCTGCCGGGGTCATCAGCGCGACCTAGCCACGGGCATCGTCCATTCGCCCGTCGCCCGAGCGCCCGAAACGGGACCGGGGCGACTCAGGCCTTGCCGTTGCCCAGGTCCCTGCGGCGCAGGAACTTCTCGAACTCGGCAGCGATCGCATCACCCGACGCCTCGGGCAGGCTCGTTTCATCCATGACGGCCTCGAGCTGCTCGACGTGCGCCGCGATCTCGTCGTCGTCATCCATGAGCTCGTCGGCACCGTGCTGCCACGCCTCGGCCTCGTCGGGAAGCTCACCCAGCTCGATCGGCTCGCCCAGGAATCGCTCGAGTTGGGACAGGATCGAGATGGTGGCCTTGGGGCTCGGCGGGTGCGCGATGTAGTGCGGGACGCCCACCCACACCGAGATCACGGTGATGCCGCGCAGGGCCGCCTCGTGACCCAGGACTCCAAGGACGCCCGTGGGTCCCTCGTAGTCCGAGCGCTCGAGGTCGAAGGCCTCGCGCGCGGCGGCATCCTCGCTCGTGACGAACGTGGGCAGGGGGCGCGTGTGCGGCGCGTCGACCAGCAGCGCACCGCATGCGATGAGGGTCTTGATGTCGAGGTCCTCGGCGTAGTCGAGCACCTCTCCGCAGAAACGCCGCCACCGCATCGACGGCTCGATGCCGCGCACGAGAGCGATCTCGCGGTCGCCCACCCACGGGCCGTTCGCGGTCGAGATGACGGTCCCCGGCCATGACACGACGCGCTCGCCGCTCGGCACTGTCTGGATGCTCGGGCGGCTCACCTGGAAGTCGTGATACTCCTCGGGGTCCAGCGTGGCGTACTCGCGCGCGTTCCAGGAGCGGGCCAAGTGGTCGAGAGCGGAGGAGGCGGCGGACCCGGCATCGTTCCAGCCCTCGAAGGCCGCGATCATCACGGACTGGTCGGCGGCCAGGGCTGCGGGGTCGCTGTCGGGGGTCATTCGGCCAGCCTAGACTGGCCCCATATGAATGAGAAGGCGCCGCCACCTGCCGCGGTCCTGTGGGACATGGACGGCACGCTGATCGATTCCGAGCCCTATTGGATCGGTGCCGAGACCGAGCTCGCCGCGAGGTTCGGCATCGAATGGACGCACGAGGATGGACTCGCCTTGGTGGGCAATCCGCTCACCGTGTCGGCCCTCGCGATGATCGATCGCGGGGTCGACCTCGCGCCCGACGATGTCATCTCCTACCTGCTGGGGCGCGTCACGGCCCAGGTGCGTCAGGACGTGCCGTGGAACGCCGATGCGCGGGCCCTTCTCGACGCGGTCGTGACCGCAGGCATCCCGTGTGCGCTCGTGACGATGTCCTACTCGATGCTTGCCGATGCCTTCGTGTCGCGCGCTCCCGACGCGTTCGCCGTCGTGGTGACGGGAGACCAGGTCACCCACGGCAAGCCCCACCCCGAGCCGTACCTGACCGCGGCGGCCCGCCTGGGCGTCGACATCACGCAGTGCGTCGCGATCGAGGACTCTCCCGCCGGAGTGGGGTCGGCCTACACCTCGGGGGCAGCGACGATCGGCGTCCGCCGCCTCACTCCCCTCGAGCCCCGCCCCGGTCTCAGCCGCGTGCGCTCGCTCGAGGGTCTCGACGTCGCGGCCCTGTCACGGATCGTCGGCGGCGAGATGATCGACGAGCTCGGGGCGGACGTCTAGGCCCGTCCCGAGGTCATCCCTCACCAACCTGTCCGCGTGGCCGATGTGACGGCCAGTACGCAACCGTCAGGGAGAGCGATCGCGATGAAGGCAGTGCGGGCGATGTCGATTCAGGCGCGGATTTGGGCCATCGTGGCCCTCATCGCGCTGGGGATGGCGACCATCATTCTGGTAGGCGCGCTCACGGTGCGCGATCGCATGATGACCGAACGCGAGAATGCGACGCGGCAGGTAGTCGAGGTCGGCGTGCAGATCGTGGACTCGTACGTCGCCCAGGCCGCGTCGGGTGAACTGACGCTCGAGCAGGCGCAGTCCTTCGCCGCCGCCAAGCTGCGCGATCTGCGCTACTCGGGCGAGGAGTACTTCTGGATCAACGACGAGGGCCCGGTGATGGTGATGCACCCCATCAAGCCCGAGCTCGAGGGCACGGATGTGAGCGGCACGCTCGACACCCACGGCACCGCGATCTTCGTCGAGTTCGTCGCGCTTGTGCAGGAGCAGGGTGCCGGGTTCGTCTCCTCCACCTGGCCCAAGCCAGGCTCGGAGGAGTCGGCCCCCAAGGTGTCGTACGTGGCCGGGGTGCCCGAGTGGGGCTGGGTGGTCGGATCCGGCATCTCTGTGGACGATGTCGAGGCCGCCGCCCGAACCGAGGCGCTCGCGGAGACTTCGCGACGGCTCAGCGCCGCGGTGACCTCCTAGGAGGGGGCGCCCGCGACGGGCCTCACGCCCAGCGCGCGCTCGACCGCGTCGGGGTCGAGGGGCGGCTCGATGCCCCCGAACTCGGGGCATTGTTCCTGGAACGAGCACCAGCCGCACAGCTTGGACGTGCGCGGGCGGAAGCGTCCCGCGGACGCGGCCGCGGTGATCTCCGCCCACAGCTCGCGAATCTCGTGCTCGACCTTCGCGATGTCGTCGCCCGTCGGGCGGATCTCGAGGCGGCCTCCGTCGCGCAGGAAGAGGAGCTGGAGCAGCGCGGGCCTGCGCTCGCGAATGCGCTCCACGACGAGCGCATAGAAGCGCATCTGGAACCGCTCCTTGCGCTCTCCCCAGCGAGGATCGGGGGTCTTGCCGGTCTTGTAGTCCACGATCCTGATCGAGCCGTCGGGGGCGATGTCGATGCGGTCGATGATTCCTCGCAGGAGGGGACCATCCTCGAGCTGGACCTCCACCATCTCCTCGCGGGCCGCCGGCTCGAGTCGCTGCGGGTTCTCGAGATCGAAGTAGGTCGCGAGGCGCTGACGGCCCTCCGCGAGCCACGCCGACTCCGCGGCAGGGTCGGCGTGCAGATCCGCGAGTCGCGGGTCCTGATCGATCATCGCGCGCCATTGCGGCTCGAGGCGCGCGTGTGCGGCGTCCACCGTGCGCTGCGCCGCCGGGAGGTCGTACAGCCTCTCGAGCACGGCGTGCACGAGCGTGCCGAGCGTCGCCGCAGGGGAAGGCGGCTCCGGGAGGCGGTCGACGGTCCGATAGCGGAACAGCAGGGGACACTGCTGAAAGTCGCCGGCTCGAGAGGGCGACAACGCGGGCTTGCGAGGCATGCCCTCACCCTAGGCGTCGGGTGCGACAGTCCACGGACGGAACGTGGCGCGCGGTGGTGTCCGAGCCGCGCACTACCGTGGAGCCATGAACAGGCCACCCGTGAACCACCCGCGGACGCGCGGCATCTCGCTCGGGCGCGTGCTGGGTGCTCGCGTGGTGTTGTCCCCGTCGACGCTCGTGATGGCGCTTATCCTTGCGGTGTTCTATGCGGCGGGGGAGGACGGTTTCTCAAGGCAGGGCTTCTCCCTCGGTCTCGCGGTGGCCGTCCTGTTGTTCGGATCGGTCTTCCTCCACGAGCTCGCGCACACCGCGGTGGCGCGCGGGTTCGGCCGCGAGGTCGACGAGATCGTGCTGACCTTCTTCGGCGGCCACACGCAGTTTCGCAGCGAGGATCCGCGTCCGCTCGAGATCGGCCTCATCGCCGCCGCTGGTCCCGCCGCCAACGCCGCGATCGGCGGCGCCGCCCTCGCGGCGTCCGGTGCGGTCGACGGCATCGCCGGGCGCATCGTCTTCTATGCGGGGGTCCTCAACCTGATCCTCGCCGCCTTCAACGCGCTGCCGGGTTCGCCGCTCGACGGCGGCCGCGTCGTCAACGCCATCGTGTGGGGCGCGACGAGCGACAGGTGGAAGGGCCACCGGTGGGCTGCGCACGGCGGCAGGATCGTCGCGGTGGGAGTCGTGGTGGTCGCGATCGCTGGTCCGCTCGTGACCGGCAACAGCCCCGACCTCATCACCGTGATCTGGTCGGCCTTCCTGTTCTCCGTGATCTGGCCGGCGGCCTCGGCGGAGCTGCGGGCGGCCACCGTGCTGGGACGCCGCGAGGGCACGACCGCGGGCTCCCTGGCCGTCGTCGCCGTGGGAGTCCCGTACGACGCGACGGTCGCACAGGCCCGCGCACACGCGGAGGCGGCCGATGCCCGCGAGGTCGTGGTCCTGGCGGCAGACGGTCAGCCCGCCGGGCACTTCCCCGTCGCGCTGACCGAGGCGGTTCCCGAGGAAGCACGTGCCACGACCACGCTGATGTCCGTGACGATGCCCCTCGCGCGCGGCGCACAGATTCCCGCCTCGGCGTCGGGCCAGGCGCTCGTCGAGGCCGTCGTGCCGTGGCTCGGCCGCACGGACGTCGTGGTGATCATGAACGGAGACGTGCCGGTGGGCATCGCGCACGTCGAGGACCTGCGTGCGGCGCTGAGTTAGGAGCCGCCCACAAGGGACGATGCCGCGCCACCGGACCCGCGGATGGCACCGAAGGCGCGCCCTAGACTGGCCGCATGACCCTCACCTCCGAGCCCACGGGCGCGTCCGAACGCAGGGGCCCGTTGCGCGCCGGCGACCGCGTCCAACTCACCGATGCGAAGGGACGCCACCACACCATCGTCCTCGCGCCCGGCAAGCAGTTCCACACGCATCGCGGCATGTTCACGCACGACGACGTCATCGGCAAGCCCGAGGGCACCGTGGTGCGCAACACCGCCGGCGTCGAATACCTGGTGCTTCGCCCGCTGCTGAGCGACTTCGTGCTGTCGATGCCGCGCGGCGCCGCCGTCGTCTACCCGAAGGACGCGGGCCAGATCATCCAGATGGCGGACATCTTCCCCGGCGCACGTGTGGTCGAGGCGGGGGTCGGCTCCGGTGCCCTGACGATGTCCCTGCTGAGGGCGACCGGCGACGCCGGCGAGCTCGTGTCGATCGAGCGGCGCGAGGACTTCGCGGACATCGCACGCGCCAATGTCGAGTCACACTTCGGCGGGCCCCACCCGGCGTGGCGCATCGAGATCGGCGACTTCGCCGACCGCGTGGGCGAGGTCTTCGAGCCGGGCACGGTCGACCGGATCGTGCTCGACATGCTCGCGCCGTGGGAGAACATCGAGGAGGCCGCCGCGGCCCTCGCCCCCGGGGGCGTGCTGCTGGCCTACGTCGCCACCACGACCCAGCTGTCGCGCCTCGCCGAGGACCTGCGCGAGCACGGCGGCTTCACTGAGCCGCGCGCGTGGGAGACCATGGTGCGCACGTGGCACCTCGAGGGCCTCGCGGTGCGGCCGGACCACCGCATGGTCGGTCACACGGGCTTCCTGCTCACCACGCGGCGCATGGCGCCCGGAGTCGAGGCGCCGCTGCGACACCGTCGGCCCGCGAAGGGCTCGTATCCGGTCGCGGAGGAGTGGACCCCCGAGGACCTGGGCGAGCGCGCCGTCAGCGACAAGAAGATCCGCAGGGTGCGGCGCGACGTGACCGCGACCCGCGACACGCCCGCGGGGGAGGAGTGATGGTGGCCGAGGCACAGGACGTGATCGCGCGACTCGAGCGCAACAACGCTGAACTCCAGCGGCTGCTCACGCTCGCGCGCGACCAGCTGGGCGAGATGCGCGAGAAGCTCGCGGAGGCGTCCCAGCCGCCGCAGACGTTCGCGACCTTCGTCGAGTGGTCGGGTCGCCATGCCGACGTTGTCGCGTCCGGGCGGCGCATGCGTGTCGCGGTGCTGCCCACTCTCGAGGTCGATCTCGAGCCGGGCGACGAGGTCCTGCTCAACCCCATGAGCGTCGTCGTCGGCGTCGCGAAGCCCGACCGCACGGGCCAGGCAGCGATTGTGCGCGAGGTGGTCGACAACGATCGCCTGCTCGTGGTCTCCCGCGGCGAGGACGAGCGCGTGGTGACCCTTGTGGGAGGGGACGCCGCGCGGCGCGTGCACGAGGGCGACACCGTCATCATCGACCCCCGCACGGGATTCGCAACCGAGAAAGTCGAGCGCACGGGAGTCGAGGCACTGCTGCTCGAGGAGGTCCCCGACATCGACTACGCATCGATCGGAGGACTCACTCCGCAGATCGAGCGCATCAGGGATGCCATCGAGCTGCCGCTCACGCACCCCGAGCTCTACCGCGAGCACGCGCTGCGTCCCCCGCGGGGGCTGCTGCTCTACGGCCCGCCTGGCTGCGGCAAGACGCTCATCGCGAAGGCCGTCGCGCACTCCCTGGCTGACGCCGTGGGCGCCGACCGCTCGTATTTCCTGTCCGTCAAGGGCCCCGAACTGCTCAACAAGTACGTCGGTGAGACCGAGCGCTACATCCGCACGATCTTCGAGCGGGCGCGCGCGAAGGCGCACTCCGGCGCGCCCGTCGTGGTGTTCTTCGACGAGATGGACGCGCTGTTCCGCGCGCGTGGGTCCGGCGTGAGCTCGGACATGGAGACCACGATCGTGCCGCAGCTGCTCACCGAGCTCGACGGCGTCGAGGCGCTGGGCAACGTCATCGTGATCGGCGCGTCGAACCGCGAGGACATGATCGACCCCGCGATCCTGCGCCCGGGACGGCTCGACGTCAAGATCGAGATCTCGCGTCCGAGCCCGGCCGCGACGGCCGACATCTTCGGCAAGTACCTGCGGGCGGATCTGCCGCTGGCGCAGTCCGAACTGGACGCCCACGACGGCGACCGCGAGGCGACCGTCCGCGGACTCATCGATACCGCGGTCGAGCGGATCTTCGCGCACGCCGACGCCGACCGGCACGTGTCGGGCGCCGTCGTGCGCAACATCGTCGACCGCGCCAAGACCGCCGCGATCAAGGGTGTGGTCGCCGGTCATGCCAAGGGCCTCACGCGCGAGCACCTCGTGACCGCGGCGGACCAGGAGCTCGCCGAGGCGCGGGCCGTCGCGTCCGGCACCCTCGCCACGCAGTGAAGGGGCGGTGCTGACGTGCGCGTGGTGGGCATCGAGACCGAGTACGGAATCGTCAACCCCGACGAGCCGCGGGCGAATCCGATCCTGCTGTCCTCGCGCCTGATTACGGCGTGCAGGGCGTGGGCGGGGGAGCACACGACCCGTTGGGACTACGGCGGCGAGGACCCGCTCCAGGATCAGCGGGGCTTTCGCCGGTCGCGCACCGCGGCGACACCCGACATGCTCACGGAGGACCACGAGTACGACGAGGCCGCGCGCGCGGTCACGCTGCGCAGGCGCCGCGGCTCGTGGGAGGACCCCGCACACCTCAACGCCGTGCTCGCGAACGGCGCGCGCTTCTATGTGGACCACGCACACCCCGAGTACTCGGGCCCCGAGGTGACGAACGCGCGGGACGCCGTCGTGTGGGACCGCGCGGGGGACGCGATCGCGCGTGCGGCCGCGGCCCGCTACGTCGAGGAGGAGCACGAGAACATCGCGCTGTACAAGAACAACGTCGACGGCAAGGGCGCGAGCTACGGCACTCACGAGAACTACCTCGTGAGCCGTGCCACCGACTTCGACGACCTCGCGAGGCGCCTCACGGCCCACCTGGTGACGCGTCAGGTCTATACGGGCGCGGGACGCGTGGGACTCGGCCAGTTCGGCGAGCAGGCGGGATTCCAGCTCTCGCAGCGCGCGGACTACATGGAGGCGGAGGTGGGCCTCGAGACCACGCTGCGCCGGCCGATCATCAACACGCGTGACGAGCCCCACGCCGCCCGTGACCGCTACCGCCGCCTCCACGTCATCATCGGCGACGCCACGCTCTTCGACGTCGCGACCTTCCTCAAGGTCGGCACCACGTCGCTCGTGCTTGCCGCGATCGAGGCAGACGACGATCGCCTCGACGCGCTCGAGTTGGCGGAGCCGGTCGACGCCGTGCGAACCGTGTCCAGGGACCTCACGCTGCGCGCTCGATTGCGCCTCGCCTCGGGCGAGGAGGCAAGCGCGCTCGAGGTGCAGCGGGCGCTGCTGGAGATCTGCCGCTCGTACGCGAGCGATGCGGGCGATGCCGCGGTGCTCGCACGCTGGGAGGCCGTGCTCGAGCGCCTCGCTGGCGACATCTTCTCCGCCGCCCGCGAGGTCGAGTGGGTCGCGAAGCTGCAGCTCCTGGGCAGGATGAGGACGCGGCACGCGACGCCCGAGGCCCCCGAGGGCTTGAGATGGGACGATGCCCGGCTCGCGGCGATGGACCTCCAGTGGTCGAGGCTCGGGGATGGACTTGTCGCGCGGCTCGAGGCGGCGGGGGCCGTTGAGAGACTCGTGTCGGATGACGAGGTCGCGGAGGCCATGACCCGCGCGCCGCAGGACACGCGTGCCCGGTTGCGCGGGGGAATCGTCGCGGCGCGTCCCGAGCTGGTGGACGCCGCCGGGTGGTCGACCGTCGTGCTCGACCGCGAGACCGATCACGGCCACCTTGAGGTGGTCCACCTCGACGAGCCGCTCGCGGCGCGTCACCCCCTCTTGGACCGACTCATCGCTGGATAGACTCGCGACATGGCCCAGATCAATGCTCAAGGACAGCCCTACGAGGACGACGCACCCGAGCCCGAGGCGCCGACAGCCGCCACGCAGGCCAGCACGGACGCGATCGATGACCTCCTCGCGGAGATCGACGGCTCGCTGCAGGTCAATGCCGAGCAGTTCGTGCGCTCGTTCGTGCAGAAGGGCGGCGAGTAGCCCCGCGCTGCACCCATGATCGCCACCGACATCCCGCCGCCGCTCGAGGTCGACCCCGCGCGGCGCATCTTCGGACTCGAGACCGAGTTCGGCCTTCACCTCGACACCGGTGCGGGCCGTCCCGTGACGCCCGAGGAGGTCGCGGGCCACCTGTTCCACTCCGTGGTCCAGTGGGGGCGGTCGTCGAACGTGTTTCTCACCAATGCGTCGCGCCTCTACATCGACGTCGGGGCACACCCCGAGTACGCGACCGCGGAATGTGACACCCTCACGGACCTGATCGCGCTCGACAAGGCGGGGGAGAGGATCGTCCACGACCTCATCGCTCGAGGCGAGGAGCGGCTGCGTGCCGCGGGGGTCGACGGCACCATCCACCTCTACAAGAACAACACCGACTCCGCGGGCAACAGCTATGGCTGCCACGAGAACTACCTGGTGCGCAGGCGCGCCGACTTCAAGGCGTTCGCGTCTGCGCTGCTGCCGTTCCTGGTCACCCGGCAGATCGTCACGGGGGCGGGATGCATCACGCGCACCCCGTCGGGCGCGCACTACAGCTTCTCGCCGCGCGCCGATCACATGTGGGAGGGCATGAGCTCGGCCACCACGCGGTCGCGTCCCATGATCAACACGCGCGACGAGCCGCACGCCAACGCCGAGCTTTACCGGCGCATGCACGTGATCGTGGGTGACTCGACCATGGCGGAGCCCACCACGCTCGTCAAGATGGGCACGACCGACCTCATCCTGCGCCTCATGGAGGCGCGCGTGGTGATGCCCGAGCTGACGCTCGCGCGCGAGATGCAGTCCATCCGCGACGTTGCGCATGACCTCCCGGGTCGCGCGACCGTCGAGCTCGCCGATGGCCGCCACCTCACCGCGGTCGAGGTGCAGCAGACGTACATCGACCTGGTGCGCTCCCATCTGGGCGGCGTCATCGCGGTCACCCCCGAGGTCGAGGACATCCTCGACCTGTGGCAGCGCGGCGTCGACGCCGTGCGCACGCAGGACTTCTCGGCCGTCGAGACCGAGCTCGACTGGGCGATCAAGCACCGCCTAGTGATGCGCTATCGCGATCGGCTGGGCTGCGACCTCGGTGACCCGCGTCTCGCGCGGCTCGAGCTCGCGTTCCACGACGTGTCGCCCGACCGGGGCCTGTACTACCGGCTCCAGGCACAGGGACTGGTGCGGCGCATCGTCACCGATGCCGCGATCGAGCGTGCGATGACGACCGCGCCGCAGACCACGCGGGCGCGCCTGCGCGGCCAGTTCGTCGAGCGCGCGCTGGCCGTGGGTCGCGACTTCACTGTCGACTGGGTGCATCTCAAGATTGCGGGCTCGTCGGGAACGACGGTCCTGCTCAAGGACCCCTTCCGCCACGAGGACGCTCGCGTCGACACGCTCCTGGACGCGCTGACCCTCGCGTAGGGGCACGTAGACTCTTACGGTCCCGAAAGGAAAAACATGCGTCGTCTTGCCGTGTTCACGCTCGCCCTCGTGGCGGGTGTGCTGGCGGCCTGCACTCCGGCCGCGGAGCCGGTCGAGCCCACCGCGACGCCGATGGGCGACATCTCGGACATTGTGATCGGCGGCTCCGACTCGCTCGCGCCGTCCCTCGAGTTCACGCCCGGCCTGTCCTACGGAACGGAACAGTCGCGTGTCGTGTGGGACGGCGAGGGCAGCTACCTGCAGTCGGGGCAGCCGCTCTTGCTCGACATCTACGGGGCCTCTCTCGACGACGGCACGACGCTCATCAACACCTACGACGGACTGCCGAGGTCATTCATCCTGGCCCCCGAGGTGGTGGGCGAGGAGCTCTATACGCGGCTCCTCGACGTGCGCGTGGGAGCGCGTCTGCTCGTGGTCGCTCCGCCCTCGTTCGACTCGGATGGCGAGCCGCCGATCGCCATGGTGGTCGACGTCCTCTCCGACCGCGCCGAGGGCAACGAGGTTGCCCCGAACCCAGATCTTCCTGCGGTGACGCTGGACGTCACGGGTGAGCCCTCGATCGAGTTGCCCGAGGGCGAGCCGCCGGCCGAGCTCACGGTCGCGACCCTCATCCAGGGCACCGGCCCGCAGGTGCGCGCGGGCTCGTACCTCACCGTCAACTACACCGGCTGGTACTGGTCGGATGGCAGCGACGCCGATGGCGAGTGGTCGGCGGGCGACGTCCTCGATTCGTCGTGGCCGATCGAGGCGGCTCCTTTCGAGCTGCAGATCGGCTCGGGTCAGGTGATTCGCGGCTGGGACGAGGGACTCCTCGACCAGACCGCCGGTTCGCAGGTCCTGCTGGTGGTGCCCGCCAGTTACGGCTACGCGACCAAGGGCACTCTCGTCTTCGTCGTGGACATCCTCGACGTCTGGAATCCGGAAGGAAGCGGCTGATGGGTGTCGCCGTTCGTGTCATCCCTTGCCTCGATGTCGATGCCGGCCGCGTGGTCAAGGGCGTCAACTTCGAGAACCTGCGCGACGCGGGCGACCCCGTCGAACTGGGAGCGGTCTACGGCGCGGCAGGCGCGGACGAGCTCACGTTCCTCGACGTCACCGCGTCCTCATCCGACCGTGAGACCACCTTCGACGTGGTCAGGCGGACCGCCGAGCAGGTCTTCGTGCCGCTCACTGTCGGCGGCGGCGTGCGCTCTCCGGAGGACGTCGACAGGCTCTTGCGCGCAGGCGCGGACAAGGTGGGGGTCAACACGGCCGCGATCGCGCGTCCCGAGCTGATCTCCGACATCGCCAGAAGGTTCGGCAACCAGGTGCTCGTGCTGTCCGTCGATGCGCGCCGCTGCCGTCCGGGCACCGTGACGCACTCGGGATACGAGGTCACCACCCATGGTGGCCGCACCGGCACCGGCATCGACGCGATCGAGTGGGCGCGCCGCGGGGCCGAGCTGGGCGCGGGGGAGATCCTGCTCAACTCGATGGACGCGGACGGCACGACGGACGGCTTCGACCTCGAGATGCTCTCCCGCGTGCGCGAGGAGGTGCGCGTGCCCCTTATCGCCTCGGGCGGCGCGGGCACGGTCGACCACTTCGTGCAGGCCGCCCGCGCGGGTGCCGACGCCGTGCTCGCGGCATCGGTCTTTCACTTCCGCACGCTCACCATCGGGGAGGTCAAGGACGCGATGCGCGCCGCCGGAATCGAGGTGCGATGACGCCCCGCGATCAGGCCACGCGATACGCGCTGTCCGGGCGGTTCACCCACAAGGCGAGCCAGTTGCTCGCCCATGCGGTTCGTGACCAGCCGCTGCACTTCGGGGTGGCGGTCGCCGCGGCCGCGGCCTTCAGCCTGCTCACCGTGGCATTCGGAACCCTGCTCGGCGAGATCACCGACCAGGTGGTCATCCCCGGGGTGGCGGGCGAGCCGATCGAGGGCTACTGGGGAACGCTGACCCAGGACCCCTCGACGGCAATCTGGCTGGCAGGTGCCGTGTTCCTCGGCATCGGCGTGCTCAACGCGATCCTCGTGGGCGTGCGCCGCACGATGCAGGGATTCGCCGTGGCCGGCGTGGGTGCGCGCCACCGCAGGGTGGTGGCCGATGCCCTCGCGTCGCTTCCGCTCGGATGGCACCGCTCGAACCCGTCGGGCCGCATGCTGTCCGCGATGTCCTCGGACTCCGAGACCGCGACGTCCCCGCTGCACCCGTTCGCCTTCACCGTCGGCTCGTTCGTCATGATGATCGCCGCGGGAGTGACGATGTGGCGCATGGACCCGTGGCTCGCTCTCACGGGTCTCGCGGTCGTGCCCGTGATCTTCGCGATCAATGTCGCGTATGAGCGCGTCATCACGCCCCGCTGGGACGCGGGCCAGAGCCTGCGCGCCGACGTGTCGACCATCGCCCACGAGAGCTTCGAGGGCGGCACAGTGGTCAAGGCGCTCGGCGCCGAGGCACGGGAGACGGAGCGCTTCGCGCGCGTCACGAACGGGCTGCGTGACGCCGACACCAAGGTGGGCCACACGTCGGCCTGGTTCGAGCCGCTCATGGACCTCATCGTTCCGCTGGGAGCGGTCGCGCTCATGGTGGTCGGGGCGTTGCGCGCGTCCGAGGGAGCGGTGTCGGTCGGCAACGTCGTGTCCGCGATCTACCTGGTGACGCTCATGGCGGTGCCCATCCGCGGGCTCGGATGGGTGTTGGGTCAGATGCCGCAGGCGCTCGTGGCGTTCCGTCGTGTGGGCGAGATCGCGACGGCGGCCACCGAGGTCGACGAGCCCGGTCACGTCACGATCCCGACGTCGGGTGCGGCCGCGCTGACCTTCGACCGCGCCTCGATCGGGGCGGACGACGGCGACGGCGAGCTCTCGGTCATCCTGCGTGACATCACCCTCGACCTGCGGCCGGGAACCGTGACGGCGCTCGTCGGCTCGACGGGCTCGGGCAAGTCGACCCTGGCGCTCGCCGCTGCTCGCCTCGCGCGGCCCGTCGAGGGAGAGGTCGACCTCGACGGCACCGACCTCGCGACCATCGCGCGGCTCGGCGACCACGTCGCACTCGTGCCGCAGACCGCGTTTGTCTTCGCCGGCACCGTGCGTGACAACGTCACGCTGGGCGAGGACTACGACGACTCCCAGGTGTGGGACGCGCTGCGCCGCGCGAATGTCGTGGACGTGGTCGAGCGGCTGTCGCGCGACGGCCGCACGGGACTCGATGCGGTGCTCGCCGAGCGCGGCATGAACCTGTCCGGCGGTCAGCGGCAGCGGCTCGCGCTCGCACGTGCCTTGGTGCGACGCCCGCGCGTGCTGGTGCTCGACGACGCCACGAGCGCGGTCGACCCGCGCGTCGAGCGCGAGATCCTCACGGGGCTGGCAGGCGAGGACGGTCCCACCGTGCTCGTCATCGCGTATCGCCTCGCGTCGATCACCCTCGCCGACCACATCGTCCACCTCGACCGGGGACGGGTGGTGGACTCGGGCACTCACGCGGACCTCCTCGCCCGTGACCGTGGCTATCGCGAGCTGGTGCTCGCCTACGAGGAGGACTCGAAGCGTCAGGCAGAGGAGCAGGCGGGGTACGTGGGATGAGCGACGACATGACCACGCGGCACCTCCTGCGCCGCGGGCTCGAACTGAGCCCCGAGTTCCGTCGCGGACTCGGCGTGACCCTCGCCCTCGCGGCCGTCGCCGCGACGGGTCGCGCCGCGACGCCCTTCCTGACACAGCGCATCACCGACCTCGGCCTGCTCGCGCCCGGCGGGGTCGACATGGAGGTCGTGGTCCTCTATGCGCTCGGCGGCGTCGTCGTGCTCGTGATGTCGGCGATGGTTGCGTGGCGCGTCAGGCGCCGCATGGTCGCCGCGTCCGAGGCGGGCCTCGCGACGCTGCGCATCAGGGCGTTCGGCAAGGTGCACGAGCTGTCGGTGCTCACGCAGAACGAGGAACAGCGCGGCCGCTACGTGTCACGCGTGACGGGCGACGTCGAGACCATCCGCGACCTCATGCAGTGGACCGGCGCGGCGATGATCATCTCCGCGATGGAGTCTGCCGTCGTGTTCCTCGTGATGCTGCTGTACTCGTGGAAGCTATCGCTCCTGGTGCTCCTGGCCTTCATCCCCATGGTGATGTCGCTGTTGTGGATCCAACCCCGTGTGCGCGCGGCCTTCCAGACGGTGCGCTCGCGCATGGCGGACCTGCTGGGTCGGGTCTCCGAGCAGCTCGTGGGCATCTCGACCATCCGGGCCTACGGCGTGCAACAGCGCATGCGCGACCAGCTCGGCGAGGAGATCGACGGAATTCTCAAGGCGGAGAAGCGCGCGTCCCTGCTCGCCTCGCTGAACTTCTCCTCGACCGTGCTGGGTCAGTCCCTCGCGACGGGCATCGCGCTCATCGGCGGCACCCACCTCGCGCTGCGCGGCGAGATCACCGTGGGCACGGTCGTGGCCTTCGCGTTCCTCGTCTACATGTTCTCGGGACCGCTGATGTGGATCATCGAGATGCTCGCGGAGATGCAGCGCGCGATCGTCGGCTGGCGGCGCGTCGTGAGCCTGGTCGATGAGGAACTCACCGTCGCGGACCCGGGAGGCGATGGCACCCCGATCCCGCACGGTCGCGGAGACCTGCGCATCGAGGGCGTGCATCTCACGTACCCCGGCGGCCCCGAGGTGCTGAGGGGAATCGACCTCGAACTCCCCGCGGGGCGTCGCCTCGCACTCGTGGGGCAGACGGGATCGGGAAAGACCTCGCTCGCGAGGCTCATGTCCCGCTTCTTCGATCCGACCGAGGGCACCGTGCGCGTGGGCGGCGTCGACCTGCGCGACGTCCCGATGGACTCGCTGCGACGCTCCGTCGCGGTGGTGCCCCAAGAGGGGTTCCTGTTCGACGGCACGCTGCGCAGCAACCTCGCGTACGCGCTGCCGGACGCGTCCCACGATGACCTCGAGCGCCGCTGCCTCGCGGCCTTCGAGTCGCTCGGACTCGACGGCTGGATCCAGCGGCTGCCCGCGGGCCTCGACACGCACGTGGGTCCGCGCGGAGAGCTGCTCTCCGCCGGCGAGCGCCAACTCGTGTCGATCGCGCGGGCGTATCTGCGCGACCCCGACCTGCTGATCCTCGACGAGGCGACATCGGCCGTCGACCCCGCGACGGAGGTGCGCATCTCGCGCGCCCTCGAGTCTCTCATGCAGGGCCGCACCGCGGTGGTCATCGCCCACCGGCTGTCGACCGCGGAACGTGCCGACGTGGTGGGCGTGATGGAGCAGGGCGAACTCGTCGAGCTCGGCCACCACGACGACCTCGTGGCAGCGGGGGGCATCTACGCGAGCCTGCACGCCGCGTGGGTCGCGCAGACCAGGGACTGACGCGACACGGCGAGATCGCCGCGCGACGCCGTCCCGGCATCGTCGCGTCGCCCTCTCGGCGCGTGGCCGCGTCCGCTCGTGGAAGGATGGTCGCCATGCCGCTCGACGTTGACATTGCCGCGCGCCTCAAGCGCGATTCCGCCGGACTCGTGTGCGCCGTGGTGCAGCAGCACGACACGCGCGAGGTGCTCATGGTGGCGTGGATGAATGACGATGCCCTGCACGAGACCCTCACGAGCGGTCGCGCGGTCTACTGGAGCCGCTCGCGCGGCGAGCTGTGGCGCAAGGGCGACACGTCGGGACACGCCCAACGCGTGGTGCGCGTGTCGCTCGACTGCGACGGCGACGCCCTGCTGGTCGAGGTCGACCAGACCGGACCCGCATGCCACACCGGGACACGTACGTGCTTCGAGGCGGGCGGCGATCTTGGCGCGGTGGAGGGGGCGGCATGACCCGCGTGACGCCCGAGTGGGGCGAGACCTGGCCGTCGCTTGACGGCTTCATTGACCTGGGCGCGTCGCATCGGGTCGTGCCCGTCGTGCGACGCCTGCTCGCCGACTCCCTCACGCCCGTCGCCGTCTATCGCGCCCTCGCGCAGGAGCGTCCCGGCACGTTCATCCTCGAGTCCGCTGAGCCGGACGGGTCGCGTGCGCGGTTCTCTTTTGTGGGCGTGCGCTCGCGCGCGATGCTCACCGTCGATGGGGACGATGCGCGGTGGTCGGGTGACGTGCCGGTTGGCCTCGCCGACGGTGCGCCGCTGACGAGCATTCGCGCGGCATTGGGCGAGCTCGCCTCCGAGGCGATCGAGGGACTGCCGCCGCTCACGGGCGGACTCGTCGGAGTGCTCGGCTGGGACATCATCCGCCAGTGGGAGCCCACGCTGCCCATGAAGGCGCCCCGCGAGGTCGACGTTCCCGACGTGCTGCTGCTGCTCGCGACGGACATTGCGGCGATCGATCACCGCGACGGATCGGTGTGGCTCATCGCGAATGCGGTCAACGTCGATGCACGGGAGTCGGGCATCGAGGGTGCCTACGAGGCGGCAGTGGCGCGGCTCGACCGCATGCAACACGAGCTCGAGGGGGCGACGGCGGGCCCGGTATCCATCCTGGGGCCGGGCGACGAGCCGGAGATCACGCAGCGCAGCGCGCCGGGGGAGTACGAGCATGCCGTCGAGTTCGCCAAGGAGGCGATCCGTGACGGCGAGGTGTTCCAGATGGTGCCCTCGCAGCGTTTTGACGTGCCGTGCGACGCGAGCCCTCTCGAGGTGTATCGCGTGCTGCGCACCCTCAACCCGAGCCCGTACATGTACTACTTCCAGCTCGAGGACGATCGCGGACGCGAGTTCGCGGTGGTGGGCGCGAGCCCCGAATCGCTGTGCTCGGTGCAGGATGGCCGCGTCTCGACGTTCCCGATCGCGGGCTCGCGACCGCGCGGGGCGTCGGTCGAGGAGGACCGCAGGCTCCAGGAGGAGCTCCTCGCCGATCCGAAGGAGATCGCCGAGCACGTGATGCTCGTCGACCTCGCGCGCAACGACCTCGTCAAGGTCTGCGAGCCCACCTCGGTCGAGGTGGCCGAGTTCATGGCCGTCAACCGCTACTCGCACATCATGCACATCTGCTCGACGGTGGTCGGCACGCTCGAGCCGCAGTACGGCGCGCTCGACGCGTTCACCGCGGTGTTCCCGGCGGGCACGCTGTCGGGAGCGCCCAAGCCGCGTGCGATCACGCTGATCGACGAGATCGAGCCGACCCGGCGCGCGTTCTACGGCGGCGCGGTGGGCTATCTCGACTTCGCGGGCAACATGGACATGGCGATCGCGATCCGCACGGCACTCATCGCGGACGGCGTCGCACACGTGCAGGCGGGCGCCGGAATCGTCGCCGACTCGGTTCCCGCGACCGAGGCCGCGGAGACGCGCCACAAGGCCGCCGCGATGATTCGGGCGATCGCGACCGCGTCGCGCCTGGTGGACGCGCCGCCCGCCGCGTCGCCGGGGTCAACGTCCGCACCCGTGCCTTCGCTAGACTGACGCCGTCCCTCAGTACCCAAGGAGTCCCCATGTCGAGCGTCCACCTGGAGCCGCAGGATCTGCCCGAGATCGCCCCGCACAACCACGGCCGCACCGTCGCCGCCTGGGTCACCAACACGGGTCTCGTGATCGCCGCGATCCTTGCCGCGGTGGGGATCGCCATTCCCGTCCACGCGGTGACGTTCACGGGCATCGGCCTCGCGGTGCTGTCCCTCGCCGCCGGCGCGGTGCTGCGCGCGCTGGGCCACGGACAGCCCCTCGCGTGAGCCGCACGTCGCGGTGGGCACGTCGGTTGGCGTCCCGTCGCGGCGGTAGCATGGGCGCATGGGAGAGGGTGGAATGACCGTGCTCGACAGCATCGTCGCAGGTGTGCTGGAGGACCTCGCGGTCCGCAAGGAACTCACCACGATGGATGCCCTGAAGGAGCGCGCCTCGCGGCTGCCCAGCGCGATTGACGCTCGCCAGATCCTGGCACGCGACGAGGTCGCGATCATCGCCGAGGTCAAGCGCTCGAGCCCCTCCAAGGGTGACCTGGCCGAGATCACCGATCCCGCGCTGCTCGCGACTGAGTATGAGGCGGGAGGCGCGTCCGTCATCTCGGTGTTGACCGAGCAGCGCCGCTTCAACGGCTCGCTGTCCGACCTCGACGCGGTCCGCGCGAAGGTCGACGTCCCGATCCTGCGCAAGGACTTCATCGTCACCCCGTACCAGGTATGGGAGGCGCGTGCGCACGGCGCCGACGTCGTGCTGTTGATCGTCGCCGCCCTCGAGCAGATGGCGCTCGAGAGCCTCATCGAGCGCGTGCATTCGCTCGGCATGCTCGCCCTGGTCGAGGTCCACGACGAGCACGAGGTTGCCCGTGCCGTCGACGCCGGTGCCACCGTGATCGGCGTCAACGCGCGCAACCTGCGCACGCTCGAGGTCGACCGCGGCACGTTCGCCCGCGTCGCACCCACGATCCCCGACGGCGTGCTCAAGATCGCCGAGTCGGGCATCCGCGACAGCCACGACGTGGTCGAGTACGCGCGCCTGGGGGCCGATGCCGTGCTTGTGGGCGAGGCGCTGGTCAAGGACCGTGACCCCCGCGCGACCGTCGCGGAGATGGTCGCCGCCGGAGCCCACCCCGCGCTGCGGTCGGTGCGCCCGTGACCGAATCGCTCCAGGCGGCCCCCGGGCCGTACTTCGGTGACTTCGGCGGGCGCTTTGTCCCCGAGGCGCTCGTGGCCGCGCTCGATGAGCTCACCGACGCGTATGAGAAGGCCAAGGTCGACCCCGAGTTCGAGCGAGAGCTCACGAGGCTCGCACGGGACTACACGGGCCGTCCGTCGATCGTCACCGAGGCGCCCCGGTTTGCCGCGCACGCCGGGGGAGCGCGGATCATCCTCAAGCGCGAGGACCTCAACCACACCGGCTCGCACAAGATCAATAACGTGCTCGGACAGGCGCTGCTGACGAAGCGCCTGGGCAAGACCCGCGTGATTGCCGAGACCGGAGCGGGTCAGCACGGCGTCGCGTCCGCGACCGCCGCCGCGCTCATGGGTCTCGAGTGCACGGTCTACATGGGCGAGGAAGACACGCGTCGCCAGGCACTCAACGTCGCGCGCATGAAGTTGCTCGGCGCGACGGTCGTTCCCGTGACGTCCGGCTCGCGCACCCTCAAGGACGCGATCAACGAGACGTATCGCGACTGGGTCGCGAACGTCGAGACGACCAACTACCTCTTCGGCACCGCCGCCGGGCCGCACCCGTTCCCGGCGATGGTGCGCGACTTCCAGCGGGTGATCGGCGTCGAGGCCAGGGCGCAGATGCTCGAGCGCGGCGGCCTCCCTGATGCGGTCATCGCGTGCGTGGGCGGCGGGTCGAATGCGATCGGCATCTTCGACGCGTTCCTCGACGACTCGGACGTGCGCCTCATCGGATGCGAGGCCGGCGGGCTCGGCCTCGAGTCGGGCCACCACGCTGCCACCATCGCGGGCGGTGCGAGGGCGGGCGTGCTGCACGGCTCGCGGTCGTTCATTCTGCAGGACGCGGACGGCCAGACCATCGAGTCGACCTCGATTTCCGCGGGGCTCGACTACCCGGGCGTGGGACCCGAGCACGCGTTCCTCGCCGACATCGGTCGGGCCGAGTACTGGGCGGTGACGGACGCGGAGGCGATGGAGGCCTTCCAGTTGCTGTGCCGCACCGAGGGGATCCTGCCTGCCATCGAGTCCTCGCACGCGCTCGCCGGCGCGATCAAGCTCGGCCGCGAGCTGGGACCCGAGGCGACCATCCTCGTGAGCCTGTCCGGCCGTGGCGACAAGGATGTCGAGACCGCCGCACGGTGGTTCGGAATGCTCCCGGAGGAGAAGGCGTGACGTTCCTCACCGACAGGCTCGACGCGGCTCGAGCCCAGGGTCGCGCCGCGCTCATCGGCTACCTGCCGGTGGGATACCCCGACGTCGAGCGTTCCGCGCGCGCGATGGTCGCGATGGTCGAGGCCGGCGTCGATATCGTCGAGGTCGGGGTGCCCTACTCGGACCCCGTGCTGGACGGCGCGACCATTCAGCAGGCCGCCGAGGCCGCGCTCCAGCGCGGCGTGCGGGTCCGTGACGCGTTCACGGCCGTGAAGGCCGTGGTCGACGCGGGCGCACCCGCCGTCGTGATGAGCTATGCGAACCCGATCTTCCAGTACGGAGTCGAGCGTTTCGCCGACGACCTGGTCGCGGCGGGCGGTTCGGGGGTGATCCTGCCCGACCTCACTCCTGACGTCGCGGGGGAGTGGCTCGCGGCCGCGTCCGCTCGGGGCCTCGAGACGATCTTCCTGGTGGCACCCTCCTCGACGCAGGAGCGCCTGCACTACACCGTGGCCCACACCACGGGCTTCGTCTACGCCGCGTCCCTCATGGGCGTGACGGGCGAGCGCGCATCGGTGGGCGCCGCCGCGGAGCAGCTGGTGGCCGACACCCGCGCCGCCGGAGCCGAGCGCGTCTGCGTCGGACTCGGCGTCACGACGGGGGAGCACGCGCGGATGGTCGGCGCGTATGCGGATGGGGTGATCGTGGGATCGGCCCTGGTGCGCTGCCTCCTCGAGCACGAGGATGAGGACGATGCCCTGGCCGCCCTGCGGGTGAAGGTCGCCGAGCTCGCGGACGGCGTGAGGAGCGCGCGATGACGACGTCGATTCCCAGCCCTCCCGTCGAGTGGAGCGCAATCAGCATCGGCCCCCTCACGATCCACGCGTACGCGCTGTGGATCCTGCTGGGCATCTTTGTCGCCCTGTGGCTCACGACGCGCCGCTGGGTCGAGCGGGGCGGTGATGCGGAGGTCGTCAGCGACATCGCCTTCTGGGCGATCCCGTTCGGAATCGTCGGCGGTCGCATCTATCACGTGGTGTCCTCCCCTGGCGCCTACTTTGGCGAGGGCGGCAACCCCTGGGCCGCGCTGCGCATCTGGGAGGGCGGCCTGGGCATCTGGGGCGCCGTCGCGCTGGGCGCGCTGGGTGCATGGATCGGCGCGCGCCGCGCCGGAGCGAGCTTCACGGCCTTCATCGACGCGGCCGCCCCCGGCGTGCTCATCGCTCAGGCGATCGGCCGCATGGGCAACTACTTCAACCAGGAACTCTTCGGCGGTGCCACGACGCTGCCGTGGGGTCTCGAGATCGACCCGGCGTTCCGCCCCGAGGGATACGAGCAGTTCGCGACGTTCCACCCGACCTTCCTCTACGAACTGCTGTGGAACCTCGCGGGCGCCGCACTCATCATCTACCTCGATCGTCGCCTCGACCTGCGTGGCGGCAGGGTCTTCTGGCTCTACGTGATCGTGTACGTCTCCGGCCGCCTGTGGATCGAGGGCGTGCGCATCGACGAGGCCGTCACGATCGCGGGGCTGCGCATCAACGAGTGGGTGTCGATCGTGGTGCTGTCCGGAGCGGTCGCCGCGTTCACTATCCTGGGTGTGCGGCAGCGTGCTGCCGCCGAGCGGCCGCCACGGTCGCAACTCGCGGCGCAGGCCTCCCACCCCGAGGACGAGCCGGAAACGGATGCCGACACTGTGTCCGATGCCGCCGACACCCCCGGCGATCACCCCACGGGCGCCTAAAGCGGGATTCACGCGCCTGCCGCCGTTCGCGGTAGGCTGAACGCCCGTGTCAACACCGGGTCGACGGCGCCCCGAAATCAACGATGTCCCCGCATGTCTGGGGACGCTTAAGGACGGTGTGATGGTCGCGCATCTTGGCGCTCCCCAGCCCCCGAGCGGGTTGTACAACCCCGCGTACGAGCACGACGCTTGCGGCGTTGCCTTCGTGGCGACGCTGCGCGGAACGGCGGGTCGGGACATCGTCGATGCGGGCCTCACGGCTCTCAAGAACCTCGAACACCGCGGTGCCGTGGGAGCCGAGACCGAGACGGGCGACGGCGCGGGAATCCTCACGCAGGTCCCCGACGCGTTCCTGCGCGAGGTCACGGACTTCGAGCTGCCGGCGGCGGGCGAGTACGGCGTCGGCATCGCTTTCCTCGTGCCGGGTGCAGAGGCCGCGCAGGTCGCCGCCTTCGAGTCGGCCGCAGCCGACGAGGGCGTGACGGTGCTGGGCTGGCGCGACGTCCCCGTCGACCCGTCCTCCCTTGGCCCCAGCGCGCGTGCGGCCATGCCCACGTTCCGCCAGGTCTTCGCCGCGTGCGACGGACTGTCGGGCATCGCGCTCGACCGCCGTCTCTACCGCGTGCGCAAGCGTGCGGAGAACGCGGGAGGACCGTTCTTCGCGTCGCTCTCGGCCCGCACGCTCACCTACAAGGGCATGCTCACGACGTATCAGCTCGAGAAGGTGTTCCCGGATGTGACTCATCCGCTGTTCGCCTCGGAGCTCGCGCTCGTGCACTCGCGCTTCTCGACCAACACGTTCCCGTCGTGGCCCCTCGCGCAGCCCCTGCGCGGCATCGCCCACAACGGCGAGATCAACACGGTGCGCGGCAACCGAAACTGGATGGCGGCCCGCGAGGGCATGCTGCGCTCGGAGTTGTTGGGCGACATGGCGCCGCTGATGCCCGTGTGCACGCCGTCCGCATCCGACACCGCGTCCTTCGACGAGGTCCTCGAGCTACTTCACCTCGCGGGACGTCCGATCCACCACGCGCTGCTCATGATGATCCCCGAGGCGTGGGAGAACAACGCCGAGATGGACCCCGCGCGCCGCGCGTTCTACGAGTACCACTCGGCACTCATGGAGCCGTGGGATGGGCCCGCCGCGCTGCACTTCACGGACGGCACCGTGATCGGCGCGACGCTGGACCGCAACGGACTGCGCCCCGGACGCTTCTGGGTCACCGACGACGGCCTCGTCGTGTGTGGCTCCGAGGCCGGCCTGCTCGACATCGATCCGGCAAAGGTCGTGCGCAAGGGACGCCTTCAGCCCGGGCGCATGCTGCTGGTCGACACCGGCGCGGGACGCATCGTCGAGGACGAGGAGATCAAGTCGACTCTCGCGGCGGAGCACCCCTACGAGCAGTGGGTTGCCGACAACGCGATTCGCCTGTCCGAGGTGCCCGACCGCGAGCACATCTCGCACTCGCCGCGCTCGGTCGCGCGCAGGCAGCGCGCGTTCGGCTACACCGAGGAGGAGCTCAAGATCCTGCTCGGCCCCATGGCCCAGCACGGCATCGAGCCGATCGGCGCGATGGGTTCCGACACCCCGATCGCTGTCCTGTCGCAGCGCCCGCGCCTGCTCTTCGACTACTTCGTGCAGATGTTCGCGCAGGTGACCAACCCTCCGCTGGACTCGATCCGCGAGGAGATCGTCACCGCGATCGGCGGCGCCCTCGGGCCGGAGCCCAACCTGCTCGAGGCCACGCCCGAGCACGCGCGCAAGATCATCATCGACTTCCCCGTCATCGACAACGATGAGCTCGCGAAGATCCTCCACATCGACCGTGACCCCAAGCGCCGTGGGGTGTTCTCCGCGCGCAAGATCCGCGGCCTCTACCCGGTCAAGGGCGGCGCCGAGGCCCTCGACGGGCGCCTCGCGGAGATCTTCCGTGAGGTCGACGAGGCCATCGAGGACGGCGTGTCCTTCCTCGTGCTCTCGGACCGGGACTCGAACCCGGACCTCGCACCGATCCCCTCGCTGCTGCTCACCTCCGCGGTGCACCACTACCTGGTGCGCACGCACCGGCGCACCCAGCTGTCGCTGGTCGTCGAGGCGGGAGACGTGCGCGAGGTCCACCACGTCGCGCTGCTGATCGGTTACGGCGCGGGCTGCGTCAACCCGTACCTCGCGATGGAGTCCGTCGAGGACCTCTCCAAGCGCGGCTACCTGGGCGACGTCACCCCCGACCAGGCGACCCGGCACCTCATCAAGGCGCTCGGCAAGGGCGTCCTGAAGATCATGTCCAAGATGGGCATCTCGACCATGGCGTCGTACCGCGGCGCTCAGGTCTTCGAAGCGATCGGTCTGTCGCGCGAGCTGGTGGACCTGCACTTCGCGGGAACGCCGAGCCAGATCGACGGTGTGGGTCTCGACGTGATCGCGGCCGAGGTCGCCGCGCGCCATGCCGATGCCTACCCCGCGTCCGGAGAGCTGCCTCCCCACCAGCGCCTGCGCACCGGCGGCGAGTACCAGTGGCGTCGCGACGGGGAGGAGCACCTGTTCGACCCCGAGACGGTGTTCAAGCTCCAGCACGCCACGCGCACGCGCCGCTACGACGTCTTCCAGCAGTACACGGATCGCGTCGACGGCCAGGCCAAGCGCCTCATGACGCTGCGCGGTCTGCTCGAGTTCGCGTCGAACCGCGAGCCGATTCCGCTCGACGAGGTCGAGCCCGTGAGCGAGATCGTCAAGCGCTTCAACACGGGAGCGATGTCGTACGGCTCGATCTCGCAGGAGGCCCACGAGACGCTGGCGATCGCGATGAACCGCCTGGGCGGTCGGTCGAACACCGGCGAGGGCGGCGAGTCCGTCGAGCGCCTGTACGACCCCGCGCGGCGCAGCGCGATCAAGCAGATCGCGTCGGGCAGGTTCGGCGTGACGTCCGAGTACCTCGTGAACTCGGACGACATCCAGATCAAGCTCGCGCAGGGCGCCAAGCCTGGCGAGGGCGGCCAGCTTCCCGCGAACAAGGTGTACCCGTGGGTCGCGGAGACGCGACACTCGACGCCCGGCGTCGGACTCATCTCGCCGCCGCCTCACCACGACATCTACTCGATCGAGGACCTCAAGCAGCTCATCCACGACGCGAAGAACGCGAACCCGCGTGCTCGCGTTCACGTGAAGCTCGTGGCCGAGGTCGGCGTCGGCACCATCGCGGCGGGAGTCGCGAAGTGCAAGTCGGACGTGGTGCTCATCTCGGGCCACGACGGCGGCACCGGCGCGAGCCCGCTCAACTCGCTCAAGCACGCCGGCGCGCCCTGGGAGATCGGCCTCGCCGACACCCAGCAGACGCTCGTGCTCAACGACCTCCGCGACCGCATCGTCGTGCAGGTCGACGGCCAGATGAAGACGGGCCGCGACGTGATCATCGCGGCGCTGCTCGGCGCCGAGGAGTTCGGCTTCGCGACCGCGCCCCTCGTTGTCGAGGGCTGCATCATGATGCGCGTGTGTCACCTCGACACGTGCCCGGTGGGCGTCGCGACCCAGAACCCCGAGCTGCGCGCGCGCTTCTCGGGCAAGCCCGAGTTCGTGGAGACCTTCTTCGAGTTCATCGCGCAGCAGGTGCGCGAGCACCTCGCCCAGCTGGGCTTCCGCAGCATCGAGGAGGCCGTAGGCCACGTCGAGGTGCTCGAGACCCGCGCCGCGATCGACCACTGGAAGGCGAGCGGCCTCGACCTGACGCCGATCCTGGCGGCCCCCCGCGAGGGCGCCGCGCTGCGCAACACGACCACGCAGGATCACGGCCTCGAGGAGGCGCTCGACAACGCGCTCATCGCGGCCGCCGAGCCCGCCCTCGAGCGCGGCGAGCCCGTGCGCATCGAGCGCGAGATCCGCAACATTCACCGCACGGTGGGGACGATGCTCGGCTTCGAGGTCACGCGCCGGTACAGGGGAGCGGGGCTCCCAGATGACACGATCGACGTTACCTTCACGGGAAGCGCCGGCCAGTCGCTCGGCGCCTTCGTCCCGCGGGGCATCACGCTGCGCCTCGAGGGCGACGCGAACGACTACGTGGCCAAGGGCCTGTCGGGCGGCCGCGTGATCGTCCGTCCCGCCCGCGAGTCGATGCTCGACGAGACCCGCGACGTCATCGCGGGCAACGTCGTCGGCTACGGCTCGACGGGGGGAGAGATCCTGCTCCGCGGCCAGGTGGGCGAGCGCTTCCTGGTCCGCAACTCCGGTGCGACGGCCGTGGTGTCGGGCGTGGGCGACCATGCCCTCGAGTACATGACCGGCGGCACCGCGGTGATCCTCGGACGCACCGGACGCAACCTCGGCGCGGGAATGTCGGGCGGCACGGCGTACGTGCTCGACCTGCGTCCGGAGCGCGTCAACGCGCAGGCGTTGTCCTCCGGCGAGCTCACGCTGAGCCCGCTCGACCCCGAGGACGAGGTCATCGTGCGCGGCCTCGTCGAGCGCTTCGCCGCCGAGACCCACTCGCCGGTGGCGCGCGAGCTGCTCGCCGACTGGCCGTCCACGGCAAGGCGCTTCACTCGCGTCCTGCCCGCCCAGTACGCACGCGTCCGTGTGGCGCTGTCCGAGCTCGAGGCCAAGGGCGGCGACCTGTCCGCCCCCGGCGCCTGGGCCGAGTTCTTGGAGGTGACCGGTGGCTGATCCCCGTGGATTCCTGAAGGTGCGCGAGCGCGAGGTGCCGCCGTACCGTCCCGTGCCGGTGCGCCTGCGCGACTGGGCCGAGGTCAAGGACGAGCTGGGCCGCGACGAGGTCGTGCTCAAGCGCCAGGCGGGACGCTGCATGGACTGCGGCATCCCGTTCTGCCACCAGGGCTGCCCGCTTGGCAACCTCATCCCCGAGTGGAACGACCTGGTGTGGCGCGGTCAGTACGCCGACGCGATCGAGCGACTCCACGCGACCAACAACTTCCCCGAGTTCACCGGCAGGATCTGCCCCGCGCCGTGTGAGACCTCGTGCGTGTTGGGCATCAACCAGCCCGCGGTCACGATCAAGAACGTCGAGGTCGAGATTATCGAGCACGCGTTCGAGGACGGCAACGTCACGCCGCACATCGCGCAGCGCCACACCGGCAAGACCGTCGCCGTGGTCGGCTCGGGACCCGCGGGTCTCGCGGCCGCGCAGCAGCTCACGCGTGCGGGCCACACCGTGGCCGTGTACGAGAAGGACGACCGCGTGGGCGGGCTGCTCCGCTACGGCGTGCCGGACTTCAAGATGGAGAAGCACGTGATCGACCGGCGCCTCGCGCAGATGGAGCGCGAGGGCACGCGCTTCCGGGTGGGCATCGAGATCGGCACCGACATCACGTGGGACGACCTCCGCGCGCGCTACGACGCGGTGCTGATCGCCACCGGCGCACCCGTGCCGCGGGAGCTGCCCCTTCCGGGCCGCGAGCTCGACGGCATCCACTTCGCGATGCCGTACCTGCACCAGGGCAACCTGGCCGCGGCGGGTGACGAGGTCGAGAACCAGATCCACGCCGAGGGCAAGCACGTGATCGTGATCGGCGGCGGCGACACCGGCTCCGACTGCATCGGCACGGCGCTGCGCCAGGGCGCGGCGAGCGTCACGACGCTCGCGATCGGCAAGAAGCCCCCGACCGAGCGCCCCGAGTCGCAGCCGTGGCCCACGGATCCGCGCCTGTTCGAGGTGTCCTCGAGCCACGAGGAGGGCGGCGAGCGCCAGTACCTGGCGTCGACCGTCGAGTTTGTCGGCAACGAGGACGGCCACGTGGTCGCGCTGCGTGTTGCCGAGACGCAGTACAACGCTGACGGATCGCGCACCCCCACCGCGGGCACGGAGCGCGACATTCCGGCGGACCTGGTGCTCATTGCAATGGGCTTCACTGGGCCTGAGGTCACGAGCCTCGAGGCACAGTCCCAGGTAGCGTTGACCCCGCGCGCTCAGATCGAGCGTGCGGACAACTACGCGACCACCCAGGAGGGCGTGTTCGTGGCCGGCGATGCCGGTCGCGGTGCGTCGCTCGTGGTCTGGGCGATCGCTGAGGGACGGGCGGCCGCGGCCGCCATCGACGAATACTTGACAGGGAGCACCGAGCTCCCGGCGCCGGTGACGGCGCACACGTCGGCGCTTCGCGCCTGATAACCCGAGGTTGGAGAACATGCGTAACGCGAAGATTGTCTGCACGATCGGACCGGCCACCGCGCCGATCGACCAGATGCGCAAGCTGGTGGGGGCGGGCATGGATGTCGCCCGCATCAACCGCAGCCACGGCTCTGCTGAGGAGCACGAGCAGGTCTACCGCAACATCCGCCAGGCGGCGGAGGAGCTCGGCCGCAACGTGGCCGTGCTCGTTGACCTGCAGGGCCCCAAGATCCGTCTCGAGAAGTTCGCCGACGGTCCGCACGACCTCGCGGTCGACGACGTCTTCACCATCACCACGCGCGACGTCGTGGGCACCAAGGAGATCTGCGGCACCACGTTCAAGGGCCTCCCGGGTGACTGCAACATCGGCGACACGCTGCTGATCGACGACGGCAAGGTGCGCCTGGTCGTGACCGAGGTCACCGACACGGACGTCGTCACCAAGGTCGTGGTTCCCGGACCCGTGTCGAACAACAAGGGCATCAACCTGCCCGGCGTCGCGGTGTCCGTGCCGGCGATGTCCGAGAAGGACGAGGCCGACCTGCGCTGGGGCCTCAAGCTCGGCGCCGACTTCATCGCGCTGTCCTTCGTGCGCAACGCCGCCGACTACGAGGACGTCGCACGCATCATGACCGAGGAGGGCCGCACGGTCCCCGTCATCGCCAAGGTCGAGAAGCCGCAGGCCGTCGACAACCTCGAGGAGATCGTCGACGCGTTCGACGGCGTCATGGTCGCCCGCGGTGACCTGGGCGTCGAGCTTCCGCTCGAGGAGGTGCCGCTGGTCCAGAAGCGTGCGATCGAGCTGTGCCGCTCGCAGGCCAAGCCCGTGATCGTCGCGACCCAGGTCCTCGAGTCGATGACGCACTCGCCGGTGCCGACCCGCGCCGAGACCTCGGACTGCGCCAACGCGATCCTCGACGGCACCGACGCCGTCATGCTCTCGGGCGAGACCTCGGTGGGCGACTACCCGATCATCACGGTCGAGACGATGGCGCGCATCATCAAGAACACCGAGGAGAAGGGGTACTCGCGCATCGCGCCGTATCTCTCGACCCCGCACACCCGCGGCGGCGCGGTCACCCACGCGGCGGCCGAGATCGCGGAGAACCTCGACATCAAGTACATCGTCACGTTCACGCAGTCGGGTGACTCGGCGCTGCGCATGTCGCGCCTGCGTCCGTCGACCCCGATGCTCGCCTTCACGCCGGACCCGGCAACGCAGAAGCGCCTCGCGCTGTCGTGGGGTGTGCATGCCGAGCTCGTCGAGAAGGTCGAGTCGACCGACGAGATGGTGCACCTCGTGGACTCCTACCTCAAGCAGTCCGGCCGCGCGGTCGACGGCGACTACGTCGTGGTCGTGTCGGGCACCCCGGTGGGCGTCCCCGGCACCACCAACTCGATCTTCGTCCACAAGGTGGGCCAGGTCCGCGGCTAGCAGCCGTTCACACAGGGGCTCGCCGGCGCACGCCGGCGGGCCCCTGTTGCCGTCCGCGACCGGGTGACCGGGGCATCGTCCCTTCTCGCGCGACGTCGCCCGCGGGTGAGCCCTAAGGTGAGGAGAGGGCGCAGCGTGGCGCCCGGCGAGGAGAGTCGCGATGTCCCGCAACGCAGTGCAGCTCATCACGTATGCCGACCGTCTCGCGGGCGACTTACCCGGTCTCGCGCGGCTGATGCGCACCGAGCCGTGGTCGAGCGCCTTCGCGGGCGTGCACATCCTGCCGTTCTTCACGCCGCATGACGGTGCCGACGCGGGCTTCGATCCCGTCGATCACACCGCCGTGGATCCGCGGCTGGGGACGTGGCAGGACGTGCGGGCGGTGGCCGGTGACGGCGACCTCATGGTCGACGTGATCGTCAATCACGTCTCCGCCGACTCGGAGGCCTTCCGCGACTGGTGCGCGCGCGGCGATGCGTCGGAGTCGGCCGGGATGTTCCTCACGATGTCCTCGGTGTTCCCGCGCGGCGCGACGGAGGACGATCTCACGCGCATCTACCGGCCCCGCCCCGGGCTGCCGTTCACGCCGTACACGGTCGCGGGCCGCCGCCGGCTGGTGTGGACCACGTTCACGCCGCAGCAGATCGACATCGACGTCACTCATCCGCGCGCCCGCGCGTATCTCGAGTCGATCCTCGACTCGGTGGCGGACGCCGGCGCAACCATGGTGCGCCTCGACGCGGTGGGATACGCGGTCAAGACGGCGGGGGAGACGTCGTTCATGACGCGCGACACGTTCGCGTTCATCGAGGACTTCACCGCGCAGGCACGCTCGCGCGGGCTCGAGGTGCTGGTCGAGGTGCATTCGTACTACCGCCGCCAGATCGAGATCGGCGCGGCGGTGGACCGCGTCTACGACTTCGCGCTGCCGCCGCTCATCCTCCACGCGCTCGGCACGGGAGACGGCGGCCCGCTCGCGCGGTGGCTCGACGTGCGACCCGCGAATGCGGTGACGGTGCTCGACACGCACGACGGAATCGGCGTGATCGATGTGGGCGCGGATCAGACGGCTGCCGAGGCGCCGGGGTTGCTCGCTCCGCACGAGATCGACGCGCTCGTCGAGCGCATGCATGCGGCGTCGGGCGATACGTCGCGCCTCGCCACGGGTACCGCCGCCTCGAATCTCGATCTTTACCAGGTCAACTGCACGTTCTACGACGCGCTCGGCGCGGACGACCACGCGTACCTCGCCGCCCGTGCCCTGCAGTTCTTCACGCCGGGGATCCCGCAGGTGTACTACGTGGGCGCTCTCGCCGGTCGCAACGACGTCGAGCTGTTGCGGCGCTCGGGGGTAGGACGCGACATCAATCGGCACCGCTACACGCCCGAGGAGATCGCGGCGGACCTGGACCGCCCGGTGGTGCGCGCTCTCTTCGCGCTGTGCGCGCTGCGATCCCGGTTGAGCGCGTTCGACGGCGACTTCAGCTGGTCGCTCGAGGACGGCATCATGACGATGCTGTGGCGGGCGGGAGAGGATCACGCGCGGCTCACGGTCGACCTGCTCGGCCATCGTGCAGGCCTCGCGTGGAGCGAGGCGGGCGCCGAAGGAGCCACGGACGACCTTCTTGCCGATCCTCCCCGGGTGTAAACCCGCTACGAGTCCTCGCGCATGGCCTCCCAGTCGCGCGGACCGAGGTCGGGGATCTTGCGCTCGTAGCCGTCGGAGAACAGCGGCGAGGAGATGAGGTGGTCCGCCGTCGCGATGTTCGAGGCCATCGGGATGTTCCACAGCGCGCCCAGGCGCAGCAGCGCCTTGACGTCGGGGTCGTGCGGCTGGGGCTCCAGCGGGTCCCAGAAGAAGATCAGCATGTCGATGCGGCCCTCGGCGATGCCGGCGCCGATCTGCTGGTCGCCGCCCACGGGACCCGACAGGAAGCGGGTGACGCGCAGGCCCAACTCGTACTCGAGCATCGTCCCCGTGGTGCCGGTGGCGTAGAGCCGATGCGGCGACAGGGTGCCCTTGTTGTATGAGGCCCACTCGAGGAGCTCGGCCTTCTTGTGGTCGTGGGCGACCAGCGCAATGTGCAGGGGGCGGTGCGACATGAGCGCTCCTTCGAGGTGTCAGGGTGGTGCCGCGTGGGGGGTGCAGCGGTGTCGCCTCGAGTATCCCGCGTCAGGCGCCGCGGCGTGACACCAGCACCGCCGGGGCAACTCGTGCGGGCGGGGCTTTGAATGCGGCGGCACGACACTTGGTACACCAAGCTGACGTAGTGGCACTCAGTGCCAGTGCCCCGGGTGGGATTCGAACCCACAACACCGCGGGTTTGAGCCGCGTGCCTCTGCCAGTTGGGCTACCGGGGCGGGGGCACTAGGCTATCGCCTGTGACTGATGCGAACGACACTCCCCTGGAGGAGACCGAGACCCAGGCCCCCAAGCGCGCGCGCCGCGCCGTCGTCGCGGAGGACGAGGCGCTGATCCGCATGGACATCGTCGAGACGCTCCGTGAGGGCGGCTATGAGGTCGTCGGCGAGGGCGGCAACGGCGAGGAAGGCATCGCGCTCGCGCGCGAGCACAAGCCCGACGTGGTGGTCATGGACGTCAAGATGCCCGTCATGGACGGCATCACCGCCGCGGAGACCATCGCGAAGGAGCGCCTGGCGCCCGTGGTGCTGCTCACCGCGTTCTCGCAGACCGAGTTGGTCGAGCGGGCGCGCGACGCCGGCGCGATGGCATACGTCGTCAAGCCCTTCACCCCTGGAGACCTGCTGCCCGCGGTCGAGATTGCCGCCTCGCGGTATCAGGAGATCCGCGCGCTGGAGTCGGAGATCGCCGACATCACCGAGCGCATGGAGACACGCAAGAAGGTCGAGCGCGCCAAGGGTCTGCTCATGGAGAAGATGAAGCTCAACGAGCCCGAGTCCTTCCGCTGGATCCAGAAGACGTCCATGGACCGGCGCCTGACGATGCGCGAGGTGGCCGAGGCCGTCATCGAGCAAATGGGCGGAAAGTAGCGTTTTCCTCTCCGCTGGCGCACGGTTCGGTCACGAAATTGTGATAGAGCCGACGCGAACGCGAAACGTTTGCGCGCTAGCGTGACGGTTACCGCGGCGAGGACACTCCTGGTCGCGAACTAACCGAGGCGAGATCTTCTCGCCGACTGGGAGGAAGAAACATGGCACGATGGAATTCCATCGCTCGCGGCGCGGCCTTTGCCGCCGTTGCGACCCTGTCCCTCGCGGCGTGCGCCACCACGTCCAGCGAGGGTGGCTCCAGTGAGGACCCGACCACCGTCGGTGCGTCCGGAGACGGACTGAAGATCGGCTCGCTGCTGCCGATCACCGGCTCGCTCGCGTTCCTCGGCCCGCCCGAGATCGCTGGAGTTGACCTCGCTGTCAGCGAGATCAACGAGGCGGGCGGCGTCAATGGCGCCGATGTCTCCATCCAGCACGAAGACTCGTCCGACACGGACAACCCGAACATCACGTCCGACTCGGTCTCGCGTCTCCTCGCGGGTGACGTCTCGGTCGTGATCGGTGCGGCATCGTCGTCCGTCACGCTCAACGCGATCGACGACATCACCAACGCAGGCGTGGTGCAGATCTCGCCCGCCAACACCGCGACCAGCCTCTCCGGCTACTCGCCGTTCTACTTCCGTACCGCCCCGCCGGACACCGTCCAGGGCAACGCGCTCGGCAACCTCATCCTCGAGGACGGCTACAAGAACATCGGCGTCCTGGTCTTCAACGACGACTACGGCACCTCGCTGCGCGACGTGGTCCAGCAGACGGTCGAGGCCGCGGGTGGTTCGCTGACCTATGGCACCTCGGGCCAGGAGTTCGACCCCGCGGCGTCGAGCTTCGCTTCCGACGTGCAGGCGATCCTCGCGACCAACCCCGAGGCGATCGCGCTCATCGCGTTCGACCAGACGGCGCTGATCATCCCCGAGCTCGTCGCGGCCGGCTTCGACACCTCGAAGCTCTACCTGGTGGACGGCAACCTCGCGGACTACTCCGACGAGCTCGAGGCGGGCGCCCTCACCGGCGCCAAGGGCACCCTGCCCGGCGCGAGCCCCGCGGACGACTTCCGCGCGCTGCTCGACGAGGCCAACGGCGAGCCGCTGTCCGAGTACGCCTATGGCGCCGAGTCCTACGACGCGGTCATGCTCGCGGCGCTCGCCGCAGTCAAGGGCGGCGCGAACGATGGCCAGACCATCGCGGACAACATGGCGGCGGTCTCCGGCGCCACGGGCGGCACGGAGTGCACCGGTTTCGCGGAGTGCGTCGAGCTGCTCGAGGCAGGCGAGGAGATCTTCTACCAGGCGGTCTCCGGAGTGGGTCCGTTCAACGAGGCCAACGACCCGTCGAGCGCGTACATCGGCGTCTACCAGTACGGCGAGGACAACACCTACTCGCTGCTGACCTCGGTGTTCGGCGAGGTTCCCTCGGAGTGATCTGAGCGGTTCTCACAGTTCATTCGCGCGGCGGCCCCCGGCTTCGGTCGGGGGCCGTTGTGCTGTGCCTGGGGGACCTGGGCGCGTGGCCGGGTGGTCTGTCCTCCGCGCCCGTCGCCGCCCCGTTGTGCGGAAGTCACACCGTTGGCGACGGGTGTGGCCGCGCTGAACGGGGATCCGGAGATACCGGTCGCCAGATGTGTGACTTGCGCAGGAGGGGGCGGCGCGGCGACGCGGCGTCATGGCGGCAGCACGGCAGCCCAGGACGCGCGCACACGACGATGCCCGCCCGGCCGAAGCGGGGCGGGCACCGTTGGTGGGTTCCCGAGGCAGCGTGCGCGCTACGCGCCGAGCGTGCCCAGATACAGCTCGATCACCTTGGGGTCCTTGAGCAGTTCCTGGCCGGTGGCGGTGTACGCGGACGTGCCCTGATCGAGAACGTAGCCGCGGTCGCAGATCTGCAGGCAGCGACGGGCATTCTGCTCGACCATGATGACCGTGACACCCGTGCGGTTGATGTCGCGCGTGCGCACGAACGTCTCGTCCTGGCGGACGGGGGACAGGCCGGCGCTGGGCTCGTCGAGGAGCAGCACCTGCGGGTCCATCATGAGCGCGCGTGCCATCGCGACCATCTGGCGCTCGCCGCCGGACAGCGAGCCGGCGCGCTGGTGGCGCCGCTCGATGAGCACGGGGAAGAGGTCGCCGATCCTCTCGAGCTGCTTCTTGAAGCTCTTGTGCGCCCTGTATGCGCCCATTTCGAGGTTCTCTTCGATGGTGAGCGAGGGGAACACGTTGTTGGTCTGAGGCACGAAGCCCACGCCGCGGCTCACCAGCTGGTCGGCACGCAGGTTGGTGATGTCCTCACCCGCGAGGGTGACGGACCCGTCGCGCACCGGGACGAGGCCAAAGAGCGCCTTGAGGAAGGTCGACTTGCCGGCGCCGTTGGGACCGATGATTCCGATGAGCTCGCCCTGGCGCACCTCCATCGAGCAGCCGTTGAGGATGTTGATGCCGGGAAGGTAGCCGGCGATCAGGTTGTCGGCGTGGAGGATCACGGGATTCGAGGTCATGCCTCACGCTCCTCGAAGAGATCGGTGTCGTGGTGCGCGCCCAGATAGGCGTCCTGCACCGCCTGGTTGGACATCACGGTGCCCGCCGGGCCCTCGGCGATGATGCGGCCCTCGGCCATCACCACCACCCAGTCGGAGATGCGCCGCACCATGTGCATGTCGTGCTCGACAAAGAGCACCGTCATGCCGTCGTCCTTGAGCTCGACGATGTGGTCGAGGAGGGACTCCGTCAGCGCGGGGTTGACGCCCGCCATCGGCTCGTCGAGCATCACCATCGTAGGCTTGGTCATGAGCGCGCGTGCCATCTCGAGGAGCTTGCGCTGTCCGCCCGAGAGCGAGCCGGCGTAGTCGTCGCGCTTCTCATAGAGCTTGAAGCGGTGGAGCAGCGCATGCGCCTGCTCCGTGATCTCTCGCTCGCGCGCGCGCCACAGGGGCGGCACGAAGGCTCGTGCGAAGTTCTCACCGGGCTGAGCCTGAGCGCCCAGCCGCATGTTCTCGATCACCGTCATGCGGTTGAGGGCCTTGGTGAGCTGGAAGGTGCGCACCATGCCCGCCCGTGCGACCTTGGCCGAGGACATGCCCTTGAGCGCGCGACCGTTGAAGACGCCCTCGCCCTCCTGGGCGAAGTCGAATCCGGTGAGCAGGTTGAAGAACGTCGACTTGCCTGCGCCGTTGGGGCCGATGAGCGCGGTGATCGAATTGCGCTGCACCTCGAAGTGGTCGACGCTCACGGCGGTGAGGCCTCCAAAGCGCCTCACGACGCCGTCCGCGACCAGGATCGCGTCGGGCTTGGGCGCGCCTGCCTCGTGCGGCACGGCGGCGAATGCGTTGTCAGCCATTGAACGCCAGCTCCTTCTTGTTGCCGAGCACACCCTGGGGCCTGAACACCACGAGCAGCATGAGGGTCACGCCCACGAGGACGAGCGAGAACGGCTCGAGGTCGGTGGGTGCCAGCACCTCGGGCGGCAGAACCGCGGACGCCACGCTCTTGACCAGGGTCAGCGCGGACCAGAACAGGATCGAACCGAGTACGGGCCCGAAGACCGTGGCTGCGCCACCCAGGAGCAGCAGCGTCCAGATCCAGAACGTCGTGGGGCGTCCCATCGAGTCCGGCTGCACCGAGTTGCCCAGGGCCCACGTGATGCCGCCGAGAGCGCCGATCGCGCCGCCGATCACGAGCGCCTGCATCTTGTACGAGTACACGTTCTTGCCGAGCGAACGCACGGCGTCCTCGTCCTCGCGGATGCCCTTGAGCACGCGGCCCCAGGGCGAGCCGGCGAGGCGCCAGTAGATGATCGCGAAGATGATGACGAGGCTCCAGGTCACGAGCGTCAGCCACCACGAGGACGACCGGGAGCCGTGCATCTCGAGCGGCCCGATCTGGACGATGCTGTCGGGGAAGGGCGAGAGTTCCTCGAAGGGCGGCTTGAAGTCCGAGCCGCGGATGCCGCTCGAAGCCCCGGTGAGCCCCGAGAGGCTCTGCGAGCGCCCGAGGAACCTGATCATCTCTGCTGCCGCGATGGTCACGATCGCCAGATAGTCACCGCGGAGCTTGAGCGTGGGCCAGCCGAGCAGCAGGCCGAAGATCGCGGCGGCCGCGAGGCCCACCAGCACGGCGAGCCAGATGGGCCACCCCTGCTGGATCGAGATCGCGAAGCCGTACATGCCGAGCAGCATGAAGCCCGCGTGACCCATGTTGAGCAGACCCGTGAGGCCAAAGTGGAAGTTGAGGCCGATCGCCGCGAGCGCAAAGGCCGCGGTGGACGGCGCGATGGCCGTGCGAAGTACGTCGAGAAGAATGTCCATGTCAGCCGACCCTTTCCGCCTTGCCGAGGATGCCCTGCGGGCGTACCAGCAGCACGATGATGAGGATGCCGAGCGCTGTCGCGAACTTGAGGTCCGGCGGGAGCCAGACCGTCGAGACCTCCGCGACGATGCCGATGACGAGAGAGCCGACGAGCGCACCGTAGGGATGGCCGAGCCCGCCCAGCGTGACGGCGGCGAACATCATGAGCAGCAGCCGTGTGCCGTCGTCGAACGAGAATCCCTGCTGGTACAGCGCGAGCAGGATGCCGCCCAGGGCCGCGAGCCCCGCGGCCATCACCCACACGATGCGGATGATCGAGTCGACCTTGATGCCCGAGGCCGATGCCAGGGCCGGGTTGTCCGAGACCGCGCGGGTCGCGCGCCCCAGGCGGGTGCGCTGCAGGAAGAACGCGACGCCCAAGAGCGCGGTGATCGCGATCGCCATCGAGATGAGCGTGACGTTGCCGACCGAAATGGGCCCGTACTGAACGCGGGGGTCGATCGAGGTCGTGAGTCGCACGGGCCGGCCGCCGATCCACCACTGGATGAAGTTCACGAGCGCGAGCGAGAGGCCGATGCTCACGATCATCTGCTGGACCAGGCCCACCCTGCGGCGCCGGAGCTGGCTCCACACGACCTTGTCCTGCACCCAGCCGAGTGCGGCCGAGATCGCGATCGCGAGCAGGGCGGCAGGGATGAGAGGCAACCCGATGTGGAACTCAACCGGCACCAGGGGCACGGTCACGGGTTGGGGCGTCGCGAGGAACCACGTCAGCACCGCGCCGAACGTCACCATCTCGCCGTGAGCGAAGTTGCTCAGCGCGGTGGTGCCGTAGATAAGCGAAAGGCCCACTGAGGCTAGTGCCAGCAGCAGGCCAAAGACGACGCCGTTGAAGAGGTTCTGGAGCAGCAGGTTGGTCCCGCCTCCAGTGGCGGTGGTTGCCACCTCGGGGTCGGGGGTGGTGGCCTCGGCCACGCCCCCCATTGCAAGGACCGCGATGGCGCCTGCCACCGCGATCGTGAGGACGAGCGCTGCTCTCAGCAGGGCTCGTCGGTCAAGAGTCGCCAGCACGGATGCCCCTCTCAAGGTCAAGGTTGCGGGTCAACCTATCGCAGACATGTTTCGTTCATGTGGCACGCCGAGCACGAATCGCGCACGTCAGTCGCGCTTCGGAGACGATTTCGCCTCGTTCATTCACGATTCGAACGCCGTAAACCGCCACGGTGCGGCCCCGGTGAATCGCCGTCGCGGTGCCGGTCACGACCCCGGAACGCGCGCTGCGCACGTGAGTGATGGACAGGTCGACCCCCACCGCGATGCCCTCGGGGTCGACGGTCGCGACGTGCGCCATCGCCGCAAGCGACCCGAGCGACTCCGCGAGGACAGCCGATGCCCCGCCGTGGAGAAGGCCGTAGGGCTGGGTGTTGCCGGCGACCGGCATGGTCCCGACGGCGGTGTCTGCGGTGACCTCCACAATGGTGATGCCCATCCGGGCGATGAGCCCATCGGAGGGCGCGGCGGCGGCGACATCGGCGTCAGACATAGGGATAGGTTGGCATCTGTGAGCGAATCCACCAAGGGAACACTCCTGCTGGTCGACGGTCTATCGATGGCGTTCCGCGCCTTCTTTGGCCTTCCGGTGGAGAACTTCGCAACCTCGACAGGGGTGCCGACCAACGCGGTCTACGGCTTCACGACGATGCTCGCGACGCTCCTGCGGGAGCACGAGCCCACGCACGTCGCGGTCGCCTTCGACCTCCCGGGCGGCACCTTCCGCACCGAACGTCTTCCCTCGTACAAGGGCACCCGCGACGCCACGCCGCCCGAGTTCGAGCCGCAGGTCCCGCTCATTCGCGAGGTGCTGGGGGCCCTCAGGGTGCCGGCGGTCGACAAGCCCAACTACGAGGCGGATGACCTGCTCGCGACGTATGCGCGGCTGGGCCACGAGGCCGGCATGCGCGTGCTCGTCGTGTCGGGAGACCGGGACACGATTCAGCTCGTCAACGGCGACGTCACGCTGCTGTATCCGCGCAAGGGCGTCTCCGACCTGGTGCGCTTCACGCCCGACGCGGTGCGCGAGAAGTACGGCGTCGACCCCGGCCAGTATCCCGACCTCGCCGCATTGGTCGGTGAGACGAGCGACAACCTTCCCGGTGTTCCGGGGGTGGGCCCCAAGACCGCCGCGAAGTGGATCGGGGTCTACGGCGGGCTCGAGGGGATCCTCAACAGCGCCGACGACGTCCCCGGGAAGGCGGGGGAGAGCCTGCGCGCGCACCTCGAGCAGGTGCGCCTCAACAGGGAGCTCAACCACCTGCTCACGGATCTCGAGGTCGCCGTCCCGCTCGCGGATCTCGAGTATCCCGGCGCGGACGCGGCCGCGATTCACGAGGTCTGCGACGCGCTGCAGTTCCGCACGCTGCGCGACAAGCTCCTGCCGCTGGCGACCGATGCCGGGGAGGCCAGTCCCGAGACCGCACCCCCGGTCGTGGTGCAGACCGCGGGCGCCGTCGCGGCGATCGCCGCGATGACGGGCACCGTCGCGCTACACGTGGACGGTCGCGGCGGCGTCGACGCCGATGCCTGGGCGCTGGGCGCCGCCGATGCCGCGGACGCCGCCTGGGGCGTCGATCTTGCCGACCTCTCACCCGAGGACGAGTCGACCCTCGGTGCGTGGCTCGCCGACCCGAACATCGCGAAGGTCCTTCACGGTGCCAAGGACGGGTGGCACGCGCTCACGGCGCGCGGGTGGGAGCTGGCGGGAATCGCGGGCGACACCCAGATCGCCGCCTTCCTGGTCAACCCCGACCAGCGTGGATTCGAGCTCGAACAGATCCTCCAGCGTCACCTGGGTCTCGCCCTCGAGTCGGGGCCGACCGCAGGAGAACTCGACCTCGGCCTCGACGGCGGTGGCGCGCACCACGCCGGCCAGCGGGCAGGTGAGCGCGCCGCACACGTGAGAACCCTCGCGGGCGTCCTCGAGCCCATGGTCGACGAACGCGGCATGGGCGCGCTCTATCGCGAGCTCGAGATTCCCCTCATCACGGTCCTCGCGCGCATGGAGCATGCGGGCATGGCCGTCGACAGGGCGCACCTGTCGACGCTCGCCGACGAGGCGCGCGCTCGAGCCGACCGCGCGGCCGAGGATGCGTACGACGCCCTGGGCGGCGAGCGCGTCAATCTGGGGTCGCCCAAGCAGCTTCAGGAGGTGCTGTTCGAGCGCCTCGGCATGCCCAAGACCAAGAAGATCAAGACGGGCTACTCGACCGACGCATCGTCCCTTCACGATCTCAGCGAGAAGGCGCCCCACCCGTTCCTCACCGCGCTGCTGGCTCACCGCGACGCCTCGAAGCTGTCGCAGATCATCGAGACGCTGGCTCAGGCCGTGCAGCCGGACGGCCGCATCCACACCACGTTCTCCCAGGTGGTGGCCGCGACGGGCCGCCTCAGCTCGAAGGATCCCAATCTGCAGAACATCCCCGTCCGCACGGCGGAGGGGCACCGCATCCGCGAGGCCTTCGTCGTCGGCGAGGGCTTCGACACGCTCGTGACGGCGGACTACTCGCAGATCGAGATGCGGATCATGGCCCACCTGTCGGGCGACGCCGCGCTGGTCGAGGCGTTTGCCGCGGGGGAGGACCTCCACCGCTTCGTGGGTTCACGCGTGTTCGGCGTGGCTCCGGAGGACGTGAGCCCCGAGATGCGCTCCCAGGTCAAGGCGATGTCCTACGGGCTCGCGTACGGGCTGTCGTCCTTTGGCCTCGCGCGGCAGCTGGGGCTTCCGGTGGGCGCGGCCCAGGCGCTCATGGACGACTACTTCTCGCGATTCGGCGCCGTGCGCGACTACCTCAGGTCGGTCGTCGAGCAGGCGCGGGCGGACGGCTACACCGAGACCATCTTTGGCCGCAGGCGCTACATCCCCGACCTCACCTCGACCAACCGTCAGCGCAGGGACATCGCGGAGCGGATGGCGCTCAACGCGCCCATTCAGGGCTCCGCGGCGGACCTCATCAAGCGCGCGATGCTCGGAGTTGAGCGCCGTTTGAGGGACGAAGGTCTGGCATCCCGGCAGGTACTTCAGGTGCATGATGAACTCGTGATCGAGACGGCAGCGGGGGAGCAGGACGCCGTCGAGAACATTCTCAGGGAGGAGATGCACGCCGCAGGCGATCTCAGCGTTCCTCTCGAGGTCAACGTCGGAACGGGCGCTGACTGGCGCACCGCTGGACACTAGGGTTGGTGGCATGCGCATCGGACTTCTCACTGGAGGCGGGGACTGCCCCGGACTGAACGCGGCGATTCGTGCCGTCGTCAAGCGGGGTACCTCGGAACTCGGGTGCTCGATCGTCGGGTTTAACAACGGCTGGCAGGGCGTCATCGACGGCGACGCCAAGCCGCTGACCCGTGACGACGTATCGGGCATCCTCGTGCACGGGGGGACGATGCTCGGCACGGCCCGGTGCCACCCGCACAAGGTCGAGGGCGGCATGGAGGCCGTTAAGGACACGTTCGAGAACGAGAAGCTGGACGGCTTCATCTGCATCGGCGGAGACGGAACTCTCAAGGCCGCGGGCAAGGTCTCGCAGGCGCTGGGCGTGCCCGTGATCGGCATTCCCAAGACCATCGACAACGACGTGGTCGGCACGGACGCCGCGATCGGCTTCGACACCGCGGTGTCGGTGGCCACGGAGGCGATCGACCGCCTCCACTCGACGGCGGAGTCGCACAACCGCGTCATGGTGGTCGAGCTCATGGGCCGCCACTCCGGCTGGATCGCCGTCACCGCCGGTATCGCTGGCGGAGCGGACATCATCCTCGCGCCCGAGGAGCCCTTCGACATCGATGTGATCGCCAAGCGCATCAAGCACCGTCACCGCTACAAGAACTTCTCGATCGTGGCCGTCGCCGAGGGCGCGGTTCCCGCCGAGGGCTCGCGCTGGGAGGGCAAGGCCACCCTCGACGCCAAGGGCAACCCGATCGCCGGCTCGATCGGTCACGAGGTCACGAAGGCGATCGAGGCGGCCACCGGCTTCTCGACGCGCCTCACGGTGCTCGGCTACGTCCAGCGTGGCGGCGTGCCGACGGCTGCGGACCGCCTGCTGGGCACCCGGATGGGCGTGGCCGCGATCGACGGCATCGTCGCCGGTGAGACGCACAAGTTCACCGCGCAGCAGGGCGAGAAGGTCGTGCTCGAGCCCTTCGAGACGATGATGGGCAAGACCAAGTGGGTTCCCGAGGAGCTGTTGGCGGCTGCCCGCGGGCTGTGATGTCTCGCGCCCGGTCCCGCGCGAGTCGCGTGGCCGGGCGCGTCGCATTGTGCCTGGACGGTGTGAAGAGGTAGGATTTCGGGTGGTCTGGCGCGCCCGCGCGCCCGGTCATTCCTATCCATACGATTCCCTGTCCATCGGAGCACCTCCTTAATGTCCGTATCCACCCCCTCCATCATCGCCGTCAACGACATCGGAACTGCTGAGGATTTCCTCGCGGCCGTTGACGCGACCATCAAGAACTTCGACGACGGCGACCTTGTTGAAGGCACCATCGTCAAGGTCGACCGCGACGAGGTCCTGCTCGACATCGGTTACAAGACCGAAGGCGTGATTCCTTCGCGCGAGCTGTCGATCCGTCACGACGCCAACCCGGATGAGGTCGTCAACGTCGGCGACACCATCGAGGCTCTGGTCCTCACCAAGGAGGACAAGGAGGGGCGCCTGATCCTGTCCAAGAAGCGCGCGCAGTACGAGCGTGCCTGGGGCTCGATCGAGAAGGTCAAGGAGGAGGACGGAGTCGTCTCCGGCACCGTCATCGAGGTCGTCAAGGGCGGCCTGATCGTCGACATCGGCCTGCGCGGCTTCCTGCCCGCCTCGCTGGTGGAGATGCGTCGCGTGCGTGACCTGGCCCCGTACATCGGCCAGGCCATCGAGGCGAAGATCATCGAGCTCGACAAGAACCGCAACAACGTGGTGCTGTCGCGTCGTGCGTTCCTCGAGCAGACCCAGTCCGAGGTGCGCTCGTCGTTCCTCACCGCGCTCGCGCCGGGACAGGTCCGCAAGGGTGTCGTCTCCTCGATCGTCAACTTCGGTGCGTTCGTGGACCTGGGCGGCGTGGACGGCCTCGTGCACGTCTCCGAGCTGTCCTGGAAGCACATCGACCACCCCTCCGAGGTCGTCTCGGTCGGCCAGGAGGTCGAGGTCGAGGTCCTCACCGTCGAGATGGACCGCGAGCGCGTTTCGCTGTCGCTCAAGGCGACGCAGGAGGACCCGTGGGCGGTCTACGCCCGCACCCACGCGATCGGCCAGATCGTCCCGGGCAAGGTCACCAAGCTCGTCCCGTTCGGCGCGTTCGTGCGCGTGTTCGAGGGCATCGAGGGCCTGGTGCACATCTCCGAGCTGGCGCTTCGCCACGTCGAGCTGCCCGAGCAGGTCGTGTCGGCCGATGAGGACGTCTTCGTCAAGATCATCGACATCGACCTTGAGCGTCGCCGCATCTCGCTGTCCATCAAGCAGGCCAACGAGGGTGTCGACCCGCAGGGCGAGGACTTCGACCCCGCGCTCTACGGCATGACGGCCGAGTACGACGCTCAGGGGAACTACAAGTACCCCGAGGGCTTCGACCCGGAGACCCAGGAGTGGCGCGAGGGCTTCGAGGAGCAGCGCGAGGCCTGGGAGGCCGAGTACGCCAAGGCGCACGAGCGCTGGGAGGCGCACAAGGCGTTCGTCCTCAAGCAGGACGCCGCCGCCGCCGAGGCCGAGGTTGCCGCCCCCGCGGCGCCGCGTGCCGCCAAGGGTGGCCGCAAGGCCGACGGCCCGACCTCGTACTCCTCGCAGGAGGAGTCGACGACCGACGGCGGCACGCTCGCCTCGGACGAGCGTCTGGCCGCGCTGCGCGAGAAGCTCACCGGCAACTAGTCTCACGACTCACCCGAAGGCCGTCGCCCCGATCTGGGGCGGCGGCCTTCGTCGCATACGGCTGCAGCGCGGCGGCCTTCGCCGCGTTTGGTCCCCACTCGCGCGGCGTGTGACACTGCTTCCCGTGCTGCGCATCGGTCTCACGGGCGGAATCGCCTCGGGCAAGTCGACCGCTGCCGCGCGCCTTGGAGCGTTGGGTGCCCGCGTCGTGGACCACGACGCCCTCGCGCGACGCGCGGTCGAGCCCGGCTCGGCGGCGCTGGCCGACATCGCCGGCGCGTTCGGCGACAGGGTGATCGTCGACGGGGCGCTGGACCGCCCGGCACTCGCCGACATCGTCTTCCGCGACGAGGGCGCGCGCCAGCGCCTCAACGGGATCGTGCACCCCTACGTGATCGCGATGGGCACGGCCGCGGACAAGCAGGCGCGCCGCGACGGCGTCGCCGTGATCGTCCATGACATTCCGCTGCTCGTCGAGACGGGCCAGGGTGCGGACTTCGACCTGGTGGTCACCATTGCGGCCCCCGAGGAGGTGCGCGTCGACAGGCTCGTCACCACGCGCGGCTTGCGCAGGGACGATGCCGTGGCGCGGATTCGCGCGCAGGCGTCGGATGGCGAGAGGGCGGCCGCGGCGGACGTGGTGCTCGATGGCTCCGGCAGCGTGGCCGACCTCGAGGCCCAGATCGACTCCTTCTGGTCGCTGCACGTTCCTCGGTGACCGCGGCATCGTCCTGTCGGAGGCCCGGCGTACCGTAGTCGCATGAGCCGACCCGATCTCCGCCGCAGCGAGGCGCCCTTCCAGGTGATCTCCGACTACAAGCCCTCCGGCGACCAGCCCAAGGCGATCGACGAGCTCGCCCGCAGGATCGAGGCGGGGGAGCGAGACGTGGTGCTGCTGGGTGCGACCGGAACCGGAAAGTCGGCGACCACCGCGTGGCTCGTCGAGCGCCTGCAGCGGCCCACGCTGGTCATGGCGCATAACAAGACGCTCGCGGCGCAGCTCGCGAACGAGTTCCGCGACCTCATGCCGAACAACGCGGTCGAGTACTTCGTGTCGTACTACGACTACTACCAGCCCGAGGCGTATGTGCCACAGACGGATACCTTCATCGAGAAGGACTCCTCGATCAATGAGGAGGTCGAGCGGCTGCGGTACTCGGCGACCAACTCGCTGCTCACGCGGCGCGACGTGATCGTCGTCTCGTCCGTCTCATGCATCTACGGCCTGGGCACCCCCGAGGAGTACATCGAGGGCATGGTGACGCTCGGGGTGGGTGACGTGGTCGACCGCGACTCGCTGCTGCGCGAGTTTGTCCAGATGCAGTACTCGCGCAACGACCTCGCGTTCACGCGGGGAACGTTCCGCGTGCGCGGCGACACGGTGGAGATCATCCCCGTGTATGAGGAGCTCGCGATCCGCATCGAGATGTTCGGCGATGAGGTCGAGGCGCTCTACACGCTGCACCCCCTCACGGGAGAGGTAGTCGAGCGACGCGAGCGGGTCCACATCTTCCCCGCCTCGCACTACGTCGCGAGCGAGGAGCGCATGAACCGCGCGATCACGACCATCGAGATCGAGCTCGGGGAGCGGCTGCAGGAACTCGAGAAGCAGAACAAGCTGCTTGAGGCCCAGCGCCTCAAGATGCGCACCACGTTCGACCTCGAGATGATGCGCTCGGTGGGGACGTGCTCGGGCATCGAGAACTACTCGCGCCACATCGAGCAGCGCGCGCCGGGCACGCCGCCGCACACGCTGCTGGACTACTTCCCCGACGACTTCCTGCTGGTCCTCGACGAGTCGCACGTGACCGTCCCACAGATCGGGGCCATGTTCGAGGGCGACACCTCGCGCAAACGCACCCTGGTGGAACACGGCTTCCGGCTCCCGTCCGCGATGGACAACAGGCCGCTCAAGTGGACGGAGTTCCAGGAGCGCGTGGGGCAGACGGTCTATCTCTCGGCGACCCCGGGCAAGTATGAGCTCGAGCGAGCGGACGGCGTGGTGGAACAGATCATCCGTCCCACGGGGCTCGTGGACCCCAAGATCGTCGTGAAGCCCACCGAGGGCCAGATCGACGATCTCCTCGAGGCGATTCGCTCGCGCGTCGAGCGTGACGAGCGCGTGCTTGTCACCACGCTCACCAAGAAGATGGCCGAGGATCTCACCGAGTACCTGGGCGATCGCGGCGTGAGGGTCGAGTACCTGCACTCGGACGTCGACACGCTGCGGCGCGTCGAGCTGCTGCGCGAGCTGCGCATGGGGCGCTTCGACGTGCTCGTGGGCATCAACCTGCTGCGCGAGGGTCTCGACCTGCCCGAGGTGTCGCTCGTCGCGATCCTCGACGCGGACAAGGAGGGCTTCCTGCGGTCCGGGACCTCGCTCATCCAGACCATTGGCCGCGCGGCGCGCAACGTGTCCGGCGAGGTGCACATGTACGCGGATTCGATCACCGACTCGATGGCGTCGGCGATCGACGAGACCAACAGGCGCCGCGAGATGCAGGTCGCGTACAACGAGGAGCACGGGATCGACCCCCAGCCGCTGCGCAAGCGCATCGGCGACATCACCGAGATGCTCGCGCGCGAGGAGGCGGACACCGTCGAGACCCTCGAGCGGGCAAAGGCGGGGGCCACGTCGGGAGGCGCGGGGCCCGGAGGGCGCTCGCTCATGGCGCAGCGTCCCGCCGACGAGCTCGCACAGCTCATCGAGGACCTCTCGGACCAGATGCGTGTCGCGGCCGGCGACCTGCAGTTCGAGATCGCGGCGCGCCTGCGCGACGAGATCGGCGAGCTCAAGAAGGAGCTGCGGCAGATGATCGACGCGGGCTGACGGCACGCGGGCGCGCGGGCGGCTGCCCCGCCGGTGGCGCCGGGACGTGCGGCGCACCTCCGACGCTCGCGTGCGACCTAGGATGGCTCGGTGGAATCACCGCTCGTCTGGACCCTCACGCTCATCGGCATCCTCGGCCTCTTCATCTTCGACTTCGTGGTCGTGGTGGCGAAGCCTCACGTGCCCACCTTTCGTGAGTCGGCGTTGTGGTCCGTGTTCTACATCGTGTTGGCGCTAGCGTTCGGCGCATCGATGTGGCTGTGGAACTCGCCCGGCCAGGGGACGGAGTTCCTCGCGGGCTTCATCACCGAGAAATCGCTGTCCGTCGACAACCTCTTCGTCTTCCTCGTGATCCTGTCCCGCTTCGCGGTGCCGCCCGCGCAGCGGCAGCGAGTGCTGCTGATCGGCATCGCGATCGCGCTGGTGCTGCGTGGCGTGTTCATCGCGGCGGGTGCGGCAGCCCTGTCGACGTTCAGCTGGACGTTCTACCTGTTCGGCGCGTTCCTCCTGTACACCGCGGTTGCGGTGGCGCGCGAGGGTGGCGCCGAGGAGGGTGACGTCGAGTACAAGGAGAACGCCCTCGTGCGGGGCGTGAAGAGGCTCATGCCCGTCACGGACGGCTACCGCGACGGCCGGTTCGTGGTGCGCGAGGCGGGACGCCGCATGATCACGCCCATGGTGCTGGTGATCCTCGCGATCGGCGGCACGGACGTGCTCTTCGCACTCGACTCGATCCCCGCGATCTTCGGGCTCACCCAGGATCCCTACATCGTGTTCACCGCGAACGCCTTCGCGCTCCTGGGCCTGCGTCAACTCTTCTTCCTCGTGGATGGGTTGCTCGCGCGCCTCGTGTACCTCTCCTACGGCCTCGCCGTGGTGCTGGGATTCATCGGCGTGAAGCTCGTGCTCGAGGCGCTCCACCAGAACTCGCTGCCGTTCCTCAACGGTGGGGAACCGGTCGAGGTGTGACTGCCCTCCTCAGGAGTGTCGCTCGCCGTGATTCTGGGTGTGATCGGCGTGGCCGCCGCCGCGAGCATGATCGCGACGCGGGGCGGCAGGGACCACCGCACGGCACGCCTCGCCGAGCACGACCACGCCGAGCAGGTACGGGCCGACCACGACCGCGGTTGAGAGGGGTGCTCAGGCCGTCCAGGGACCCGAGGCCGGCCACGCCCTGACCGAGTGCTCGGGCACCAGGCCGGCACGCACGTAGGGATCCGCAGCGACCATCGCCTGCGCCTCCTCGAGCGGGGCGGCCTCGAACACGATCAGCGCGCCCGGCGTGCCCTCGTCCTCGTAGCGGCCGAAGACCGGTGCCTTGCCCTGTGCGGCGAGGTCGAGGAGGTACGCGCGGTGCTCGGGGCGAGCGGCGTCCCGCTCGGCGGCGCGGTCGTCATACGTGTAGTGGATCGCAAAGAGGCTCATGCCGCCATCCTGCCGCATCCAGGGACTGCGGGACGATGCCCGTCGCCCCTCGCGCGCGTCACGAGGCGGAAGCGCGCAGCGCGGCGACGTGGCCGTCGAAGGCGGCGCGGCCGTCGGGCGTCGCGCGGAGCCAGATGCGCTCACGCCCCCAGGGAACGTCTGACCGGGTGTACTCGGCGTAGCCGGCGGCGATAAGGGGAGCGAGCGCGGGTCCGACCTCGCTCGCGGGCGTCTCGAGAGCCTCCTCAAGCACGGCCGTGTCGATGTGGCCCTCGTACGACGCGAGAGTGGCCATGATCCGGAGTCCGAGCGGATCGGCGAGGGTGGCGTCGAGCTGAGGGATGTCGGTGGCTCGAGACTGGACCGGTCGCGCGAGCCGAGCGTTCCACACGGTGAAGATCGCGAACGTCGCGACGGCGACGATGACGCCGATCGCGGCGTTCGCCCACGCCCAGGCATCTCGCCCGACCAGTGCGAGGGACACGCACCCGCGCCGCCATCCTTGCCCGCACGGCCTCGATGGCGTGAAGCGCGGCGACGGGTGGTTCGTGAGTCTCCACACTCGCAACCCAGCGGCACGCGGGCGCGCAACCCAAGCATCGTCCCCACGACACGCGCGCATCGAACGTGTGTTCGAACGGGTTTCCGCGTAGCATGGCCGGGTGAACGACCGTCTCCTCGTCCGTGGTGCCCGTGAGCACAACCTCAAGGGGGTCGACCTCGACCTCCCGCGCGATGCACTCATCGTGTTCAGCGGCCTGTCCGGCTCGGGCAAGTCCTCCCTGGCGTTCGACACCATCTTCGCGGAGGGCCAGCGCCGCTACGTCGAGTCGCTAAGCGCCTACGCGCGCCAGTTCTTGGGGCAGATGGACAAGCCCGACGTCGACTTCATCGAGGGGCTCAGCCCGGCGGTGAGCATCGATCAGAAGTCCACCAACCGCAACCCGCGTTCGACCGTGGGCACGATCACCGAGGTCTACGACTACCTGCGCCTGCTCTACGCGCGCGTCGGGACCCCGCACTGCCCGGTGTGTGGCGAGCAGATCCAGGCGCAGACGCCGCAGCAGATTGTGGACTCGGTGCTCGCGCTACCCGAGGGCACGCGCTATCAGGTGCTCGCCCCCGTGGTGCGCGGTCGCAAGGGTGAGTATCAGGATCTCTTCCAGGACCTTCAGCAGCAGGGCTTCGCGCGTGCGCGGGTCGACGGCGAGACCATCCAGCTCACCGAGCCGCCCACGCTCGAGAAGAAGCTCAAGCACGACATCGAGGTCGTCGTGGACCGCCTGGTAGCGCGCGACGGCGTGCGTCAGCGGCTCACCGACTCGGTCGAGACGGCCCTGCGGATCGCGGACGGTCTGGTGATCATCGACCCGGTCGACGGCGACATGGAGCCACGCCGGTACAGCGAGAAGCGCGCGTGCCCCAACGACCACGTCCTCACGCTCGAGGAGATGGAGCCGCGTACCTTCTCCTTCAACGCCCCGTACGGCGCGTGCCCCGAGTGCACGGGCATCGGCATCCGCCTCGAGGTGGATCCCGACCTGGTGATCCCGGACCGCGAGATGTCGCTCAACGAGGGTGCCGTGGCGCCGTGGGCCGCGACCAGCTCCGACTACTTCACGCGCACGCTCACCGCGCTCGCCGCCGACCTGGGCTTCTCGATGGACACGCCGTGGAAGGAGCTGCCCGCGGAGGTGCAGGCGGCGATCCTCACGGGCAAGGACTACCAGGTCCACGTGAAGTTCAAGAACCGATACGGACGCGAGCGGCAGTACACGACCGGCTTCGAAGGCGTCATCACGTGGATCGAGCGCCTCCACGGCCAGACCGAGTCCGAGTGGTCGCGCGAGCGCTACGAGTCCTACATGCGCGAGGTGCCGTGTCCGGTGTGCCGCGGTGCGCGCCTCAAGCCCGAGGTGCTCGCCGTGACGATCGGCGGCAAATCCATCGCGGAGGTGTGCGAACTGTCGATCGCGGAGGCACGCGGATTCCTCACCGCGGCCGACCTCGACGAACGCGGCCGCCAGATCGCCGTCCAGGTGCTCAAGGAGATCGATGCGCGACTGGGCTTCCTGCTCGACGTGGGCCTCGACTACCTGACGCTCGCGCGCGCGGCGGGCACGCTGTCGGGAGGCGAGGCGCAGCGCATCAGGCTCGCCACCCAGATCGGCTCGGGCCTGGTGGGAGTGCTGTACGTGCTCGATGAGCCGAGCATCGGCCTCCACCAGCGCGACAACCGCCGTCTCATCGACACCCTCACGCGCCTGCGCGACCTGGGCAATACCCTGATCGTGGTCGAGCACGACGAGGACACGATCCGCACCGCGGACTGGGTGGTGGACATCGGCCCCGGCGCGGGAGAGCACGGGGGCGAGGTCGTCCACTCGGGCACCTACGAGGACCTGCTGACCAACGAGCGGTCGATGACCGGCGCGTACGTGTCGGGGCGCCGCACCATCGAGCTGCCGTCCGAGCGCCGACCGATCGACCCGGGTCGATCGGACACGGTGGTGGGCGCGCGCGAGCACAACCTGCGCGACATCGACGTGTCCTTCCCGCTCGGCGTCCTCACGGCCGTCACCGGGGTGTCGGGCTCCGGCAAGTCGACGCTGGTGAACTCGATCCTCTACACGAGCCTCGCGAACACGCTCAACGGAGCACGTCAGGTCGCGGGACGGCACACGCGCATCACGGGCGTGGACCAGCTCGACAAGATCGTCCACGTCGACCAGGGACCCATCGGGCGCACGCCGCGCTCCAACCCGGCCACCTACACGGGCGTGTGGGACAAGATGCGCAAGCTCTTCGCCGACACGCAAGAGGCGAAGGTGCGCGGCTACGGCCCGGGCCGCTTCTCCTTCAACGTCAAGGGCGGACGATGCGAGGCGTGCGCGGGTGACGGCACGCTCAAGATCGAGATGAACTTCCTTCCCGACGTGTACGTGCCGTGCGAGGTGTGCAAGGGGGCGCGGTACAACCGCGAGACCCTCGAGGTGCACTTCAAGGGCAAGAACGTGGCGGACGTCCTCAACATGCCGATCGAGGAGGCCGCGCACTTCTTCGAGGCGATCCCGTCGATCTCGCGCCACCTCACGACCCTGGTCGAGGTGGGCCTGGGCTACGTGCGGCTCGGCCAGCCCGCGCCCACGCTGTCCGGCGGCGAGGCGCAGCGCGTGAAGCTCGCCTCGGAGCTCCAGCGCCGGTCCACCGGCCGCACCGTGTACGTCCTCGACGAGCCCACGACGGGCCTTCACTTCGAGGATGTCCGCAAGCTGCTGGGCGTGCTGCAGGGGCTGGTCGACAAGGGCAACACCGTGATCGTGATCGAGCACAACCTCGACGTCATCAAGTCGTCCGACTGGGTGATCGACATGGGACCCGAGGGCGGCTCCGGCGGCGGAATCGTCATCGCGGAGGGCTCGCCCGAGGAGGTCGCGCGCGCGGAGGGCTCCCACACGGGTGCGTTCCTCGCCGAGATCCTGGGCGTGCCTGCCCGGGCCTAGGCTGGCGCCGTGACCGACCCCGCCGAGTACCGCCCCGCACCGGGAACCATCCCGGTCAAGCCCGGCGTCTATCGGTTCAGGGACCCCCACGGGCGCGTCGTCTACGTCGGCAAGGCCAAGAACCTCCGTGCGCGGCTCGCCAACTACTTCCAGGACCTCACCCAGCTCCACCCGCGCACGCGCGCGATGGTGACCACGGCATCGTCCGTCGAATGGACCGTCGTGCGCAACGAGGTCGAGGCGCTCATCCTCGAGCACACGTGGATCAAGCAGTACGACCCGCGCTTCAACGTGGTGTTCCGCGACGACAAGTCGTACCCCTACCTCGCGGTCACCATGAACGAGGAGTTCCCTCGCATCCAGGTCATGCGCGGAGAGCGCAAGAAGGGCGTGCGCTACTTCGGGCCATACGCGAGGGCGTGGGCGATCCGCGAGACCGTGGACACGCTGCTCACCGCTCTGCCGGTGCGCACGTGCGCGCCTGGCGTGTTCCGCAAGGCCGAGCGCCAGGGCAGGCCGTGCCTGCTGGGGTACATCGACAAGTGTTCGGCCCCGTGCGTGGGGCGCATCTCGCCCGAGGACCACCGCGAGCTCGCGGAGCGCGTGTGTCAGGTGCTCGCGGGCGACGCGAAGTCGCTCGTGAGGGATCTCACGGGGACGATGCACGCGGCGGCCGAGCGCGAGGACTTCGAGTCCGCGGCGCGTGCGCGGGACAGGCTGCGCGCGCTGGACTCCGTGATGGCGCGCAACGCGATCGTGCTCGCGGCGGGCGTGGATGCCGACATCTTCTCGCTCGAGGACGACGAGCTCGAGGCCGCGGCCCACGTCTTCCACGTGCGCGACGGACGCATCTCGGGGGAGCGCGGCTGGGTGGTCGACAAGCCCGAGCCGCTCGACGGACCCGGACTGGTGATGCGCCTCCTCGAGGAGGCATACGGCGCCGCGGAGCCCGAGGAGATCCCGGCGGAGGTGCTGGTGCCTCACCTCCCCGAGGACGCGCCCAGCCTGGTCGCGTGGCTCAGCGGCGTGCGCGGGTCGCGGGTGACGATGCGCGTGCCGGCCAGGGGGAAGAAGGCCGAGCTCGCTGCCACGGGCCTGGGCAACGCGCGTCAGGTGCTCGCGCAGCATCGTCTCAAGCGCGCCTCCGACCTCACGACCCGCTCCGCCGCGCTGCAGGAACTGCAGGAGTCGCTGGGGCTGACCGAGGCGCCGCTGCGGATCGAGTGCTACGACATCTCGCACACCCAGGGCACCCACCAGGTGGGGTCGATGGTGGTGTTCGAGGACGCGATCCCACGCAAGCCGGAGTACCGCCAGTTCTCGATCGCGGACGCGGTGGACGACACTCAGGCGATGCGCGAGGTTCTGACGCGGCGGTTCCGGCGCTACCTCGAGGAGTCGAAGTTGCCTCCCGAGGAACGCGAGACGGCGCGCTTCGCGTACCCGCCGCAACTCGTGGTGGTGGACGGCGGCCTGCCGCAGGTGAACGCCGCGCGCGCGGTGCTCGACGAGGTGGGCGTGCCGGACATCGCGGTCGTGGGCCTCGCGAAGCGCCTCGAGGAGGTGTGGGTGCCCGGGGACCCGTTCCCCGTGATCCTGCCGCGCGGGTCGGAGGCGTTGTACCTGCTGCAGCGCGTGCGTGACGAGGCCCACCGCTTCGCGATCAAGCACCACCGCGCCAAGCGCACCAAGGCGATGAAGGTGTCGAGTCTTGACGAGGTCCCGGGGGTGGGTCCCGGCCGCGCCAAGGCGCTCGTGACGCACTTCGGCTCCCTCGCTCGCCTCAAGGAGGCGTCGATCGAGCAGATCGCCTTGGTTCCCGGCGTGGGATCGGGCACCGCCCGCGCCGTCTACCAGGCGCTGCACGGCGACGGTGGCATGCTGGACGCATGATGGACGAGGTCCCCCCTGTCACGTTCCCCTCCGGGATTCCGCTGCCGACCGTCGACATGTCGGGAATCGACGCCGAGGTCATGGTCCTCACCGGCATGTCGGGGGCGGGGCGGACGCGCGCGGCCGCCGTGCTGGCTGATCTGGGCTGGTACGTGGTCGACAACCTGCCGCCGCAGCTGCTGGGTGGATTCGTCGCGATGGTGGGCAGCGGGGGATACCGCAGGCTTGCCGCGGTGGTCGACGTGCGTGGCGGCGGCTTCTTCCAGGACGTCGAGGCGGTTCTCGACGATCTCGAGTCGCGCGGGGTGCCCGTGCGGCTGATGTTCCTCGACGCCTCCGATCCGGCTCTCGTCCACCGCTTCGAGGAGGCCAGGCGACCGCATCCCCTTCAGGGAGAGGGCACGCTGCTCGAGGGCATCGCACGCGAGCGGGCGGCGCTGGCCGCGGTGCGCGAGCGAGCGGCGGAGGTCCTTGACACGAGCCACCTCAACGTCCACCAGCTCCGCGATGCGATGACGAACCTGGCCGGCGGGCCGGAGCTGCCGCTGCAGGTCAACGTGCAGTCCTTCGGATTCAAGAACGGTCCGCCCCACGATGCCGACTTCGTCGCGGACGTCCGCTTCCTGCAGAACCCTCACTGGGTGCCTGAGCTGCGCCCGCTCACCGGTCTCGACGAGCCGGTGCGCGACTACGTGCTGGGCTCGGACGGCGCCGCGGAGTTTGTCGAAGGCTACGCCGCGGTCATCGCGGGCGCCCTCGATCGCTATCGCGCGCACGACAAGCACTCGGTGACGATTGGCGTCGGATGTACCGGCGGCAAGCACCGGTCGGTCGCGATCGCGGAGGAACTGGGGCGAGTCCTCGCCGAGCGCGGCTTCCAGGTGCGCGTCTCGCATCGGGACAGGTCGCCCCGATGACAGGGCCGCAGGTGGTCGCCTTGGGCGGCGGCCACGGCCTCTACGCGACGCTGTCCGCGCTGCGCGGCACGTGCGAGGGTCTCACCGCCGTGGTGACGGTCGCCGACGACGGCGGATCCTCCGGACGGATCCGGGCCGAGATGAACGTCCCGCCGCCCGGCGACCTGCGCATGGCGCTGTCCGCGCTGTGCGAGGACACCGACTGGGGTCGCACGTGGCGCGATGTGCTGCAGTGGCGCTTCGCGACGGACGGACCCCTCGACGGGCACGCGGTCGGCAACCTGCTCATCGCCGGCCTGTGGGACCGCAGCGGGGGAATCGTCGAGGGCCTCGATTGGGTCGCCCGTCTGTTGCGCTGTGAAGGGCGCGTGCTGCCCGTCTCGACCGAGCCCATCACGGTGAGTGCCCAGGTCGCCCGCGATGGCCGTGTGGAGAAGGTCGTGGGTCAGGTTGCCGTCGCGACCGCCGAGGGTCGAATGCGGTCGCTCGCGATCGAGCCGGCGGATCCGGCCGTGCCTGCGGCGACCCTCGAGGCGATCGCCGATGCCGACGCCATCATCCTCGGCCCCGGCAGCTGGTATACCTCGGTGCTCACTCACTTCCTGGTGCCGAGGGTTGCGGCGGCGCTGACCGCCGCGGGGCCGCGGACGATCCTCACGCTCAACATCGCGCACGAGGACGAGGAGACGGCCGGCACGGATCGCGTCGACGACATCGAGGCGCTGCGCGCGGCCGCTCCCGGCTTCGCACCCGCCGTGGTGTTGGCCGACTCGAGCCACGACGAGCCCGCGCTGAGGAGCCGGGTGGAGCAGTGGGGCGCGCGCTTTGTCGCGGCGCCGATGCGCGCGGAGGGAACCGTGGACCGTCACGATCCGCTCGTGCTGCGCGAGCAGTATCGCGACCTGGTGACATGGGTCGCGGGCGGCGGCGCCCTCGCGCGCTGACTGGTGGCAGGATTGTCGCCATGGCTCTGACGGCACAGGTAAAGGACGAGCTCGCTCGCGTCCCGCTCGAGAAGGTCTCCGCACGCAAGGCGGAGATCGCGGCAACCCTCCGCTTCGCGGGGGGACTGCACATCGTGTCCGGCAGGATCGTGATCGAGGCCGAGCTCGACACCGCCGCGGCGGCGCGCCGCCTGCGCCTGTTCATCCAGGAGACCTACGGCCTCGCCTCGGAGATCATCGTCGTGTCGGGTGGGGCCCTGAAGAAGGGCAACCGCTACGTGGTGCGCGTCGTCAAGGAGGGCGAGTCTCTCGCTCGTCAGACGGGGCTGCTCGATCACCGCGGCCGTCCCGTGCGCGGGCTCCCTCCCCACGTGGTGGGCGGCGCGATCGAGGACACCGTCGCCGCCTGGCGTGGCGCCTTCCTCGCGCACGGTTCGCTCACCGAGCCCGGCCGGTCGTCGGCCCTCGAGGTCACCTCGCCGGGACCCGAGGCGGCCCTCGCGCTTGTGGGCGCCGCGAGGCGCCTGGGCGTGTCCGCGAAGTCCCGTGAGGTGCGCGGCGTCGATCGCGTGGTCATCCGCGACGGCGACTCGATCGCCAATCTGCTCACGCGCCTGGGAGCCCACGACTCCGTGCTCGCGTGGGAGGAGAAGCGCACGCGCCGCGAGGTGCGCGGCACGGCCAACCGGCTCGCGAACTTCGACGACGCCAACCTGCGCCGCAGCGCGCGAGCCGCGGTGGCCGCGGGTGCCCGCGTGGCGCGCGCCTTCGAGATCCTGGGCGACGACGTCCCCGACCACCTGCGGGAGGCGGGCGAACTGAGGCTTGCGCACCGCGACGCCTCGCTCGAGGAGCTGGGCAAGATGGCCGAGCCCGTGCTCACCAAGGACGCCGTGGCCGGGCGGATTCGTCGCCTGCTCGCGACCGCAGACAAGCGCGCCGAGGAACTCGGGATTCCCGATACCGAGGCTGGTATCAACCAGGAACTCCTCGACGACGACTGACCCTCTCGCGGCCGTGATCCGGGACCTCTGTCCGGCTCGCACGGAGGCCTCGAAGTAGTAGGCTCTGAAGCAGTGGCCCGCTCTGCAGCGGCGTCCGGCGCACGTCGGAGTGCGCAGCCCATCATCCATAAAGGTGTCGCTTCGGCGACGCACAGGAGGAGAAACACTGTGACCATCAAGGTCGGCATCAACGGCTTCGGCCGCATCGGACGTAACTTCTTCCGCGCCATCGAGGCGCAGGGCGCGGACATCGAGATCGTCGGCGTCAACGACCTCACGGACAACGCGACCCTGGCGCACCTGCTCAAGTACGACACGGTGCTCGGTCGCTTCCCCAAGGAGGTCACCTTCGACGAGGAGAACATCTACGTCGACGGCAAGGCGATCCGCGCGCTCGCCGAGCGTGACCCCGCGAACCTCCCCTGGGGCGAGCTCGGTGCCGACATCGTGATCGAGTCGACCGGCTTCTTCACGGACGCGACCAAGGCCAAGGCCCACATCGAGGCCGGCGCCAAGAAGGTCATCATCTCGGCTCCCGCGAGCAACGAGGACGCCACCTTCGTCGTGGGTGTGAACCACACCGACTACGACCCGGCGGCGCACACGATCATCTCGAACGCGTCCTGCACCACCAACTGCCTCGCGCCCGTCGCCAAGGCCCTCAACGACGCGATCGGCATCGAGCGTGGTCTCATGACCACGATCCACGCCTACACCGGCGACCAGAACCTCCAGGACGGTCCCCACAAGGACCTCCGCCGCGCCCGCGCCGCCGCGCAGAACATCGTCCCCACCTCGACCGGTGCCGCGAAGGCTGTCGCCCTCGTGCTCCCCGAGCTCAAGGGCAAGCTCGACGGCTTCGCGATGCGCGTCCCCACCATCACCGGCTCGGCGACCGACCTCACCTTCGAGGCCTCGCGTGAGGTGACCGTGGACGAGGTCAACGCCGCCGTCAAGGCTGCGGCCGAGGGCGCCATGGCCGGCACGCTCGAGTACACCGAGGACCCCATCGTGTCCGCGGACATCATCTCGAACCCGCACCAGTCGATCTTCGACGCCAAGCTCACCAAGGTGTCGGGCAACATGGTCAAGATCGTGGCCTGGTACGACAATGAGTGGGGCTACTCGACCTCGCTGGTCAAGCTCACCACCTACGTCGGCGAGCGCCTCTAAGCATTCGCGCCGTGATCGCTGCGACGGCCGTGCACGCTCACGCGTGTGCGGCCGTCGTCGCGTCACCCCGCCCCACCTTCACCCCTTAGGACAGGACAACCCATGAAGACCATCGACTCGCTCGGCGACCTCGCCGGCAAGAAGGTGCTCGTCCGCTCGGACCTCAACGTCCCGCTCGACGGCACCACCATCACGGACGACGGCCGCGTGCGCGCCTCGGTTCCCACGATCCAGAAGCTGCTCGACGCCGGCGCCGCCGTCATCGTCACGGCTCACCTCGGCCGCCCCAAGGGCGAGCCCGAGGCCAAGTACTCGCTCGCCCCCGCCGCCGCGCGCCTCTCCGAGCTCCTCGAGCGTCCCGTGACGCTCGCCGAGGACCTCGTGGGCGAGTCCGCCAAGGCCGTGGTCGCGGCGCTCGAGCCCGGCCAGGTCGCGATGCTCGAGAACGTGCGCTTCGACGCGCGCGAGACCTCGAAGGTCGACGAGGACCGCGAGGCGCTCGCCGCCGAGCTCGCCGCGTTCGCGGACGCCTTCGTGTCCGACGGTTTCGGTGTCGTGCACCGCAAGCAGGCCTCCGTGTACGACATCGCGAAGGTGCTGCCCGCCGCGGCCGGCACGCTCGTCGAGAAGGAGGTCGTGTCGCTCAGCAAGGCCGTGACCGACCCCGCACGCCCGTACGCCGTGGTGCTCGGAGGCTCGAAGGTCTCCGACAAGCTGGGCGTCATCGCGAACCTGCTGACCAAGGCCGACCGCCTGCTCATCGGCGGCGGCATGGTGTTCACGTTCCTGGCCGCGAAGGGCTACGGCGTGGGCAAGTCGCTGCTCGAAGAGGACCAGATCGAGACCGTCAAGGGCTACCTCGCCACGGCGGAGGAGAACGGCGTGGAGATCGTCCTGCCGACCGACATCGTCGCCGCGACGGCCTTCGCCGCCGACGCCGACGCCGTCGTGGTGGCCGCCGACGCGATCCCCGCGGACCGCCTGGGCCTCGACATCGGCCCCGACTCGGCCGCGCTGTTCGCCTCGAAGCTCTCCGACGCGAAGACCATCGTGTGGAACGGCCCCATGGGCGTGTTCGAGTTCGAGGCCTTCGCGAACGGCACCAAGGCCGTCGCGCAGGCGATGATCGACTCCGACGGCTTCTCGGTCGTGGGTGGCGGCGACTCCGCCGCCGCGGTGCGACTGCTCGGCTTCGACGAGGCCGGCTTCGGCCACATCTCGACGGGCGGCGGCGCGTCGCTCGAGCTGCTTGAGGGCAAGGTCCTGCCGGGCCTCGCCGTACTGGAGGACTGATACCCATGGCACGTACCCCCCTGATCGCGGGCAACTGGAAGCTCAACCTCGACCACCTCGAGGCGACGCACACGGTGCAGAAGCTCGCGTGGCTGCTGCGCGACGCGAAGCACGACTTCTCCGAGGTCGAGGTCGCGGTGCTCCCGTCCTTCACGTCGCTGCGCTCGGTGCAGACGCTCGTGGACGCCGACCAGCTCGAGCTCAAGTACGGCGCGCAGGACATCTCCGAGCACACCTCGGGCGCGTACACCGGTGAGGTGTCGGGCACGCAGCTGTCGAAGCTGGGCGTCTCGTACGTGGCCGTGGGCCACTCGGAGCGTCGTCAGTACCACGGCGAGTCCGACGCGACGGTTGCCGCCAAGACCAAGGCGGCCTTCGCGAACGGCATCGTGCCGATCGTGTGCGTCGGCGAGGGCCTGGACATCCGCAAGGCCGGCACCCACGTCGAGTACACGCTCGCGCAGGTCGACGGTGCGCTCGAGGGCCTCGCGGCCGAGCACGCCAAGGACGTCGTCATCGCCTATGAGCCCGTGTGGGCCATCGGCACCGGCGAGGTTGCGACCCCCGCGGACGCGCAGGAGGTCTGCGGTGCGATTCGTGCGCGCCTCGCAGAGCTGTACGACGCCGAACTCGCCGCGGGCGTGCGCGTCCTCTACGGCGGTTCCGTGAAGTCCTCGTCGATCGCTCAGCTCATGGCCGAGCCCGACGTCGACGGCGGACTCGTGGGCGGCGCCTCGCTCGACCCCGAGGAGTTCTCGAAGATCGCGCGCTTCAAGGCCCACCAGGTCGGCCTGTAAACCGCTGACCGGACCGGCCGTGTCACGGCCGGTCCGGTCGCGCGCGTCGCGTATCCTTAGAGCGCAATCCATCTTTCTGGGAGAACCGTGGACATCCTCGAGACCATCCTGTGGGTCATGCTTGTCGTGACCTCGCTGCTCATCATCGGCCTGGTGCTCGTGCACCGTGGCCGCGGCGGCGGCATCACCGACATGTTCGGCGGCGGCATCGCCTCCGGCATTCAGTCGTCCGCCGTCGGCGAGCGCAACCTCACGCGCATCACGTGGGGCGTCGCGATCGTGTGGGCGGCGGCCGTGGTGCTGCTCGGGCTCGTGTCCCGTTTCTCGATCTAACCAACGGAGGTCGTAGCCAATGGCAGGTGGCAACGCCATCCGCGGCTCGCGCGTCGGCGCGGGCCCTATGGGTGAAGACGAGCGGGGCGAATCCGCCCCGCGTCAGGTTGTCTCGTACTACTGCGCGCGGGGTCACGTGACCTCGCCCAGCTTTGCGACGGGCGACGATCAAGAGGTTCCGGTCGAGTGGGATTGCCCGCGCTGCGGGCTCCCCGCGGGACTGGACTCGGAGAATCCTCCCGAGCCCATCCGGAACGAGCCGTACAAGACGCACCTCGCATACGTGAAGGAGCGTCGCACGGACGCCGAGGGCGCCGCGCTTCTCGACGAGGCTCTCACCTCGCTGCGCGTGCGCCGCGGCGACCTCGCTCCCGCGGAGTAGTCGCACACGACCACGACAGGGCCGCTTCCCTTGGGGGAGGCGGCCCTGTCGGCGTCTCTAGGGGAGGTGTGGCTGGGAGCGCAGGTCGGCGGAGGCGGGCGAGCCGCCGGGGCCGGCCTCACACGCGCGCGGCGGCCTCCGCGTCGATCAGCCACAGCGTCTCCTGCGTGCCACGCACCGCCGCGGCGGGCAGCTCGAGGTCGCCGTGCAGCGATCGTGCGACGACGTCGGCCTTTCCTGCACCCGCTGCCACGACCCACACGCGACGCGCGCGGCGAATCGACTCGAGGGTGAGGCTCACGCGCGTCGGCGGCGGCTTGGGCGAGTCGTGTACCGCGATCGACTCCGCTCCGCGCGCCGCATAGCCCGCGTGGCCGGGAAACAGCGAGGCCACGTGACCGTCGGGTCCCATCCCGAGCATCAGCACGTCCCACGCGGGAGTGCCCGCCGCGGTGATCTGAGCGACGTAGTCCGCGGCGGCCTCCTCGGCGGTCGCGAACGAGCCCGCGGCTCCCATGCGGTGGATGTTCTCCTCGGGAAGCGGGAGCGAGCCCAGCAAGGCCTGCTGCGCCTGGCCCTCGTTGCGGTCGGGGTCGCCGGCCGCCACGAACCGCTCGTCGCCCCACCACACGTGGACGCTGGTCCAGTCGATGGTCGCGGCCAGAGGGGAGCGTGCCACGGCGGCCAGCGTCGCGATGCCCACCGTGCCGCCCGTGACGACCACATGCGCCACGTCCCGCACCGACAGCGTGTCGACGAGCGTGACCAGGAGCCGCGCCGCCGTAGCCTCGGCCACCGCCGTCGCGTCCGGGTGCACGACCACGCGGGTGGTGGAGGTGCTCACAGCGGCGCCGTGACTTTCGGTGCTCACAGCGGCGCCGTGACTTTCGGTGCTCACAGCGGCACGACCGTGTCGGTGGTGAAGGCCGCGAGGACCTCGCCGTAGACCGCGTCGTCGTCGAGGCGGCGCAGTTCCTCCGCGAGGGCCTCCTCGAGGGACCGCGCGGGCAGCGCGATGACGTGGTCCGGCTGACCCGGCTGGCGGATGGTCGCGTTGTGACCGTCGGGGCGGGCGATCGAGATGGGGCCGGACCGCGTCTCGAGCACGACCTGCTGGAGCGCGGCGACCGAGTCGTCGTATTGCGCCTCGACCTCGCAGTCGAGCGCCTCCTTGAGCCACGAGCCCAGCAGCAGGATCGACGGGCTGTTGGTGTCGCCGTGGATCCACGCCTTGGTGACCTGCGGATCCGGCACCTGCTCGAGGGCCGCGGCCAGCAGCGCGCGCCAGCGCGTGAGCCTGGTCCACGCGAGGTCGGTGTCTCCCGGGCGGTAGCACGCGGCGAGGCCCAGCAGTGTTCCCGCGGGGTCGGCCTCGCCCTTGGTGTCGGTAATGCGGCGCTGCGCCATGCGGCCCAGCGCGCGGCTGCCGAGGTCGTTCGGCACGCCCGCGGGCCACCACACGACGATCGGCGCGTCGGGCAGCAGGAGCGGGATGACGAGGGTGTCCTCGTGACCCACCTGCGCGCCCGACGGTCGCAGTACGACGACCTCGGAGGCGCCGGCGTCGCCGCCCACGCGGATCTCGGCGTCGAGCCTCGCCTCAGCGGCGTCGCCCGGCGCGATGACGATGATGCGGCAGGGGTGCTCTCGCGACGCCACGTTGGCGGTCGCGATCGCCTGCTCGGCGTCCGCTCCGGTGGCGTCGATCACGAGCGTCATCACGCGGGCGAGCGTGATGACGCCGCCCTCCTTGCGCGACTCCACGAGGCGCTTGTTGATCGCGCCCGTGGTGGTGTGGGGCATGTCGATGATCATGGGCGCCTCCAGACGCGTCCGTCGCGGGCGAGCATGGCATCGGCGCCCGCGGGGCCCCACGTGCCGCTACCGTACTGCTCCGGCTGGCCCTGCGTGGCCCAGAATTCGGTGATGGGGTCAAGGATCTTCCACGACAGCGCGACCTCCTCCTGGCGGGGGAAGAGCGGCGGGTCGCCCAGCAGCACGTCGAGGATGAGGCGCTCGTAGGCCTCGGGAGAGCTCTCGGTGAAGGCATTGCCGTACGCGAAGTCCATCGTGACGTCGCGGACCTCCATCGCGGTGCCTGGCACCTTGGAGCCGAAGCGCAGCGTCACGCCCTCGTCGGGCTGGACGCGGATGACGAGCGCGTTCGCGCCCACCTCTCCACCGGAGATCTGCTGGAAGTACGGCGACGGCGCCTTCTTGAAGACGAGCGCGATCTCGGTAACGCGCCGCCCCAGCCGCTTGCCGGCGCGCAGGTAGAACGGGGTGCCCGCCCAGCGCCTGTTGGGGAGGTCGAGCCGGATCGCGGCGTAGGTCTCCGTGGTCGAGTCGGGGGAGATGCCGTCCTCCTCGAGGAAGCCGCCCACCTGCTCGCCGCCGCGCCAGCCGGCCGCGTACTGGCCGCGCGCGGTGGCCTGCGAGAGGTCGTCGGCGAGCACGACGGAGCGCAGCACCTTCTCCTTCTCCATGCGAAGGTCGTCGGCCTCGAAGCTCGCGGGTTCCTCCATGGCCGTCAGCGCGAACAGCTGCAGGAGGTGGTTCTGGATGACATCGCGCGCCGTGCCGATCCCGTCGAAGTAGCCCGCGCGCGAGCCGATGCCGATGTCCTCGGCCATGGTGATCTGCACGTGGTCGATGTACTGCGAGTTCCAGATCGGCTCGAACAGCTGGTTCGCGAAGCGCAGCGCGAGCAGGTTCTGAACCGTCTCCTTGCCCAGGTAGTGGTCGATGCGGAACACGGAGTCGGGCGGGAAGACGTCGGACACGATCGCGTCGAGCTCCTCCGCCGACTCGAGGTTGTGCCCAAACGGCTTCTCGATGACCACGCGGCGCCACGTGCCCTCGCGGGGGTCGGACAGCCCCGACTTGCGCAGCTGCGTGATCACCTGGGGGAACGCCGAGGGCGGGATCGACAGGTAGAACGCGTGGTTCCCTCCCGTGCCCCGCTCGCGGTCGAGGTCCTCGACGGTCTCGCGCAGGCGCTGGAAGGCCTCGGGGTCGTCGAACGTGCCCTGCACGAATCGGATCCCCTCGGCCAGCTGCTGCCACGTCTCCTCGCGGAACGGCGTGCGCGCGTGCTTCTTCACCGAGTCGTGCACCACCTGCGCGAAGTCCTGCTCGTCCCAGTCGCGTCGCGCGAAGCCGGTGAGCGCGAATGCGGGAGGCAACAGGCCGCGGTTGGCGAGGTCGTAGACCGCCGGCATGAGCTTCTTGCGGGCCAGGTCGCCCGTGACGCCGAACATCACGAGACCGCAGGAGCCTGCGATGCGGGGGAGGCGGCGATCCCTGGGATCGCGCAGGGGATTGGTCAACGGTCTGCCTTCCTGGGGGGACGTGAAGGGGCGTCAGCCTGCGGTGAGGACGATGCCGGAGTGGGGGAGTCGCCTCGTGCCGGGTGGTCGCACGGACAGAGAATACGCGCGCGCCGAGTGGACCCCCGTGGGGCCCACCCGGCGCGCGGCGCGTGTCATCGTGCCGCGTCGACGCTCTCGCGCGCCTTGGCCGCCACGTTCTCGGCGGTGAAGCCGTACTTGCGCAGCAGCAGGTCGCCGTCGGCGGACTCGCCGAAGTGATCGATGGACACCGAGCGGCCGGCGTCGCCGACGATCTCGCGCCAGCCGAGGACCGAGCCGGCCTCGACGGACACGCGGGCCCTGATCGCGGACGGCAGGACCGACTCGCGGTAGGACGCGTCCTGGCGCTCGAAGCGCTCGCGCGACGGCATCGAGATGACGCGCGCCTTCACTCCGTCCGCGGCGAGGAGCTCGCGCGCGCCGAGCGCGTGCTGAACCTCGGAGCCGGTCGCGATGAGCAGCACGTCAGCGTCCTCGTCGGCGCCCGCGATGACGTAGGCACCCTTGAGGACGCCCTCGGTCGACGTGCCCTCGAGCACGGGCAGGTTCTGACGCGACAGGATCAGCGCGGACGGACGGTCCGTGGTCTCGAGCACGGCCTTCCAGGCCGCGGCGGTCTCGTTGGCGTCCGCGGGGCGGATCACGTCGAGGCCGGGGATCGCGCGCAGCGTGGCGATGTGCTCGATCGGCTGGTGGGTCGGGCCGTCCTCGCCCAGGCCCACCGAGTCGTGCGTCCACACGAAGGTCGTGGGGATCTGCATGAGCGCCGCGAGGCGGACCGAGGCACGCATGTAGTCGGAGAACACGAGGAACGTGCCGCCGTACACGCGGGTGAGGCCGTGCAGCGTGATGCCATTGAGGATCGCGCCCATGCCGAACTCGCGGATGCCGAAGTGCAGCGTGCGGCCGTACCACTGGCCGTCGGGGAACGAGTGCGTCGAGCGGTGCGGGGGCAGGAAGGACGGCTCGCCGGCCATGGTCGTGTTGTTCGAGCCCGCGAGGTCGGCCGAGCCGCCCCACAGCTCGGGCAGCACCGGCGCGAGCGCGCCGAGCACCTTGCCGGAGGCCGAGCGCGTCGCGACCGACGTCCCCACCTCGAAGGTGGGGAGGGCATCGTCCCAATTCTCGGGGAGCTCGCGTGCCGTGAGGCGCGCGAGCAGGGCCGCGCGCTCGGGCTGCTCGGCCTCCCACCGCGAGAACTGCGCGTTCCACTCGGAGTGGGCGGCCTGTCCGCGCTCGCGCACCTTGAGCATGTGGTCCATGATCTCGGGCTCGACGGCGAAGTCCTGCTCGGGGTCGAAGCCGAGCACGGTCTTGAGGCCGGCGACCTCCTCCTTGCCCAGGGCCGACCCGTGCACGCCGCCCGTGTTCTGCTTGGTGGGCGACGGCCAGCCGATGATCGTGCTGAGCGCGATGATCGAGGGCTTCGAGGTCTCGGCCTTGGCCGCGAGGATCGCGTCGTACAGCGCGGCGGGGTCCTCCTCATAGCCGTCGGGCTTCACCCAGTCGACGCGCTGCGTGTGCCAGCCGTAGGCCTCGTAGCGACCCAGGACGTCCTCGGTGAAGGAGATGTCGGTCTCGTGCTCGATCGAGATCTTGTTGTCATCCCAGATGAGGATGAGGTTGCCGAGCTCCTGCGTGCCAGCCAGCGCGCTGGCCTCGTGTGCCACGCCCTCCTGGAGGCAGCCGTCGCCCGCGATGACGTAGACGAAGTGATCGAACGGCGAGGTGCCGGGCGCGGCGTCGGGGTCGAGCAGACCCCGCTCTCGGCGCGACGCCATCGCCATGCCCACGGCGGAGGCGATTCCGGTGCCGAGCGGGCCCGTGGTGACCTCGACGCCGTCGGTGTGGCCGTACTCGGGGTGGCCGGGGGTCAGCGAACCCTCGGTGCGCAGAGACTTGAGGTCATCGAGCGTGAGCTGGTAGCCCGACGCGAAGAGCTGCAGGTACAGCGTGAGCGACGAGTGGCCGGCGGACAGCACGAAGCGGTCACGTCCCAGCCAGTGCGAGTCCGACGGGTCGTGGCGCATGACGTTCTGGAACAGCAGGTACGCGGCGGGGGCCAGCGAAATCGCGGTTCCCGGGTGGCCGTTACCGACCTTCTGCACGGCGTCGGCCGCGAGCACGCGCAGGGTGTCGACCGCACGGCGGTCGGCGTCGTTCCAGTTGATGGTCACAGGTGTCTCCCTCGACAAAGGTGGCGGGTACGGGCCCAGCCTACCGGCGCGTGCACGCGATGTATGCCGTTCACATGAACTTCACACGGGCCCATCCGAGCACGTGAGACCCCCGTAATCGGGGCCTTTGGTCCCGTGCGGCGCGGCTACACTGGAGCGCATGTCAACCGCCCCCCTCAAGGCCAGTTCCGCCGCATCCGAGGCGGCTCCGCGACGGGCGGCGACGGTCGTCAAGGGCTATGTGGCGCTGACCAAGCCGCGCATCATCGAGCTCCTGCTGGTGACCACCATCCCCACGATGGTCCTCGCCGCCGACGGCTGGCCGTCGATCGGCTTGCTCGCCGGCACGCTCGTCGGCGGTAGCCTCTCCGCGGGCGGCGCGAACGCCTTCAACAGCTACCTCGACCGCGACATCGACGCCGTGATGAAGCGCACGAGCCGCCGGCCCCTCGTGACGGGCGCCGTGAGCGAGCGCGGCGCGCTCGTCTTCGCGTGGACGTTGTCGATCGTGTCGACGGCGTGGTTCTGGTTGGTGGTGGGCTCGCCGCTTGCCGCGGTGCTGAGCGTCCTCGCGATCCTCGCGTACGTCGTGGGCTACACGATGATCCTTAAGCGGCGCACCCCCCAGAACATCGTGTGGGGCGGCGCGGCGGGCTGCATGCCCGTGCTCATCGGGTGGGCCGCCGTCACGCAGTCGCTGTCGTGGACGCCCGTGCTGCTGTTCCTCATCATCTTCTTCTGGACGCCGCCGCACTACTGGCCGCTGTCGATGCGCTTCAGGGGCGACTACGGCGCCGCGCGCGTGCCGATGCTCCCCGTGGTCGCACCCACCCGCAAGGTCGCGGTCGAGATGATCGCGTACGCCGCCGCCATGGTCGTCACCACCGTTGCTCTCGCGTGGGTCGCCGACATGACGTGGGTCTACTTGGGTGTCGCGGTCGCCGCGGGCGTGTGGTTCCTCGTCGGCTGCGTCCAGCTCTACCGCCGCACGCGACTGGGCGAGACGCACCTCAAGGAGATGCGGCTGTTCCGCGACTCGATCACCTATCTCACGCTCGTCTTCGCGGCCATCATGGTCGACCCGTTCCTGAGCGACGTCCTCTCCGTCCGGTGATGAGCGCGCGGTGATGCTCGAGCGGCAGCGCGACGCCTACCTCGCGCACGTCGCCGTCGAGCGCGGGCTGAGCCCGCACACCATCGCGGCCTATCGCCGCGACCTCGACCGGTACGCCGCCTTTCTGCGGGGCCAGGGGATCGACGCGCTCGAGTCCGTGCGCAGGGAACATGTGGCGCAGTTCGCGCAGTCCCTGAGCACGGGGGACGATGGCGGGAGGGCCCTCGCGCCGTCGTCGGCCTCGCGCACGGTGGTGGCGATACGGGGTTGGCACCGCTTCGCGGTGCTCGAGGGATGGACGCCGGCGGACCCGGCCGCGCAGGTCAAGCCGCGCGCGGTGCCCAAGCGGCTGCCCAAGGCGATCCCGATCGACGCGGTCGAGCGCATCCTCGATCAGGCCGGCGCGGGAGACGGGATCGCGCCGCTGCGCGACCGCGCACTGCTCGAGCTCGTCTACGCGACGGGTGCCCGCATCTCCGAGGCGACCGGTCTCGACGTCGACGACCTCTCCCTGGAGCCCGGTGCCGAGTCCGTCCTGCTGCGGGGCAAGGGGCGCAAGGAGCGCATCGTCCCCGTGGGCACGTATGCCGCGCGGGCGCTCGACGCGTACCTGGTGCGCGCGCGGGCGCCGCTCGCGGCAGCCGGCCGCGGCGAGGCGGCGCTGTTCCTCAACTCTCGCGGGGGACGCCTCTCGCGACAGTCGGCGTGGGCGATCCTGCGTGCCGCCGCGGAGCGCGCGGGGGTGCCGGACGTCTCACCCCACACGCTGCGGCACTCGTTCGCGACCCACCTGCTGACGGGCGGTGCAGACGTCAGGGTGGTGCAGGAACTGCTCGGACACGCCTCGGTGGCGACCACGCAGATCTACACGCTCGTCACGCGCGACACGTTGCGCGAGGTCTACGCCGCGACCCACCCGCGCGCCCGCTGAGAACGGTCCCCGCCCGGGGGTAGGGTGGCCCACGTGACCGACTTTGATGTGCCCGCACCCCTCGACAGCCACGGTCCCGCCCGCGTCATCGCGCTGTGCAATCAGAAGGGCGGGGTGGGCAAGACCACCACGTCGGTGAACCTGGCCGCGGCGCTCGCCGAGTACGGACGCCGCGTGCTGCTCATCGACTTCGACCCGCAGGGTGCGGCCTCCGCCGGGCTCGGCATCAATGCCGACGCGCTCGAGCACACCGTGTACAACCTGCTCATGGAGACCGGCGTCGCGACGCGCGACGTGATCCTCGAGACCAAGGTGCCCGGGCTCGACCTGCTGCCCGCGAACATCGACCTGTCGGCGGCCGAGGTCCAGCTCGTCGGCGAGGTCGCGCGGGAGAGCGCACTCGCGCGCGCCCTGCGTCCCGTGCTCGACGACTACGACGCGATCCTCATCGATTGTCAGCCGTCGCTTGGCCTGCTCACCGTCAACGCGCTGGTCGCGGCCCACGGCGTGATCATCCCGCTCGCGGCGGAGTTCTTCGCGATGCGCGGGGTCAAGCTGCTGGTCGACACGATCGGCAAGGTCCAGGACCGGCTCAACCCGCGTCTCACGATCGACGTGATCGTGCCGACGCTGTACGACGGCCGCACCCTCCACGCGCAGGAGGTCGTCGAGCGCGTCCGCGAGGCCTTCGGCGACAAGGTCACCGAGACCATGATTCACCGCACGGTGAAGTTCCCCGACGCGACGGTGGCCGCGGAGCCCATCACGACGTTCGCCTCGTCGCATGCGGGCGCTCAGGCCTACCGCCAGCTCGCTCGCGAGCTCGTGGCGCGCAAGGTCGCCGCCTAGCGTGACCACCCCGGTCCTGCCGGACGCGCCCCGCGGCTTCGAGGTTCACCTCGACAACTTCGAGGGACCGTTCGACCTCCTCCTGAGCCTCATCTCGAAGCACCAGATGGAGATCACCGAGGTCGCGCTCGCGCGCGTGACGGACGAGTTCCTCGCGACCATCTCCTCCCGCGAGGAGGAGTGGGACCTCTCGCAGGCCTCGGAGTTCCTGGTGGTCGCGGCGACTCTACTCGACCTCAAGGCCGCCCGGCTGCTCCCGCAGGGAGAGGTCGATGACCTCGAGGACCTCGAACTGCTCGAGGCCCGCGACCTGCTGTTCGCGCGCCTCCTTCAGTACCGCGCGTTCAAGGTCGCGGCGGGGGAGTTCGCGACGATGCTCTCTGCGCCCCGGCGCGTGCCCCGCGACGTTCCCCTCGAGCCGCAGTTCGCGATGCTGCTGCCCGAGCTGATCTGGACCGCCACGCCCGAGCTGCTCGCGCGCCTGGCGGCCCACGCGCTGCAGCCGCGAGAGGCGCCGCACGTGTCGATCTCTCACCTGCACAATCCCGCCGTGAGCGTGCGCGAGCAGGCCGCTCTCATCACGCACCGCCTGCAGCGGGAGGGAGCGGTGTCCTTTCGCTCGCTCGTGCACGATGCCGGGCACGTGAGCGTGGTGGTGGCGCGCTTCCTCGCTCTGCTCGAGCTGTTCCGCGAGGCCGTGGTCGCCTTCGATCAGGTACGCTCGCTCGGCGAGCTGACGGTCCGGTGGACAGGCGGCGACGCGGAGGTCGAGGTCTCCGCCGAGTTCGATGAGGACGATGCCATGGGCGTAGGGCTCGAGGCAGCTGGCGAGACGGTGAGGGAGCAGTCGTGATCGAGGTGGGCTTGCGCGGCGCGCTCGAGGCCGTGCTCATGGTGGTCGACGAGCCCGTCCCCGCCGCGGAACTCGCGGTGGCCCTCGAGGTGCCCGAGTCCGTGGTGGCCGAGGCCCTGGCGGAACTGCGCGACGAGTACGCGGACCCCGACGCGCCGCGCGGCTTCGAGCTGCGCGAGGTCGACGGCGGATGGCGGCTGTATTCGTCGCGTCTCTACGCGGACGTCGTGGGCCGCTTCGTGGTCGACGGGCAGTCCGCGCGACTGTCCCAGGCCGCGCTCGAGACCCTGGCGGTGGTGGCCTATCGCCAGCCCGTCACCCGCGGACAGGTCTCGCAGATCCGCGGCGTGAACGTCGACTCCGTGATGAAGACGCTCGCGGCGCGCGGGCTCGTCACCGAGGTTGGGGAGACCGGCGGCGCGGTGCTGTACGGCACCTCGACCGAGTTCCTCGACCGCATGGGGCTGTCGTCTCTCGACGACCTCCCGCCGCTCGCTCCGTACCTGCCCGACCTCGCCGACATCGATGGAGAGAACCGCTGATGGAACTCGAGATTCACCGCCCCGAGGGCGTCAGGCTGCAGAAGGTGCTGGCCTCAGCGGGGGTGGGATCGCGCCGCAAGTGCGAGGACCTCATCGAGGCGGGCCGCGTGACCGTCAACGGCGAGGTGGTCGACCAGCTGGGCGTGCGCGTCAACCCCGACGAGGTCGTCATCGCGGTCGATGGCGCGCGCATCTCGGTGGACTCGTCGCACGTCACGGTGGTCCTCAACAAGCCGTTCGGCGTCGTGAGCACCATGAGCGACCCGCAGGGCCGTCCCGCCCTCGACCGCTACGTGAGCGGCTACGACGAGCGGCTCTTCCACGTGGGCCGCCTCGACGCGGAGACCACGGGCGTGCTGCTGCTCACCAACGACGGCGAGCTCGCGAACCGCCTCGCGCACCCCACCCACGGCGTGTCCAAGGTGTACGTCGCGAAGGTGCGCGGCCGCGTGTCGAAGCACCTGTGCACGCAGCTCAAGGCGGGCGTCGACCTCGACGACGGCCCGGTGCGCGCGACGTCGTGCACCGTGCTCGACCTCGCCGCGGACTCCTCGCTCGTGCAGGTCGAGCTGCACGAGGGGCGCAACCGCATCGTGCGCCGCATGCTCGACAAGGTGGGTCACCCCGTCCTCGAGCTGGTGCGCACCCAGTTCGGTCCCGTGCGGCTCGGCACGATGGCGCCCGGCGAGGTGCGCGAGCTCACCCCGACCGAGGTGGGCCGGCTCATGGACGCCGCGGGCATGTGACGCACGGGAGGGCATGTCCCTCCCGATACGATGGTCGCCATGACGATTCGTGCGATCCGTGGCGCCATCACCCTGGACCGCGACGAGCGCGACCACTTGCACGCCCGCACCACCGAACTGGTGGAGGCGATCATGCGGGAGAACGCGCTGACCACCGACGACCTCATCTCGGTGATCTTCACATGCACCCCCGACATCGTGAGCGACTTTCCCGCCGCCGCCGCGCGGGAGCTGGGCTTCGGGGCCGTGCCACTCATGTGCGCACAGGAGATGGCCGTGCCCGGCGCGCTGCCGCGCGTGGTCCGCGTGATGATGCACGCGCAGGTCGACCGCCCCCGCGAGGAGATCTCGCACGTGTACCTGCGCGACGCCGTGAGCCTGCGCCGCGATCTCGCGCAGTAGGCCCCCATGGACACCACCACGCCGCGCACCCACATCGTTGGCGCCGGGCTGATCGGCGCGAGCCTGGGCATCGGCCTCGCGGCCGAGGGCTGGGACGTCACGATCGAGGACGCCGATCCCGACGCTCAGGCGCTCGCCCGCTCGATCGGCGCGGGGGGCGACCTCGCGGGCGCGACCCCCGACCTCGTGATCGTCGCCGTGCCCCCGTCCGCCGCGGGCAGGGTGGTCGCCGACTCGCTCACCCGCTGGCCTACCGCGGTCGTCACGGACGTCGCGAGCGTCAAGGCGCCCATCGCCGAGGCCGCCGACGCGACCGGCGCGGGAGAGCGCTACGTGGGCTCTCATCCGATGGCGGGACGCGAGGTGTCGGGAGGTCTCGGCGCCCAGGGAGACCTGTTCAAGGCTCGGCCGTGGGTGATCTGCCCGAACGGCGCGACCGCCGCCGCCGTCGACGTCGTCACGCGCGTGCCCGCCGCGCTGCAATGCGACGTGGTGACGATGGAGGCGCATGCGCACGATGCCGCCGTCGCCAGGGTCTCGCACGCGCCGCAGGTCGCGGCCTCCGCCGTCGCCGCCGCGCTGGGAATCCTGGACGCCGACGATGTCTCCCTCGCGGGTCAGGGTCTGCGCGACGTGACGCGGATCGCGGCCTCGTCGCCTCACATGTGGGCCGACATCGCGCGGCTCAACCGCGCGCACCTCATCGAGACGCTCGACCACATCATCGACGACCTCGACGAGGTGAGGGAGGCGAGCGACATCGGCGAGGCCATCACCGACCTCATCGAGCGCGGCCGTTTCGAGGTCGCACGCATCCCCGGCAAGCACGGTGGCGCGAAGCGCGACTGGCTGCCCGTCACCGTCATCGTGCCCGACACCCCCGGACAGCTGTTGCGCCTGCTCGCGCACACCGCCGAGGAGGGCGTCAACGTCGAGGACATCGCCATCGAGCACTCGCCGCGTCAGCCGGTGGGTCTCACCACGCTCTATGTGTTGCCGTCGCGCGCCGCCCACCTGGCGGCCGCGCTCGAGCGCCACGGTTGGGAGATCGCAGCCTCATGACCGGAATTTCGATCGCCATCGACGGCCCCGCGGGGACCGGCAAGTCGACGGTCGCGCGCGAGGTCGCGCGCCGTCTGCGGCTCGCGTACTTCGACACGGGGGCGACGTACCGCGTGGGTACGTTGTGGTGCATGCGCGAGGGCGTCGACCTCTCGAACGAGTCGGACGTCGCGGCCATGGTCGAGACCATGAACGTCGCTCTCGTGCTCGATCCGCGCAACCCGCGCGTGATCCTCGAGGGCGAGGACGTGAGCTCGTTGATTCGTGCCGATTCGATCGCGCTGACGGTCTCCAAGGTCGCGACCAACCTCGAGGCGCGCGCGGCCCTGGGTCAGTGGCAGCGCGACGTCATCGCGTCGGAGCTCGAGGGCGGCTACTCCGAGGGCAGGGGAGTGGTGACCGAGGGCCGGGACATCACGACCGTGATCGCCCCCGATGCCGACGTCCGCATCCTCATGACCGCCGACGAGGAGGTGCGCGTCGCGCGCCGTGCCGGCGAGGGCGCCGATGTCGCGACCGTGCGCGAGGCCGTCCTGGGCCGTGACCGCAAGGACGCGACCGTGGTGGAGTTCCACACCGCCGCGGACGGCGTGGTGACGCTCGACACGACCGATCTCACGATCGAGGAGGCCGTCGACGCGGTGCTGACGCTCGTCGCGGCCGCCCGCGAGGACGAGTCCGAGTGAGCGGACGCGCCCCGTCGCGTTGGGGGCCGCGCTGGTCCCGCCACGTGGGCCGCTTCCTCGCCCACGTGCTGTGGCGCACCGAGGTGCGCGGGGCATCGTCCCTTCCCACTTCCGGGCCCGTCATCGTCGTGTGCAACCACGTGGGTCTCATCGACGGACCGGTCCTGCACGGCGCGATCCCGCGCGGCTCGCATTTCTTGATTCGCTCCGGCATGATGACGGGCGCGCTGGGGGTGTTCCTGCGGGCCGCACAGCAGATTGCGGTCGAGGGGTCGGGACGCGAGGCACTCGCCAGGGGACTGGCCGTGTTGCGCCGCGGCGACGTCGTGGGCGTCTTCCCCGAGGGCACCCGCGGGGGAGGGACGGCCGATGCCGTGCACGGCGGGGCGGCCTGGCTCGCCCTGCAGTCGGGGGCACCCGTGGTGCCCACGGCGATCGTGGGCACGCGGCACACGGGCGAGTCGGTGAACGTGTGGCCGCGGCCGGGCCGGCGCATCCTCGTGAGCTTCGGCACGCCGATCGTTCTCACCCCTCCGGCGGAGCTGCGGGGCGGCCGCGCCAAGCAATCCTGGGCGGCCGCACAGCTCGCGGAGGCGCTCCGCACCCAGGTGACCCGTACCCTGGAGACCACAGACCTCGAGCTTCCGCTCGACGACCCGCGCCGTGATGGGCGCGCAGAACAGGACGTTTCATGAACGACGAGCTCCCCGCGCCGCACGAGTCGGACGCGCCCGAGACGCTCGACGAGATCCGCGAGGCCGCGCTGCGCGCGGGCCTCGAGGCCTACGAGCTGACCGACGAGGACCTCGCCGAGCTCGCCGGCGAGCCCGAGCCGGAGACCGAGGAGGCGCTGCCCGTCCTCGCGATCGTGGGCCGGCCCAACGTGGGCAAGTCGACGCTGGTCAACCGCATCATCGGCAAGCGGCTCGCGGTGGTCGAGGACAAGCCCGGCGTGACCCGCGACCGTGTCGCCTATCGCGCCGAGTGGGCGGGACGCGACTTCACGCTGCTCGACACGGGCGGCTGGGAGAAGAACGTCACGGGAATCGACCTGTCCGTCGCGCAGGCCGCCGAGACCGCGATCGAGATGGCCGACGCCGTTCTCTTCGTGGTCGACGCCATGGTGGGGCCGACCGCGACCGACGAGCAGGTGGTCCGGCTGTTGCGCAAGGCGGAGAAGCCCGTCGTGCTCGCGGCGAACAAGGTCGACGGTCCGCAGGGCGAGCTCGAGGCGGCCGCGCTGTGGAACCTGGGGCTCGGCGAGCCTCACCCCGTGTCCGCGCTGCACGGCCGCGGCACGGGCGACCTGCTCGACGCCGCGATGGCGGTGCTCCCCACCGAGATGCACCAGGTCGAGGTCGACGAGCACGCGCCGCGCCGGATCGCGCTGGTGGGCCGTCCCAACGTAGGCAAGTCCTCGCTGCTCAATAAGTTGGCTGGCACCGAGCGGGTGGTGGTCAACGAGATGGCCGGCACCACGCGCGACCCGGTCGACGAGCAGGTCGAGATCGGCGGCCGCCCCTGGACGCTCGTGGACACCGCCGGCATCCGGCGCCGCGTCCACATGTCCAAGGGCGCCGACTTCTACGCTTCGCTGCGCACGCAGACCGCGATCGAGCGCGCCGAGATCGGCCTGGTGCTCCTCGACGCCTCAGTGCCGCTGACCGAGCAGGACACGCGCGTCATCTCGCAGGTGGTCGACGCGGGCCGCGCGATCGTGTTCGTGTTCAACAAGTGGGACCTGGTGGGCGAGGACGAGCGCTTCATGCTCGAACGTTCGATCGAGCAGGACCTGGTGCAGCACACGTGGGTGCCGCGCGTGAACCTGTCCGCGCTCACCGGCTGGCACACCAACCGCCTGCTGCCCGCGATCGACCTCGCGCTGTCGAGCTGGGACCAGCGCGTGTCGACGGGACGGCTCAACTCGTTCCTGGGCGAACTGGTCGCGGAGCACCCGCACCCCGTGCGCGGCGGCAAGCAGCCCAAGATCCTGTTCGCGACCCAGGCCGCGACGCGCCCGCCGCGCTTCGTGATCTTCGCCTCGGGCTTCCTCGAGCCGCAGTACCGCCGCTTCATCGAGCGGCGCCTGCGCGAGGCGTTCGGCTTCGAGGGCACGCCGATCCAGATCTCGGTGCGCGTGCGCGAGAAGCGCGGACCCAAGCGCAAGTAGCGAGGAGACGCGGCGTCACATCTGTGTGGCGTCGTCGTCTCCCCGCGCGAAGGCGATCTCGACCAGGCGGGCCAGCACGTCGCGGTCGATCTGGTCGAGGCGCTTGACGTAGACGCAGCCCGCACCGGTCGTGTGCGGGCCGAGGTTCGCGAGCTCGCCCTCGCCCTCGGGCGTGTCCTTGAGCCCGTAGAACGTGAGCTGCGCCTTGCGCGGCGAGAATCCGACCTTCATCCAGTCGCCCTCGCGGCCGCTCGCGTAGCGGTAGTGCAGCGTTCCCCAGCCGATGATGGAGGGTCCCCACATCACGGGCGGCGCCCCCGTCACCTCGCCGATGAGGCGCACCACCTCCTCGCCCTCGGAACGGCGCCGCGCGGGCTCCACGGTGGCGAGGAAGGCCTCGACGGGGACGCTCGTGGGCTCGGTGACGGCCATGGGCTCAGGATGCCTCAGTCGTGCGCTGAGCGCACGACGATTGCGGCGCGCTCACCACAGCCCGCGCGCGGTGAGCACGTCGCGCAGCACGTCAGCGCGGTCGGAGACGATCCCGTCGACGCCGGCATCGAGCAGCGCCTCCATCTCGGGGGCGGTGTTGACGGTCCACACGTGCACCGCGACGCCTGCGGCGTGCGCGATCCGCACGTGCCGCGCGGTGAGCACCGGAACGACGCCCACGCGCCACGGGATCTGCAGCGCGTCGACCGTGCGCAGCGAGCGCAGCGTCCCCAGCCCGAGCGCGCCGCCCAGGAAGAAGCGCGCGGCCTCGGACGTGCCCGCGCTGGTCGCCACGGGCCTGCTGAGCCGCGCGACGGTCGCGTCGCGACGCGCACCGGAGAACGAGGCCACGCACACACGATCGTGAGCGCCGGTGCGCTCGATGGCCTCGGCGATCGGGACGATTCCGGACTCGCCCTTGACGTCGATGTTCACGCGCAGCTCCGGCCACGTGCCCAGGATGTCCTCGAGCAGGGGGACGGGCTCGACGCCGCCGATCCTGGCGCCCTTGACGCGCTCCCACGGCAGCTCCGCGACCTCGCCGGTGCCGTCCGTGGTGCGATCCAGAGACGAGTCGTGCAGCGCGACCGCGACGCCGTCCGCGGTGCCGTGGGCGTCGGTCTCGACGTGCGTGAAGCCCAGGTCCACGGCCGCCTGGAAGGCCGTCATCGAGTTCTCGAGACCGTCGAGCGAGAAGCCTCGGTGCGCGAGGGCCGTCACGCGAGGCGCGAAGTAGGGATGCGAGGGACCGGGGAGCGTCATGGAATCACCTTGGGGAGCCAGGCGCGCACGGCGTCGAGGTACGCGGCGCGGGGGACGGGGGAGGACAGCGAGAGCTCGTGGACGCCTCCCGTGATGACGGACTCGTCGACGCGCGCACCCAGTCGGTGGGCGTGACGCGCGATCGCGCGGACGTCCACCACCGTGTCCTGCGCGTCGAGGAGGGGGTTGTCGAGCACGTCCGGTCCCGTCGAGTGGGAGCGGGCCACCAGCACGGGAGCCTCAATCGCCAGCCCGCGCGCGACGCGTGACTGCGCCCGGCGCACCGCGGCGAGCCACGCCGCGCGGATCGGTACCCCCAGCGGCGTCTTCCAGTCCGTGTCGAAGTCCCAGCGTCCGCCGTTCGCGCTCAGCAGGTGGTGTGCGTACGCGGACTCGTGCCGCGCGACCACGGCGTACGGGCGCGCCCGAGCGAGGGCGGGCACCGAGTAGGAGGCCGCCCGCTGGCGGCGCGTGGTGAGGGCGGCGAAGAACGGGCTGTCGAGGACGAGTCCCGCGAGCGCGGGGGACGGGCGGTCGTGCGCCCAGATGGCGGCGGCCAGGCCGCCGTTTGAGTGCGCGTGGACGATGACGGGGAGGCCGGGATGCAGTCGCGCCACCTCCGCGACGGCCGCGTCGATGTCGTCTCCGAGTTCCGCGATGTCCGCGATGAAGTGGGGGACGTCGCCGGCGCGGAGGGACCGGCCGGCGCGGCGCATGTCGACCGCGTAGAACGCGAGGCCCTCCTCCGCGAAGAAGCCCGCGAGGTGGTCCTGGAAGAAGTAGTCGTTGTAGCCGTGCACGTGCAGCACCGCGGCGCGCGGCTGCGAGGGTGCGGGACCCCGCACGAGCGTCGCCGCCCCGACGGGTCGCGAGGCGTACCCGGCCAGGGCATCGTCCCTCCACCCGGTGAGCGTTTCCATGACCCGATGCTCCCATCTTCTGGGTCCGAGTTCAGGGTCCGTTCGCGTGTTGATTTCCCACAGTTCACGCGGGACGGGCACGCTGGGCGCATGACAACCGAAGCGACGGCGCCGTCGCACTCGTTCGAGACACTGCCCCGACGCTCGCGATGGGGCCGGGTGACCGCGTGGGCGATGTGGGACTGGGCGACGCAGCCGTTCAATTCCGTGATTATCACGTTCGTCTTCACGGCGCTCTACCTGACCTCGGAGTCCTTCATCGATCCCGAGATCGCGGCGCTGGGAGAGGACCACCCGGCGTATGAGCTCGCGCTGTCGAGCCTCGCGGGAGGGCTCGGCACGGGCCTCACGGTGGCGGGCATCCTGGTCGCGCTGCTCGCTCCGGTGCTGGGCCAGCGGGCGGACACCTCGGGCAAGCGCAAGGCGTGGCTCGGGGGAGCGACGGCGCTGCTGGTGGCGTGCATGGTGGGGTTGTTCTTCGTGGAGGCCTCGCCCGCGTTCTTCGCGCTCGGCGTGGGGCTCATCGCGCTGGGCAGCGTGTTCTCCGAGATCGCCGGCGTGAACTACAACGCGCTCATCACGCAGGTCAGCACTCCCGCGACCGTGGGCCGCGTCTCGGGCCTCGGATGGGGACTGGGCTACGTGGGCGGGATCGTGGCGCTCGTGATCGTCGTCATCGCCGACGGCGCCGACTGGTGGGGCATGGACACGTCGAACGGCATGGCGTACCGCCTTATCGCGCTCGGATGCGCCCTGTGGGCCGTGGTGTTCGCGTGGCCGCTGTTCCGCTACGTGCCAGAGGCGCCCGCCGCGGGGCGCGAACCCGTGTCGCTCCTTGCGGGGTACGCGCGGTTGTGGAGCGACCTCATGGGCCTGTGGAGGGACGCGCGCTCGACGCTGTGGTTCCTGCTCGCGAGCGCGATCTACCGCGACGGCCTCGCTGGCGTGTTCACGTTTGGCGCGATCATCGCCGCCGTGGCGTTCGGCTTCGAGCCCACTGAGGTCATCATCTTCGGCATCGCCGCGAACCTTGTCGCGGGCGTCGCGACGCTGTTCGCCGGCATGGTCGACGACCGGATCGGACCGCGCCGGCTCATCCTCATCTCGCTCACGGGCATGGTGATCGCGGGGCTCGCGGTGGCATTCCTCCACGAGGCGGGAGCGATGGTGTTCTGGGTGGGCGGACTGGTGCTGTGCCTCTTCGTGGGGCCCGTGCAGGCGGCATCCAGGTCGCTGCTCGCGCGCGTCAGCCCACCCGGCAGGGAGGGCGAGATCTTCGGGCTCTACGCGACCACCGGCCGCGCGGTGTCCTTCCTCGCGCCCGCGCTGTGGACGCTCGCGATCGCGCTCACGGGTGCGACCATCTGGGGCGTGGTGGGGATCATCACCGTGGTGGCGTTGGGTCTCGTCGCGATGCTGTTCGTCAAGGTGCCCACCGGGTAGTCGCCGGGGGCCTGAGTCAGTCGGGCTCGAGTCAGTCGGACTCGAGTCAGTCGGACTCGATGGGGCCCGTGCCGCGCGCGTTATAGACGGTCGCCGCCGAGTCGCCATAGGCGCGGTACACGGCGAGTGCCTCCTCGCGCAGCACGTCCTGGGTGACCTCGATGCCGCGCGCCTCGAACTGAGCGGCCCAGTCGGCGACCATGGGGCCCTCGTCGAAGCGCGTGAGGCGCTCGAGCTCGGGTCCGTCGCCCGCGACCACGAGGTGCTTGACGCCCGACCACAGGGTCGCGCCGTAGCACTGCACGCACGGGCGCCAGTTGACCACGAGCGCGAGGTCGCGCTCCGCCCCGAGGTCCCACGTGCCCAGGCGGGTCTGCGCGAGGCCGAGCGCCATGACCTCCGCGTGCCCCGAACTCACGCCGGTGCCGAGCACCACGTTGACGCCTACCGACACGAGCTCGCCGGTGCCCGCGTCGACCACGATCGCCGCGAACGGTCCGCCGCCGCCCTCGCGCCAGTTGCGGTCCGCGAGGCGGTGCACCAGTGCCATCTGCTCCTCATGGGTGTCGAGGTGGGAGGGTAGCGCGGGTATGTCCGCGACCAGCCACTGCGGCAGGGACAGGGTGACGGTGGTGGCGAGGCCGGTGGCCATGGGTTCTCCGGGGGCTGGGGGACGGGCTTGGGGGACGATCGGTTGACGACAGGCGTGACGGACGATGCCTAGCGTCCGCCGGTGATGATTTCCTCCCAGGTGAGGGGCCTGGAGGGGGGAGGTTCCGGGTGGTCGTCGTGCGTGCTGTCTGCTGCGTCCTGAGTGTCCGTGTGGTCGTGGAGCCACGTGGCGTCCGCGGCGGCGGGCGGCTCGGCGACGGCGATAGGGGACGTGTGCGGAGCGGGTTCGGGTGCGGGGAGCGGCTCGGGTTCCGGCTCCAACTCGGGCTCTGGCTCGAGCGTGGGGACGAACGGCCTGGACTGTGCCGCGACAACCGGCTCGACGATGGGCTCCGCGATCGGCATGAGGAAGGGCTGCGTGGCCTCGGGGTCGAACTCGGCGTGGAACCCGGCCCGGGCATCGTCCTCCTGCGGTGCCGGGGGAGCGACGGCGGTGACGGTGGAGGACTCTTCCTCGAGCACCGCGACCGTCGCCTCGACCACGACGCGGAGGGCCTCGGCGATCACCTCGGCCGGCAGCGCGGGCCCGCCGAGTGCCATCTCGGGGCTCGCGGGCACGTGGATGAGGCCGCTCGGGACCTGCCACTGCGCGAGCTCGCGCTGCAGCGAGTAGAAGACGTGGTTGGCGACATCGGTGGTCGGGGAGAGGGACAGGCGCGCGGGTATCGAGCGCGCGTGCAGTGCGTCGAGGATCTCGCGGGTGGGCAGGGTGGTCCACAGGCCGGCCTCGGCGCCGGGGACCACCGGGACGTCGACGGGACGGTTGCCCGCGGCATCGGGCGCGTCCGCGTGGTCGAGGTTGACCGCAAGACGTTCGATGGTGATCTCCGCCGAGCCCGGCCGCGAGGCGACCAGGATCACGGCGTCGGGCAGGTGGCGCGCGATCGAGGCGCGAAGCCTGCGCGGCGCCTCCTCGAATGCGGGGACCAGCCCTCGCGCGATCAGCGCACCGTCGCCGTGCCAAGTCTGCGCGAGGATGTGGACGGAGTCGGCGGCTGAGTCGGCTGCCATGCCGGGCCGTGGTTCGAATCCGGTGATGAGGACGCGTGCCATGAATCGAGCATACGGGCGCCGCGTGTCCGTTTCATGTGCCGGGTGTGACGGACGCGTGTCCCGCCGCGTGTGGCCAGGCGCGACGCGCCGAATTGCGCCGGATGGTGCAAGGCACCCCCGATTGTCCGGTAGCATTATCTGGCTGTCACGGGCTGTGGCGCAGCTTGGTAGCGCACTTGACTGGGGGTCAAGGGGTCGCAGGTTCAAATCCTGTCAGCCCGACGTGACGAAGGGCCGTTCTTCCTGGTAAATGCCGGGAAGGGCGGCCCTTTCTCGTCGCCCTCTTCGCGGCGGGCAGGGACGGTTGCGGCCACCCCGCAACGCAAGGTCATTTCGCTGACACACAGGTGCACGAAAGCGTCCAGGAACGAGCACTCGTGTGTCAGCGAGCGCGGCGCCGCAGGGTGATGACGCCGACGGTGTCGACGGTGTCGTGGCGCACTCGCCAGAACTTGCCGAGTAGACCGACGCGGGGTGCGTTCTTGGGCACTGCTTCGTAGGTCTCGGCGGGGGTGCGGCGGTCGTTGGCGCGGTGCGGCCGTTCGTGGTTGTAGACGTGTTGGAAGGCGCGCAACAGGGCTTGCAGGGCGTCCAGGGTGGTGGCGTCGGTTCGCGCGGTGAGCCAACGTTTGAGGGTCTGGTGGAAGCGTTCGATCTTGCCTTGGGTCTGGGGGTGGCCGGGGCGGCCGTTCCTCTGTTCGATGCCGAGGGAGTCGATCAGGTGCTCGAAGTGGCCCTGGCCGCCGTGGTGGCCCGCGAGTCTGGTCGTGTAGATCCGGCCATTGTCGGTCAGCGTCGATGCTGGTAGGCCATGGTTTCGGCCAGCGCTGAGGAAGGTGTCGGTGACGGTGCGGACGGTCACGGTGCGGTGGACGGTGATGTGCAGGAGGAACTGTGAGTGGTCGTCGAGCCAGGAGATGATCTCGACTTTGGTGCCGTCGCCGAGTTGCCAGTGGGTCATGTCGGACTGCCAACAGGCGTTCGGGGCGGCGGCTTGGAAGCGTTGCCAGCTGGAGCGGGGTCGCTTGTGGGGCTCCGGCGTGACTCGGTCCGCAGCGCGCAGGATCCGGTAGATCGTGGATGTCGCGGGTGGGGTAATGTCGGCGCGGGTGAGGCGGTCGCGGATCGACTCCGCACCGGCGTCCAGTCCCCCGCTGACGAGTTGATCCCGTAGCGCGACGACCCGGGCACGCATGTCGTCAGGGATCCGCCCGGCGGGAGCATGCGCGGCGTGTGAACGCGGCTCGAGCGCTTCGAGTCCGCCGGCTCTATAGCGGGTCAGGAGGCGGTGGATCCACTGGCGGGTCACACCGAAGCGGCGGGCCGCTTTTGCGACAGACAGGCTGCCCTCGACGATTGCCAGCACGATGACCCGGTTCTTGTCCCCATCCGCCATGGCCCATCGTCAAACTGCCAGGGGTGTAAACGATGCCCCGACACAGGTGTAAACGATCCATGGGCTGCTTCGCTGATTTCGGACAGCGGAGTTGGTGGTTTCTCTTACGCTGCCAGGGCTGGCTGTCGGTAACTGTAGTGGACCTCGTCGGGGCGCTGGTAGCCGAGTGCGGAGTGGCGTCGGCGGC